>JAYSXP010000355.1:0-12904 GCA_043717125.1 Polyangiaceae bacterium | reverse complement strand
ACCGTGTTCGGCGGAGGCGGAGGGGCCGCGTCGACCACGGCGGCGTCGACGAGGGGGCCCGCATCGAGGACGGGGACGGGGGCGCTGCTATCGGTGCTGACGTGGGTGGCGTCCGGGCCCGCGTCGTCCGTCGTGGCGGCTGGAGACTGCGGGGCGTCGCTCGAGCACGCGTACGCGAAGGCGGCGGAGTAGAAAAGCGCGATACCGGCAAAGCTCCGCGATTTCCCCATGCCTTCACCGTACCTACTCGGCGTGGCCGGCTAGGTGAGCCTTGCGTGAGCGCTCCGTGAACGGAGCGGACAGGCTCGCGAGGTCGATGTCGAAGACGACGGCACCGGTATGTCTGCGGCGACGGAACGGCGGCTCTTCGAGCCGTTCTTCACGACCAAGCCCCAGGGGAAAGGTACAGGTCTCGGTCTGGCGGTGTCGATCGGGCTCGTGCGATCGATGGGCGGCCAGCTGTCTGTGTCGACCGGGGAGAGGGGGACGACCGTGTCGATCGAACTCGACGCCGCCGTCGCTCCGATCGAACGGACGTCCGACACGCGGGGGCGACGAACGCGGCTTCGTAGCGTGATCGTGGTGGACGACGACGTCGCGGTCGGCCGCGCGGTTGCGCGTTCGCTGAAGTCCAGCGTGGACGTCGAGCTCGCGACCGGCGTCGACGAAGCGCTCGAGAAACTTCTCGTACGTGAGTTCGACCTGATCCTCTCGGACCTGCAGATGCCGGACGGGGGAGGCCGGCGGCTCTACGAAGAGCTGGCCGCGAGGTCTCCGAACATCGCAGGCTCCCTCGTCTTCTTCAGCGGGGGCTCGCCGTCGGTCACCGACGTGGCCTTCATCGCTCAGCGGCGGATTCCGCTCCTGAGCAAGCCTCTCGTCCTCGACGAGCTCTTCGCAGCCGCCAAGCGGATCGTCGTCATGCGGTCGTGACCACGCCGCTCAGCGACACCATCGAGGCGTGCCTGCCGCCGTCCTTCGTCGATCGCGTTCATGGCGTCCTGGCTTGCGAAGGCTCCCGAGCAGGACGGGCACCGCATGACGGTCACCCGAGCGGGATGCGGCTCCGTGACGAGCGCGACGGGGGACTCGATGGGACCGGCGCTCCGGTACGCGCCGAGCTCTCCCGTCGACGTTCGCCGGACGCACCGCGGACAGTCCATGTCGGCGTCGCACACGATCCCGCGTCGGTCCCCTCAAGTCATGCGTAAAGCGGCCGTTCTCCAATCACGCATGCCGCGCTCCCGACTGTGGTACCTCTCGCTCGCTTCACTCCTCGTCGCGTGCGCGTCGGACCACGAGACCTCCGATGACCCGGTCTCGATCGCGGTGGAGCCGATCATCGGCGGCGTACTCGCCGTCGACTACCCCGAGGCCGCCGTTCTCGACATCGATCGCGGGACCTCGGGCACCTGGTACGCGTGCTCGGCCACGCTGATCGCGCCGCGCGCCGTGCTGACGGCAGGACACTGCATCGACACGCACTCGAAGTGGTCCGTGCAAGTGCATGGCGAGGTCCGCGTCTCGACGACCGCGCTGACGTACGACTGGGCGGAGAGCGGCGCCCAGACCGTCAACCCGAACCATCATGACATCGGGCTCGTGTTCCTCGACGAGCCGATCGCGCTCGCTATGTATCCCACGCTGGCGAACGCGCCGCTTGCCGACGGGAGCGCGGTCGTCAATGTCGGACGGATCCTGGACGGCACGTTCACGTGGAGCTCGTACCAGGCTCGGGTCGTCGTTCGAGGTGGCGCAACCTTCGGCTACCCGTTCGACTACGAGTCGTCGGACGTCATCCAGCCCGGTGACTCGGGCGGCGCCGTGATGGCCGAGGGCACGCACAGGATCGTCGCGGTCAACTCCGGCGCCGGCAACGGCATCCAGGTGCTCGCGCGCGTCGATCTGCTGCGCGCGTGGATCGACCAGCAAGTCGCCGCTCACACGCCGTCTCCGCCTCCGTCAGCGCCTCCGTCTCCGCCTCCACCTCCGCCGAGCGACTGCACGGCCGAGATCGAGCCGAACGGAAGCGTTCAAACGGCGACCACGATCGCGCACCGCGCGTGCGGAGCGCTCTCCTCGTCAGGCGACGTCGATTGGGTGACGTTCACGGTCGCGCACGGCGCGACCACCCTCCAGCTCTCGGCCGACGACGATGCCGTCTTCTCGATCGGTAAGCTCGCCTACGGCCGATGCAACCTGCTCGCGACCGGCAGGACCGGTGCGCGCCTCACCACTTCGGGCCGCTCGACAGCGCTCTGCGCGCGAATCTCATCGCCGAGCCACCGCACCCAGGCGTACACGCTCTCCGTGAGGTAGTGAGTGAGCCATCTTCGCCGGCGTCGCTCAGTGCGGCACGGCCACCTGGGAAGCGACACGCGCCATCTCGTCGCGGCGAAAGCCCGATGGAAAGTCACGAAGGTACGCGGACGCCGCGGCCGCCGCCTCCGCGTCACGGCCCTCGCGCATGAGTCGCAGCACGCCTAGATAGGTGACGTCCTCGAGATCTGCGCTCGGGGCTTTCGCGACACTCTCGGATTTCGCGTGTCCGCTCCCCGCGGGAGAGCCGCGCGCACCGTGCTTCTCCTCTGCGACGCGACGAGGCGTCGTGACGGCGACTTCTCTTCGCCATGTCTGCCCGGCGGTCAACGAGACGGCCTGGGCTCGATCGAGCTTCACGAGCACGCGGCCCTCGTCGACCTCGACGCGCTCGGTCCGGCCGTCGGTGACGACGACGTCGAACTCCGTTCCGACATCCTCGATCTCGCCGTCGGGCACCTTCACCACGACGCGTCGACCACCTGCGGGCCTCCGCACGCGCAGGCGCAGCGTGCCTTCCAGAAGGTCGAATCGCTCGACGTCTCCCTCGATGCTTCGCGTGTACCGCGTGCCTGTTTCCGCGACGACGTCGATGGTCGTGGCTGGTACGACTCGCGCGGCATTGGTCGGAACGGTCTGCCCGCCGCTTCGCCACGACACGAGCGCGAGGACCAGGAGCGCGACGGCAGCCACGCCAGCAGCCGCGGCGACGCGGCCCGGCGCACGTCTTCGCGAGCGGCCCGTCTGCTCGGCGTCTACCGCTTCGAGCACACGGTTACGAAGTCGACGAAGTGAGACATCATCGGCACTCGCGTCACCTACGGCGGCCAGGCCGCGCGCGAGGTCCTCGAGCGAAGACATCTCCTCCGCGCACGAATCGCAGCTGGCGACGTGGCTCTCGAAGAGCGTCCGCGCGTTGCCGGTGAGCCGACCGTCGCGCACCGCTTCCACTTCCCAGGACCGATGGCATCGAGTCTTCATCGGCTCTTCTCCTCGTAGAACGCGCGCATTTCCTGGCGCGCGTGGTGAAGCCTCGTCCACACCGTGCCGACAGGAATGCCGAGCATCGTCGCGATCTCCTCGCAAGTGAAGCCCTCGACCTCGGCGAGCAGGAGCACGACGCGCTTCGCCTCGCTGAGCCGAAAGAGACCCTTCTGAAGATCGGTGCGCGCCTCGTCGGACGACGTGGACGGCACCGACACGTCGAGGCGGAGTAGCGCACGCGCCAGGCGGGCGAAGGAGCGACGACGCTCCTGGACGAGCCGTGCGGTGATGCCGAACAGCCATGCACGCGCGCTCGACGAGCGACCGTCGAACGACGCGGCGGCCCTGGCGGCGCGTACGAAGGTCGACTGGACGAGGTCCTCCGCATCTCGGGCGCCGACGGAGCGAGAGGCGAACGCGAGCAGCGCGCGCGCGTGCCGGTCGTAGAGAGTACCGAGCGCGCCGACGTCACCACGCGCGACGAGCGCGAGCGCGTCGCCGTCTGCCGCGCCGACGTCGGTGTTCTTGCCCTTCGGTGGCACGAGCTTCAACGGGGAGACCTTCATGGCGTCGCGGACCACATCACGCCCGCCGTGAGACCTGCGCTCCACGAGGGGAGCGCGGGTAGAGAGCGATCGATCTCTGCCGCTCGCCGAAGGCGGGACGGCGAGAGCTCCGCGTCGAGCTCAAACGCGGCCCGCAGGCCTGACCTTCCCAGCGCGAGCCGGCCAAAAGCGCCGAGGCGCACGTCGGTTCGCCCGTCGGAGTGCTCACCAAGGTCATCCTCGTACGTCTGGGTCTCGACGACGAGTCGCGGCGAGATCCCGGCATCGACGCTTCCGAAGTCGAGCGGGAAGCGTCGTCCGACGAGCAGCCCTGCGGCGACGGTTTCCATCTCGAACGTGCTCACGAGCGGCGCGCTCTTCTCGGTCAGTGCCTCCCACCGGATCGAGGTGCCAAGGAGCCACGCGCCGACGCGAAGCTCGCCGAAGCCCGAGGGGCCGAGCGACAGGTATCCGGTGCCGGCGACCCGACCTCCCACGCCTCCGCCGAGATCGATGCCGAACGTTGCGTCGCTCGTCTTCGACGAGGGGGGCTGTGCCGGGTCGTCCGGCGACGGCCACGTTTCGCCACTCGGAGGCGGCGGAGGCTCGTGGGGGAGGGCAGGCGGAGGGGCCGTGGCTCGCGGAGGAACCACGAGGAGCGCCTCGAGCGTCGCGCGCACGTTCTCCGGTGAGCGGAGCCGTCGTGCAGCGAATCGTCCGTCGGCGAGCGTGACCTCGATCGCGAGGTCTCCGTCGACTTGCGCGATTCGGACGCGCGCCGTCGGGTCCGTCCCCTCCGCACTGCTCAGTGCCGCGCACGCGCTGCGGATGGCTTCCATCCACGGCGCCGACACGTCCCCCTCGACGCGGACGCGATCGTCGCATCCGGCCGAGCCAGCGCGTGCGGCACCTGCGCTGGAGAGTGCAGCAGCCGCAACGGCGACGGACAGGTGAGTCCCGTATCGGAACACCGATGGGACGACTAGTCGTCGCTCTCTTCGCCGTCGTCGCAGCCGCCGACGTCGTTCGGTGGGTTCTTGTCGGGCACGGCCATCGCCCGCGCCGGGTCGGCCGGATCACCCTCGTTGTCACCGTCGGTGCATGCCGCTCCGGTCTTCGCGTCCTTGCCGTTCACGCATTCGCCGTCGGCCTGATCGTCGGCGCCCTGCGCGCCGCCTTCGCATGACGTCTTCTCGTTGTCGTCCACGCACGAGGCACCGGAGCCCATGATCGCTCCGTCGACGCACTCGCCGGGCTCGCCTGCGCCGCCCGTCGACTTGGGGGTCGTCGTCGCCGCGACGGGCGCCGGGCTCTGGACGGTGAAGCCGCCGGTGGGAGCCTGATCGAAGTGTCGCACGTTGCCGAGCGCGATGACCGCCGCGCCGGACGAGAGCTTGAAGGTCCTGTCGAGGCGACCACCCGTGCGCGGGAAGACCAGCGGCTCCTCGCCCTTGGGCGTCAATGCCACGAGCCGGTAGACGTGCCCCTTGCGGATCACGAATCGGAAGGCCCCGTCGGCGCTCAAGAGGGAATGCGTGCGTGCACCGGTCTCGTCGATGGCGTCGACCGCGGTGGGGGCACCGAGGGCGAACGTCGACGTGACGACCCTTCCCTCCACGGTGGAGTTGGGGTTCGGGGTCGAGCTGGAGCACGCGATGGCGGCGAGCGCGGTGAAAGCGACACAGAAGATCGTGCGCATGAATCGTCTCCTTCAGGGGCAGTTCGCGAGGTCTTGGCCGCTCGGCGCCAAACCCTTCAGGAGAAACGTACGCGATCGGGGTGGACGATGTAGGCGCGGATCGCGGCTTGCTGAGCCGCTCGATCGACAGCGAAGGACCCACGTCGCCTCCTCGACACGTTCCCAAAGGTCGCTCGCTCAGCGACGCGAGCGATCGAGCTCGACGATGCCGCGTGCGCAGAGGTTACAAAGGATCGCGAGCACCTCACCGGCGGGCAGATCGACGGTGTAAGCGAGCGCATCGAGCGTCGACTGACCGTCGATCGACGCGGCCACGAACGCCTCGCGATGATTCACGAGGCTCGCGAGCTCTTCGGCTTTGATCCGCACGAACGGCACGTCGTCGGGCGAGATGTCGACGAGGAGATCCGTCGCGCGCGCGAACGTAGGGTCGATGTGACCGTCGAGTGCCCACGCGGCGAGCAGGTCCGCCTGCGGATGCGCGGAGTAGCTCGCGGGCCCTGTCGACTCACGCGCGTACTCGGTGAGATCGAACGGAAGCGTCGGCAGTCGATCACGCAAGGGCTCGCAAGGGAACCCTGCGCTGGTGTCGAATACAGCGTTGGCGTCGAGCATCGTCCGTGGGTATCCGGCGGGGTGGCGCGGGACCAACTAACGAGAGACGATCGCTGCGTGCATGTAGGAACGAGGGCGACAGGCGTTCGACGCCGCCGCCCTCGTCCTGCGAGATGATCAGCCCTCGGTGACGGTGACCTTGATCATCTTGACGGGGGTGACCGGGCGGTCGCCCGCGCCCGTCTTCGTCGACTCGATCTTCTTCACGACATCCATGCCCTCGATGACCTTGCCGAACACCGGGTGCTTCGAGGCGCCCGGCGTGAACCAGTCGAGGTACGAGTTGTGGACCGTGTTGACGAAGAACTGACACGAGCCGCTGTTCGGGCGCCCGGTGTTCGCCATCGACAGCGTGCCCGGCTCGTTCGAGAGACGAACCGTGAGCTCGTCCTGGATCGTGCCGTTGGGGCTGTCGCCCGTGCCGGCGCGCGAGCTGGTCGGGTCCTTGCTGTGGGGACAGCCGAACTGCAGCATGAAGTTGTTGATGACCCGGTGAAAGTGGAGACCGTCGTAAAACCCGCTCTTGGCGAGGTTGACGAAGTTGCCCGCCGTGATGGGCATCTGGTCCACGAAGAGCTCGACCTTGATAGTGCCGAGCGAGGTCTCGAGCAGCGCGATGGGGTTTGCCATGGCGACGCACCGTAGACGTGCGCCGGGCAATTGGGAAGACAGCTCAGGCCGGTGCGATCCTTGTGTGCCCTCCGGCGGATGGCGCCCTCGCTAGCGGGGGTCGATCTCGAAGGGGAGAACCATCTGCGACGCCTTCGCTTGAGGCAGGAATTCCCAGGACTTCACGTGGGACTCGACGCATGACCGCATCGCCGGCGACTCGCCGGCCGCCTTCGCATGGACGACCTTGCCGTCGAGTCCAATCTCGAGCGAGACGGTGACGCGTGCGGGAGAGTCGGAGTCGGCGCCGCGCCAGCAGAGCGGGCTCATCTGGTTCGACCCGAGATGCACGATGTTGTCGGTGACGACGCCGGCCGAGGCTGCCGAGCGGACCGAGCTGCCGCGCGTCAAGCTGAGCGCGACGATGAGAACGAGGCCGAGGCAGACGCCGGCGACCAGGTAGCCGGACATTCCCAGCCAGGCCTGCGGGATGTGACCAAGCGCCTGCGTCATCCAGCGCGGAGGGCCGAACGTGCTGCCGTGGTTCGCCGCGTTGCCGTTGCCCGTCGCGTAGAGATCGAGCGCCATCGGCGCGTCGGAGTTGCGGTCCAGGTGGGCGCCGGAGCGTGAGAACGGTGATGCAGGCATGGCTACACGAGGCCAGTGCAAGCCCCGCGCCCTGCTGCGCTGGATCGATCTCGATCCGCATGGGCGTGGCCGGAGACGGCGAATTCAGGGGGTCTGCCGCCGTCGGAGGGCGGAGGGGGAGCCGCCGACCGGGCCGACGGCGAACCCTTCGGGGGAACCCCCGATCCAGCGTCGGGCACCTATCCTTGCGCAACGTCGTCGCCTCACGCACCAAAGATTTAAGGCCGCGACGAACCAATTCGTCGCGGCCCCTTGGCACGATCGGGCGCCTGCAAAGTCCGACCGCCTCCAAGCTTGCCGAAGCACCTGGCTTCGTGATTTCAGGATGTTGCAGGCACCGGGCCAGCTCACGACCACCCGAAAAAAAAGGCGCTTTCGCGATCATGAACGCAGGGACGTGAAGCGACCTGCACATCGAGTGCAGGCGCGCTCGCACCTCGAAGTGCACCTTCGGGATGCGGGTCAGGTCGTGTGAATCACACGACACGAGCTCCCGAAGGTCGCTCAGCGATGAATGACGACGCTCGTGCCCTTGCCGGTGTCGACGTTCGTGCCGTGCCAGCCCTCGGGAACGGGCGGGTCGGTGAAGCGGAACACGCGCAGAGCGTCGATGGGCGCGAGGTTGATGCAACCGTGGCTCCGCGCGAGGCCAAAGTGATCGTGCCAGTACGCCGAGTGCATCGCGTAGCCGTCCTGGAAATACTGGACGTAGGGCACGTCACGGAGCTCGAAGCTGCCCGCGTGCTTGTCGTCGTCCGTCGGCGAGCCGCTCTCGCCCGACTCGGGGGCCGCGCCGCCCGACTGCGCGGAGCGTCCGTTCGAGTCCATCGTCGTCGTGATGTGCTTGCTCTTGATCCGGAAGGTGCCGCGCGGCGTGGCCTTCGTCTTCTTCGGATCTTCCATCCCGTCCTGACCGGTCGAGACGACGGTGGCGAACACGGGCACCTTGCCCTCCCAGAGCACGAGCGTCTGGTCCTCGATCGAGACGTCGACCCACTTCTCACCGCGCTCCGCGGCCTGCGGCCATGCCTCGGGGACGACGGCCACGCCGACGTCGTGCGCATTCACCCAGGCGCCGCCCTTCGCCTCGAGGAAGCGGCCGCCCTTGCTCTTGCGCTGGATGCCGGTGAGCTGGAGGAAGCCGCGCGTCGCGAGCACGTCGGTCGTCTTCTTCAGCGTGCCGTCCTCGTCCTTGTACGTGTGCACGCACGGACGGGGCGTTCCCTTCGCGTTCGGGTTGCACGGCCGCGCGAACGCGACGGGGAGCTTCACGTCGCCCTTGAGGTCGACGCCGTGGAACGGTGAGGCGACCTCGGGCTTGATCTTGTCCACAGGGATCAAGCGCATGTCGACGGTGATCGCGAAGCGGCGATTGTCGAACTGCGGTCCCGCTTCGAAGGAGCCGACGAAAGCGATGCCGGTGTGACGTCGCACGCGGTTCGCGAAGATCGAGGCCGTGGGGACGTCGAAGCCGGACACGTTCGGCACCTTGCGCACGCCGGTCTCGAGCCAGAACGGCGGCGGATCGACGTCGGCCTTGCCGCCGAGGAGGATGCCGTCGGAGAGCGACGTCGACGGCGGCTGTACCGCCGCATCGGCGATGAGCTCGTGCGCCGCGTCGTTCGCGCCGAGGTGATCGGCGTTGTTCGCCTCCTTGCCCTTGCGACCCCACCAGGCGAGGTGCTCGGCGAGCTTGAACTCCGTCTGCGTCGACTCCTCCTTGGAGGGGAGTCGCAGGTAGAGCGGCGCGACGGCGCGGATGAATCCGTAAGAATAAGGAAGCGGCTTGGAAGTGTCGGGTCGCACGTGGGCGGCCCGAAGGATCGCGGAGTCCAACTCGAGCGTCGCGTTCTTGCCGACGCACACGAAGCCGCGCGGCGCGACGCCGTACCAGCCGCCGGGGCATCCCTCGACGCCGTACGACTTGTCGGAGCGGGCGACAGTCGCGCCGAGTCGCAGGTAGCCGACCTTCTTCGACGTGTCGGACGGCGCAGCGTAGATGTTGGTCTGCATCGCGACCGACGCGAGCTTCGCGGTCTTCGAGATCTCTGCGGTGGGCCCCTCGGGCTCGACCGTCGCGGAGCTCACCGTGGTGGCCGAGGCCGACGGATCGTTCGAGCCGTCTCGCTTGCAGCCCGTGAGCGCAAGGAGCAGCGCCAGCGTGCACACGCCCAGGATCGAAATTCCCCGCGTCGTCATTCCCGGAAGGTGCCCGATCTGGAGCGGCCACCCAACAAATTGGCTTTTTGGCGCCGGGTCCAGGCGACTTAGCGAAGCGTCACGCGCGCGTGCGGCGGTTCACTTCACGAGATGAGCTTCAGATCGAACGCCCGCTCGACCAGCCACACCGTGGCGAGCAGGGCGATGGCGACGCTGCCGCCGACGAGCCCCACGCGGCGGTAGGTCGCGCTCTTCCGCGCTCCGAAGGCGAGAGGAACGAAGACGAGGACGATCGCGAGCTGTCCGATCTCCACGCCGAGATTGAAGCCGAAGAGCGTCTCGAGGAGGTTCGCGCGCGGAAGTTCGAGATCCATCAGCGTCGCGGAAAAGCCGAAGCCGTGCATCAGCCCGAGAAGGAACGCGGCCATCCACCGATCCTGCCGGAGGACGGGCCGGACGTTGTTCGCCGCCGCGAGGACGACGCTCGCAGCGATGACGGATTCCACGAGCCGCGACGGGAGCGTGACCAGCTCGAGCGCGGCGAGGCTCAGGGTGATCGAATGCGCGATCGTGAACGCGGTCACGATGCGCAGGACGTCGAGCAGCGCCGGGCGCAGCCGATCGACCGGCCGCCATGTCTTTTCGTCGCGAACGAGCACGCTCGGCAAGAGGAGCGCAAGGAGGAAGAGGATGTGATCGTACCCGGTCCAGATGTGCACGATGCCGAGCTTCACGATGGAGCCCAGCTGGCGCAGGTGGCCCGAGTCGGAGAACGTGAAGCGCGCCTCGTGCTCGCTCCTGGTCAGCGTGTGCGTGCGGCTCGTGCCGTTCGCGTCGATGCGCGCGATCGATCGATGCTGGGGGTCGATGTCGAAGAACAGCCGGTAGTCGATGCTTGCGCTCGTGAGCGAGCTCGCGCACTTCGCGTCGAAGCGCAGCACCGCGTACGCGCCGTCGGAGTGCGCGGCGACCGCCAGGCCTTTCGGGTCGAGCTCGGCGGCGCACGGAGCGTCGCCGTCTCCGCGCAGCGTGAGCCTGGCGAGCGCATAGGAGCCGACCTCCGAGCTCTGGGCGCGCAGCTCGCCCCAGGTGATCTTTCCGTCGCCGTCGCCGTCGAGGCCGAGCGCGTAGTCGAGATCGCGAAGCGCGATGTCCCAGCGTACGTGGATCACCGGCCCCTCGACTTCGAGCGTCAAGTAGCTGTCGCTCGGCTTGTGCGCGGACGCGCGCTGGGTCACCAGCAACACCACGAAGGCGACGGCGACCTGCACGAGGACGCGGAGCCTCTTCGTGCAGGTGCTCACTTCGCGCTCATGGCACGCAGCGCTGCGGCGGTCTTGGCGGTGAACGGGTCCTGGAGCTTCGTGTTCTCGAGCCACGCGAGGGCGGCCGCTCCGCCGCTCGGCTGTTTCGCTTCGAGCGCGGCGTCGACGAGGATGCGGACGTCGGCGGGCTCGCGCTGCACCTCCCAGTTCGCCTGCGCGAGCGAGAGCGCGCGCGTCGGATTCCCCTTCAGCTCGAGCCAGAAGCGCGCCTCCTCACGGCGGTGGACGACGTCACCGCGCAGGCGACTCGCGTCGAACCGCGCCGCGAGCGCATCGACGTGGCTCTTTGTCTGAGGGTCGCCGAGTCGCTTCTCGGCGAGAGCGATGCGAAGGAGGAGAGTGTCGTTCACCTCGCGTCCTCGAACGATCGCGAGCGCCTCCTTCGGTCTCCCGCGATCGAGCAAGAGGTCGGCGAGTGCGGCTCGCACATAGGCGTCGTTCGGATCGAGCTCGAGGGTGCGCTGGTAGTCGCGCTCGGCTTCGTCGAGCTGTCCGGCGCGCGTCGCGCACTCGCCGAGCTGCGAGCGCGCCCATGCCTCCTCGTCCGCCGAAAGCTGTCCTCCGCGCGCGAGCACCATGCGAAGGGCTGCCGACGCGGGTTCGGCGCTTCCGGTGACGCAGTCGATCTGCGTGCGGCAAACGGAGGTCACGAGCGCCGACGTGATCGGCACGAGGTGCGCGCAGCTCTCTCTCGCTTCGGTGTAACGCCCGCGGACCGCGAGGACGACCGCGCGCGTCAGCCATGCCTGCACGTGGTCCGGGGCGATGCGAACCGCTTGGTCGAGGTCGATGAGCGCCGCGTCGAAGTCGTGGAGCGACTGGCGGATCGTGGCGCGGAGGACGAGGATCTCGACGGGCGCGGCGGTCTCGTTCCACCACGGCGCGAGCGCCGCCTGAGCGTGTCCTAGGTAGCGCGGATCCGAGCGCTCTCGCGCGAGCATGATGTCGAGGCGAGCGAGCCGAACGGCACGCGGCAGGTCGTTCGGCGTGGCCGTGAGCGCGCGACGAAGCTCGTTCAGCTCGCGGCTTCGCGCATCGTTCGCGGCGAACGGGAGGGACTCGAGCACCTCGTTCGGATCGACGGGCACCCGGGCCGAGGACGCGGCTGCGTGGGGGCTGCTCCCGAAGAGGAGCGCACACGCCGCGACGGCCGCGCCGAGCCCGCCGAGAGTGTAAAGCGACCGCCGGTCCATCGTCGTGAGAACTATCTAACGCAACGGACGATCCACGAGCCACTCTCGCGCGTACGTCTCGAGTTTCGCCACCCATTCATGCGCGCTGGAAGGCGAACAATCGGCATTTTGTCTCTTTTTGTCACTTGTGATGCACGGCACGTCGCGGTTTCATCGCATCCGGCCCTCTGCGACCTGCCGTGCGCATGACCGACATGGAGGATTTTCGATGAGATATCGGCTTCTGATTGCTGCGGCCCTGACCGCTGGTGTGTGTGTTGTCGGGGCGCCCGAGGCGCAGGCGTCCAGCCACCGCGAGGCCCCCTTCGTCACGAAGAACCCCAAGATCGACTCGACGGACTTCTACGCGTTCAAGAGCTACGAGGACACGCGCGCGGGCTACATCACGATCATCGCCAACTACCTTCCGCTTCAGGATGCGTACGGCGGTCCGAACTACTTCTCGCTCGACCCGGAGGCTCTCTACGAGATCCACGTCGACAACAACGGCGACGGCGCCGAGGACATCACCTTCCAGTTCCAGTTCAAGAACACGCTGAACGCCGGCGCCGGCGCGGGGCAGTGCGCAAACTGCAACCTTGCCGTGTCGCTCCTCCCGACGGCCGGCGGTGCAGCGGTCGTCAAGACCAACAGCATCGCGCTCCTCGCGGCCGGCCCCATTGGCCCGCTGCCGACGAACACGGGCAATCAGCACGTCACCGAGACGTACACCGTCAACATGGTGAAGGGCGATCGTCGCACGGGAGCCGTCACGGCGCTCGGCACGACGTTCAAGAAGCCGGTCGACAACATCGGCACGACCACGCT
>JAYSXP010000354.1:0-1452 GCA_043717125.1 Polyangiaceae bacterium | reverse complement strand
CCAGGGCGAGTTAGCTTTGATTAAGATTGTAGTTTCTCAGATATTGAAGAAATTACACGGTGGTCTTTTTGTGGTAGAAATTTTAACTGGCTTATAGTGTCAAGTCAATCCTAAAAGTTCTATTTCCTGGCTACCTTTCCCCTCAAATATTTCAGGTATCTTTTGACCTAACCCTGGTTCCTTTCAGGTTACCACCTGAAGGTAACAAAAAATCTGTGTATTATCCAATGCGTGGACCTTTACCAAGATTGCAACGTTCACAAAGGGTTTGTAGGTTTGAAGGAACATTAGTCCCGCCTTTTGAGACAGGAATTTTATGGTCAATATGAAGCTGAGTATCACTTCCTTTAGCACCGCATTTAACACAGCGATTGTTATCCCTGGTCAAAATGTCGTAGCCTAACTTAGCCCCGATTGGCTCACGCTTATAGCCTGTACTTGTCGGACTTTTGTTGCTACTTCTCTTTGAAGGAACGTTTCTTCATTGCGTTTGAACGGGAGTCCTATACGAGTTATAAAGGATTTCCCAATGAGGATTGTTCTTTACAGGCAAATCTTTACTGCAATTAGGGCAATGATAAATAAAATCAGGCATCTTACCACTTATTGATATGGCTGTACCAATACCTGGCATTCTAATTTTATATTCAGGTTTAGACGGCACCCTTCTGTGAAGTTTACTTTTTGTATGGTCGCAATCACCTGAGTTGTTTGACCCGGTGAACATTTTGATAAAATCCATGGTTAAAACCTCGCCAGCTTAAACTGAGGCTCGGCTACTTAGAAGACGAACAATAAAAAGTAGGAGTAGCGCCCCTACCGTAGCAGTTACAAAATTGCCTATGACACCCCAGGGACGAAGGCCAATTGTCGGTAGTGACCAACCACCAATAAAAGCACCTGCAATACAAATTAGAAAACTTGATAAGAGCTTCTCTACCGTACAAAGTTTAGAAAAGAAACTGTGACAACAGCTTCAACTCAAACGTAAAAGGATAGGCAATGTTTTGCCAGTGCAAAAGTAACCGCCAGCCTAATTGAAAAAAGCTCAAATCGCAGCGTTCGGTTCGATGTACTACCTTGTCCCAGTCATTCTCACGAGCGTAGGTGCCAAGATAGGTCAACCACCAGTAGGCATATACACAACCTATTAGTAGTCGGCTTCCGTGTCCTGGCAAGCGCCGTAAGGTGCGAAGCGGGGCATACTTTTAATAGTCGAAGGCCGCTTGCGGCCCTTGCCCCGTAGGGGTTCGGACATTAAAAGTATAGGAGGCTCTGTCCTAGAAACTATCCACAATTTTGAAGGGTTTAGCCTCAAAAATGGGCAGTTTCTTGCTAATCTGGCTGCTAATCTGTAATCGGGGGTCACATTAGCAAGCAGACTAGCTAATCCAACAGCGGGAAAGGCGGTTCGTCCGGCCATTCCATCTCGAAAAATAGCTGGGAATCTCT
>JAYSXP010000353.1:0-4520 GCA_043717125.1 Polyangiaceae bacterium | reverse complement strand
TGATCAACTACGGCGCCGAGCGCGACAAGATCCCGGTCCTCTCGCCCGACAACAACACGGGCATGGAGTTCTGGATCACGAACAAGATTCGTGAGGTCCGCGACAAGGGCGACAGCCTCAAGCACAAGATCGGCCTGCTCACCGGGCACGACGAGATGAAGCTCTCGGAGGCGAACCTCGTCCCCGCGAACTCGGGCCAGAAGCCGACGCTCCAGGGCATCGTCACCCAGTACTTTCCGTTCTATCAGTTCGTCGACGTCGACCTGAAGAACGGCGACGCCGAGGTCGACGAGACGCTCGACGGAATGATCATCACGCAGCCCGCGAAGGATCTCTCCGAGAAGGAGCTTCGCCGGATCGACCAGTTCGTGATGCGCGGCAAGAGCCTCGCGGTCATCGCGAGCGCGGTCAACGTCAAGGCGAGCGACGCGACGATGAACGGCTCACTCGCGACGCACGGCCTCGAGAAGCTCCTCGGCGGCTACGGCATCGAGATGCGCAAGGATGCGCTCCTCGAGTTCGGTCGTCCCTTCCGCGTGAACGTGTTCACGCAGGGCGGCCCGCAGACGATGCGCTTTCCGCCGCTCCACGACGTCCGCGACGACTTCCGCTTCACCGGTGACGAGCAGCTGCTCGACACGGGCTTCGCGTCGTTCTTCCGGATCTCGCAGGTCCCGTTCCCGTTCGCCTCGTCGCTCGTCATGCACCCGGAGAAGCAGCCGGAAGTGTCGGCGGCTGCAGCGGCGTGCCCCGCGGGCAAGCCCTGCGGCGCGCAGTTCAAGGTCCTCGCGCGCACCACGCCGAAGACGCTCCGCGAGACCGGCGACACCATCGACATGAAGCCGATGCGCCAGTGGCGTCCGAAGGGCGAGTTCAGCCAGTACAACCTCGCCGCGACGGTCGAGGGCAAGCTGAAGACGGCCTTTCCCGAGGGCGACAAGATGGGCGTCGAGACCCCGGCGGTCGCGGCGAACAACGGCCGCATACTCGTGATCTCCTCCTCGCAGTTCTTCGCGAACCCCTTCGCTCGCGCCGGCAACGGCCCGGACATGGGACAGATGGGCATGATGATGCCGGGCGGCGGCGGCGACGAGATGCTCCAGCAGCTCGCGATGCCCTACGCGCAGCAGATCCTGACCAACACGATCCTCGTCTTCAAGAACATGCTCGACTGGGTCACCGGCGACACGGATCTGCTCGCGGTCTCGGCGAAGATCCTCCAGGAGCCCGGCCTCGCGTACGGCGATGTCTCGAAGCCCAACTTCGACGACATGAGCGAAGAGCAAATCAAGAAGCAAGACGAGACCATGAAGAAGGAGCGCAAGCGCACGCAGCACTGGGTCGAGGGAACGCTCGTCCTCGGACTGCCCCTGCTCTTCGCTCTCTTCGGTGTCATTCTCTGGCGCCGCCGTATCTCCTCGCGCGAAAACGTTTCGCTCGCCTGACAGGATCTAGAAACGATGGAACGCTCGACCCAGCTGTGGATTGGTGTGGTGGTGCTCGCCGCTCTCGGTGGCGCCGTCTACAAGGTGTCCAAGGACGACGCGACGAAGGGAACCGCGACGACGACGTCTGCGGATCTCCCTGAAATCAAGGCGACGGACGACATCGACAAGATCACGATCACGAACGCCGAGAAGGGCGACGTCGTCCTCGAGAAGAAGGGCGACAAGTGGGAGGTGACCAAGCCCGTCGTCGCTCCCGCGAACCAAGCGAACGTCAAGCAGCTGCTCGACAACATGAAGGAGCTCAAGGTCAAGGAGGTCATCGCCGCGGCCCCTTCTGACGATCAGAAGAAGGAGTTCCAGTTCGACAAGGACAAGGCCGTCCACGTCGTCGCTTCGAAGGGCGCCGACAAGAAGGTCGACGCGAGCTTCGGGAAATCGGGCGCGCGCGGTCAGATGGTCATGGTCGAGGGCAAGCCGGGCATCTACACGGCGGCCGGTTACTCGAGCTACCTCTACGCGCGCGAGCTGAAGGGCTGGCGCGACACCGAGATCTTCAAGTTCGACGACGCGAACGCCACGCAGGTCACCATCGCGAACAAGAGCGGAGACCTCTCGTTCACAAAGGGTGAGAACTGGGCCGGCACCGCCAAGGGCAAGCCGATCGCCGACTTCGACGGCGAGAAGGTCAAGGACGCGATCCGCGCCTTCAAGGCGCTCAACGCCGAGGACTTCGGCGACGGCAAGACGCCTGCGGACACGGGGCTCGACAGCCCCGAGTCCACGGTGACGATCAACCTGAAGGACGGCGCCGGCAAGTACGTGCTCAAGGTCGGCAAGACCTCGAGCGGCACGTCGCGCTACGCGCAGAAGGACGGCGACGCGACCGTCTTCGTCATCCCGCAGTTCACCGCGGACTGGGCGCTCGCCGAGCCGAGCAAGTTCCAGAAGCCGAAGGATGCCGGAGCCGACGCAGGCAAGGGTGGGCCACCGATGCCGATGGGGATGCCCCCGGGCATGCAGATGCCGCCGGGGATGCAGATGCCTCACGGCATGCCCGACCCGCACGGTCACTGAACGCCTCGGCACGCGCGAGGTGATCGACAACCTGAACCGGGTCTTCGAGTGTCAGGTCCCTGCGTTCGAGAAGGGCGGAGGCGAGGTCCTCAAATTCATGGGCGACGGGCTGCTCGCGATCTTCCCGCTCGCGGAGAGTGACGACGCGCGCCAGGTCGCTGACCGCGCGGTCGCCGCTGCCGAGGAGGCGATCGCATCGGTCGCAGCGCTCCCGCCCCTTCGCATCGGCATCCCGGCGCCCGCCCGCGTCCACGCGCCCGTGGCCTGAATCACGAAGTCCTGCGCCTGCTGCGTGACGCCACCCGCACAGCGCGGTTCTCGCTTGCCGGGACGCGGCGGTCCCGTGGTACGAACCTCGCCCGATGGATCTCTTTGGACATCTCAAGGCGTACGACTACGGCGAGGTTCACTTCAGCCACGACAAGGCGACTGGTCTCAAGGCCATCATCGCCATCCATGATTCGCGGCTCGGTCCCGCGCTCGGTGGCTGTCGCTTCCTCCCGTACGACACCGACGAGGACGCGCTCGTCGACGCCCTCCGTCTGGCCCGCGGCATGACGTACAAGGCCGCGCTCGCCGGCCTCGCGCACGGCGGCGGCAAGAGCGTCCTCATCCGTCCGAAGCAGCACTTCGATCGCGTCGCGCTCTTCCGCGCGTTCGGTCGCTTCGTCGACAACCTCGGCGGTCACTACATCACCGCCGAGGACAGCGGAACTGGGCTCGAGGACATGGAGATCCTCCACGGTGTCACCAAGCACGTCACCGGCGTCGACATCGCCCGCGGCGGCTCTGGCGATCCGTCGCCGTTCACCGCGCTCGGCGTCCGTCGCGGCATCGAGGCGTGCGTGAAGGCAAAGCTAGGTCGCGACTCGCTCGAGGGCGTGCACGTCGCCGTTCAGGGCGTCGGGCACGTCGGCTATCACCTCTGCAGCGAGCTCCACGCCGCGGGCGCGAAGCTCTCCGTAGCGGACGTCGACCCACTCAAGGCCGAGCGCGCGACGCGCGAGTTCGGCGCGGCCGTCGTGGCGCTCGACAAGCTCTTCGAGACGCCGTGCGACGTCATCGCCCCGTGTGCCCTCGGCTCGGCCCTCAACGACACCACGATCCCGCGCATGGTCGCGAAGATCGTCGCCGGCGCCGCGAACAACCAGCTCGCGCAGCCTCGCCACGGTGACGACCTCCACGCGCGCGGCATCCTCTATGCGCCCGACTACGCAATCAACGCGGGCGGCCTCGTGAACGTCGCGCAGGAAGTGCTTGGCTACGACGCGCAGAAGGCACGCAAGAAGACCCTCGAGATCTACGACACGATCTTCGAGATCGCCGAGCGCAGCGGAAAAACAGGCACGCCGACCTATCGCATCGCCGACATGATGGTCGAAGAGAAGCTCGCCGCCGTGTCGCGCTCGAAGATGCGCGCCGCCTCTCCGTCGAAGCCCGACTGAGCGTCCTCGCCGCGCGAGTCATCGACGCCGAAGGGATCGTCTACGCCTGAGTCGCAGGACCTCACGCCGCTCACGCCGGTTGTTCGGTCGCGCGCCGCTCGCTCTGACCCACGACACGGAGGACGGTGGCCAGGCACGGCCGCACCACCTCCTCGATGGTGCGCTCCGTCACCGCGCGTGACTCGTGGCATGTGAGCCTGCCGTGGGCATGCCACATGTCGAGATCGATCCCGTCGTACGTCCGGAGCTCGGCGGCGAGGCTGCCCGCGATGGCACGCTCCACCGCTCTGGCGACAGCTCGCTCCACTTCGGGGCCGCCCTTTCGGGTCGCCCAAGCGACGAAGCGCCACGCGAGCTCGGCATGACGAGCCTCGTCGAGGGCGATCTTGCGGAGAACCGCGATCGTCCCCGGATCGCTCGTCACGGCGAGCTGCTCCGCCGCGAGGGCAGCGCCGAGCGTCTCTCCGACGCAGCCTTCCTCGGCGGTCAGCGCGGCGATCTCGGCGAGGGACATCTTGCCGAGCGAGTCGTGAACCGTCAGGGCCGATGGCCC
>JAYSXP010000352.1:0-4525 GCA_043717125.1 Polyangiaceae bacterium | reverse complement strand
GCGAGCCGCGCCCGGATCCGCTCGGCGGCCCCCCGCGCGGCCTCACGCTCCCCGTCGCTCGTCGTGCCCGCATGAAGCGCCTCGATCCTGCGCAGCTTCTCCAGCAACGTCGCTTCGTCCACCCGCATAGCGTCGACGGACTACGATCGCGCCGCAACCACGAACGCCGCGCCCGCTCACGACGGCCTTCGCGGAGTTCGCGGAGGGGTTACGATGAACCGGCGCCCCACTTCCCTGGCCGCTACGTCGACCCTATCTTCTCGCGATGACTGCTGGCCGCTGCTTCTCGTGCACGCTCGCGCTCCTTGGGCTCCTGGCCTGCACGCGCCCCGAGACGCGGCCCACGGCGGAGTGTGCGGTCGCACCGGCCGCGTCGAGCTCGGAGCCTTCGTCGTGCGCGCTGCCGAGCGCGCCGGTCACCTCGCGCGTCTCGGACACGAACGTCGACGGCGCGCCGCTCGCCGTGTGCTCCACCGCGCCGCTCACCGGCTTCTTTCGCGACGGGCGCTGCTCGACGGGCGAAGACGACCACGGGGTCCACGTGGTCTGCAGCGAGGTCACCGACGCGTTCCTCCAGTTCAGCAAGGGCCGCGGTAACGACCTCGTCACGCCGCGCGGCGCGTTCGCCGGGCTGAAGGCTGGAGACCGCTGGTGCCTGTGCGCGGCGCGCTGGCGCGAGGCCGACGAAGCCGGCGTCGCCCCGCCGGTGGTGCTCGAGGCGACCCACGAGGCGGCGAGCGCCATCGTCGACGCGAAGTCCCTGCGCGCGCATCGGCTGCAGCGCCGCTGAACGGATCACGCGCGCGCCTCGAGGCCGCAACGTGCCCGATGGCGCGATCCTCTTCGCGGCGGGCGCCCTCGCTGCGGTGCGCAACGGCGCCGCCGCCGACATAGCGCCACCCTATGAGCCCGATAGCGGGCGCGTCACTTCCGCCAAGCAATAGCCGCTCGCATCGTGAGGGCCGCTTTTGCGCAGCGATCACGACCGAGAACCAGAGCCCCTCCCAACGGTCGCGCGGACCTACGGCTCAGAGCTCGCCGACGTCGGCGCACGTGCCGTCCTTCCCGCACGCGCCGCCCGCCGCGATCGGGCAGACCACCGCGGGACACACGACGGCGCATTTCTTCACGTTCCACGCCGCGGCGATCGCATCGAGGCGCGCGACGCCGTTCGCGTTGACGAAGGTGTCGCAGCCGGTAAGTCATGATCCATAGTCTAGCCGGACGCCAGAGGCGAAGCTCCCCCTTCTGGCCGTCGGGACCGGGTCAGCGATACGCGCCCGGCGCCGGTCCGTGCGCCGCGCTGACGTGGCGGGAGAGGCAGTCCTTGTGGACGGTGACCTCGCAGTCGAGACAGCCCGTGGCGGACTTCTCGGAGACGATCTTCCGCTTGCACACCACGCACTTCGAGCCGGCGACCTGCTCACGGCGATCATGGCGTGATGGCGCGACCCTCGCCGCGGCGGGGCGACCCCGACCGAGGACGTCAGCGATGGATCCGCGCTTCACGAACGCGAGGAGCAGGAGGACGCCTCCCGCGAGAATGACGACGACGACGATCGGATTCGAGGAGGAATCGACGCGCGCGCGCACCGGGGCCGGGGCCGAGGCCGAGGCCGGGGTCGCAGTCGCGCGGCTTAGCGTTCCCATCACCGCGTCGGCTTCGCGTTCGAGAACGAGACTGAACTCCGGGTGGGTGATCGGAAGCATGCCGGGATCCAGCTCCCGAAACAGGACCGCGGCGACGTCGGGCCTCTCCTCGGCGGTCACGAAGCAGATCTGCCCGCCGGCGGGCAACCGCGCCCGCACGAAGCGGCGGTCGGCGAACGTCACGACGGTGGTTGGCTCGGACGCCGCGGCCCCGCACAGCTCGTTGGCGACCTCGTTTGCGGGGCGGGTCCCTCGTTCCTGGGAGACGAGGTCCACGCTGTACGCATCGCCCATGACGAATGCGGCCCCCTCGAGCCTGCCGGGCTCGGACTCGTACCGGAGCACGGGGCAGCTCGCGCCCATGCCGCGGTCGATCTCGCGGCGCGTGCACGATCCGTCGACCTCCAGATGGAGGCCCGACCCTGGCTCGTCCAGCGCGAGCCGGGCCGCGTCGTGGGGACGGGCCACCGAGAGGCCGCCGTCCGCCCGCGCGTCCGCCGCGCCAGCGAGCACACCGATCAGGAGCGCGAGCACGCTCACGAAGATCGCGACGGAGCGCTCACGGGACGGCATGCGCGCTCCTAGCGCGAACGGCTGAGCGAGTCGACGATGAGGATTGGAACGGCTGACTGGCTGGTCAGCCCGACGCTCGAGACCCTCGAGGGCGACGCGGGCGTGCCCGCGGTGCCCTTCGACGCGCTGGAGCTGCCCCTCGCCTCCCTGTGGGCGCGCTGAGAGCGGCCAGCACCCCTCTCGATGGCCTGAAGCCCGCGGGTAGCCGCAAATGGAACGGCGCGCTGCTACGATGAAGAGGCCATGCAGACGCCGTCCTTCGTCTCCGCCGACGAATACCTGGCGCTCGAACGCGCCGCCACGACAAAGCACGAGCTCGTCAACGGACACGTCGTCGCCATGGCGGGCGCGACGCCGCGTCACAACGCGATTGTCGCAAACGTCCTGGCCTCACTCGTCCCGCAGCTCCGCGGCAAGGGGTGCCGGCCCCTCGCGAGCGACCAACGCGTTCACGTGCCGGCCACTGGCCTCTACTCGTATCCGGACATCACGGTCGTCTGCGGAGAGCTGGCGATCCATTCCAAGGATGGCATGACCATCACGAATCCGAAGGTCATCATCGAGGTGCTATCCGAGGGTACCGAGGCCTTCGACCGTGGCGCGAAGTTCGCTCACTACCGCGGCATCCGCTCGCTTCAGACCTACGTGCTCATCACGCAGCACGAGCCGCGGGTGGAACGCTACGAGCGCGGCTCCGGCGCAGAATGGGTGTTTCACGAGACGGTGGGCGTGACGGCGTCGCTCGCGCTCGACGCCGTCGGCGCGACGCTCTCGCTCGACGATCTCTACGCGGATCTGCCGGCGCTCGGGTGAGCGCCTCGGGTGAGGCGTTCCGCAGCGAGAACATCTCTCCACGACGGAGTGTGACCCCGCGTGCGGCACCGCCGTCCCGGAGCCACCGAAGTGCCGTCATGCGGACCATGGGCACGCGGAACGGACCTTGCGTGAAGGGCGCCGATGCTCCGCTCGGCACTTCTGACGGTGGTGCTGGTGCTGTCCTGCGCAGGATGCAATCTGGCCGTGCTGGTCGCCGACCGCAGTGGCGAGGGCCGCGAGAGCACGGGTGACACGGTGGACTCGAGCGACTCGAGCGACTCGACCTCCTCGAGTAGCAGTGACGACACGAGCAGCAGCGACAGCAGCGACGACGTCGCGGACGACGACGACGGCTGGGACGAGGAGGACGACTGACGGCGGTGAGAGAGGACGATGGCGCTATCGCATCGCACATGTGCGATTGCGTCCAGCGTGGCCTTCCGGACCGTCGCTGGATTCGTCTTCGCGACGATCGCGATCGGCTGCAGCGCGCCGCCTGACGCGAGCACCGAGGCGGCCGCCGCCGACGAGAGCTCACGGCGGCCGCGAGCCAGACGCAGGTCGTCCTCTACTTCCTGCCGCCGTCGGAGCTGCGGAAGGTCATCGGCGCGCAAGAGATCTCCCCGAAGCGCACGAGCACCCCGAGCGCCAGACGATCGGCATCTGCCTGGGGCAGGTCACGCACGCGATGGCGCGGCACCTTTCGCTGGCCGTGGCGTCAGAGGCATCGCCCGCAGATCAGAAGGCACTTCGCGATCTGCACGAGCGCGAGACGCTGCTGAAGGAGCTCCGCGCGACGAGCGTTGAGCCTCGCGCGGCGATCCGACCCTCCAGGCGATCAAACCGGGCATGGTTGAATCAAGGGTGGGTCGTTCGATCGCGAAAATGGCCTCCGTGACCGCGATCCGCGCCGTCGTGCCCCCGCGAACGAAGCCAAGTGTCCGGTCTCACGTCGCCCGGGCGCCCCCACGACGATCAAACCACCCACCCTTGATTCGAGCCTCCCCCGTTCGATCGCGCCCCCGAGCGCGCGACCGACGGCGTGCGACCGACGAGCACGAGACCGACCGCGCGCGAACGACGAGCACGAGACCGACCGCGCGCGACCGACGGCGCGCGACCGACCGGCGCGCGACCGACGAGCGCGCGAACGACGAGCACGCGAACGACGGCGCGTGACCGACCCCTCGAGGCGGCGCTCGACCGCCGGCCGAGCGACGATTGCCGTGGCGCGTCATTTCGCGGCCCTCTCTTCCTGATGGCGCGGACGCGGCTCCGTGCTAGCCCATCGGTCGGTACGTGACTCACCTTTGAGTTACTGCCCCTGCCGTCCGAAGAAGGGCCATCGATGCAGCTCCGTCCGTCACGCCTCCTCGCCGCCGCGCCCGCCGCGCTCGCCGCGCT
The DNA here is from genome assembly GCA_043717125.1 of Polyangiaceae bacterium. Lineage (GTDB taxonomy): Bacteria > Myxococcota_A > Polyangia > Polyangiales > Polyangiaceae > Labilithrix. The sequence goes on along the minus strand of JAYSXP010000352.1, from coordinate 82 downwards.
CACCATGGCGGCCGTCACGGGGCTCACCCGGAATGCTCACGCCGATGCGAAGCGCACCTGGCACTTCGTCACCACCGGCAAC
>JAYSXP010000351.1:0-4527 GCA_043717125.1 Polyangiaceae bacterium | reverse complement strand
AGCCGCTCGAGGCCACGTTCGTGCTGAGGCGCGGCGAGATCCTCGGCATCGCCGGACTGGTCGGGTCGGGGCGCACCGAGCTCCTTCGGGCGGTGCTCGGTCTCGACGCCAGGATCCGCGGTGACGTGGTGACCCACGCGCCGCGCGGCATGGGACTTCTCAGCGAGGACCGCGGTGGAGAAGGGCTCATGCTCGGACGCTCGATCGCGGATAACGTCGCGCTCTCACCAGGCGGGCCGTTCGTCGTGAGTCCGTCGGCGACGCGCGCCGACGGCAGAAGGTGGATCGCCGAGCTCTCCGTCCGGACGAGCGGTCCCGACCAGCGCGTGGGGGACCTCTCGGGCGGGAACCAGCAAAAGGTGCAGATTGCACGCATGCTCCGGGAGGACTTCGACGTTCTCCTCGTCGACGAGCCGACCCGCGGCATCGATGTCGCGAGCAAGGCGCAGCTGCTCGAGCTGCTGCGGGAGCTGGCGCGGAAGGGCAAGGGGATCGTGCTCGTGTCGAGCCAGCTCGACGAGCTCGTCTCGACCTGCGACCGCATCGCGGTGCTGCGCCACGGCCAGCTGGGTCCCTCACGACCGGCAACGGAGTGGGACGAGCAGAAGCTGCTCCTCGAGGCGGCCTCGTGAGCGCGCTCGCGTCGATACGGAGCATCAGGCGGCCGGCATGGCTCGGGCCTTTCGTCGCGCTGCTCGCCGTGTACACGGTGTTCGCGATCATCACGCCCGAGCACTCCTTTTTGCGCTCGCAGATCTTCCTCACGATGGCGCGCCAGAGCGTCGTCCTCGGGCTCTGTGCGCTCGGGATGACGCTCGTGATCATCACGGGGGGCATCGACCTCTCGACGGGCTCGCTCGTGGCGCTCACCACCGTCGTCGTCGCGAAGATGTTGAAAGGCGGGTCGAGCCCGGTCGTCGCGGTCGCGTGTGCGGTGGGCGTCGCGACCCTCGTAGGAGCATTCGTCGGTCTCTGCGTGGGGCGCTTCCGGCTCATGCCGTTCGTCGTCACGCTCGGCACGATGGCCGTTCTCCGCGGCTCTGCGATCGGGCTCGCCTCGGAGCAGAAGATCGACTGTGACCCGCACGGCCTCGATCATGTCCTCGAGGCCTCGCTCTCGTCGCCCGGGATCTGGATCGCGCTCGGGCTCGCGGGGGTCGTCGCGGCGGTGCTCGGCTACACGCGCTTCGGGCGCCACGTGTTCGCGGTGGGCAGCAACGAGGCGGCGGCGCGCCTCTGCGGTATCGACGCCGGGCGCGTGAAGTTGCTCGTCTATGCGTTGTCGAGCTTGCTCGTGGGCATCGCCGGAGTGATGGAGTTCTCGACGCTCACGGTCGGCGACCCGACGGACTCCGTTGGGCTCGAGCTCGACGTCATCGCGGCCGTCGTCATCGGCGGCGCGCCGCTCGCGGGCGGGGAGGGGAGCGTGCTCGGCTCGGTGTTCGGCGCGCTCCTCATCATCGTGATCCGTACCGGGGCGGTCCACATGGGCATGCCGAGCTGGGTCCAGTACATCGTGACGGGCGTGATCATCTTCGTCGCGGTTGCGGTCGACAGCGCGCGGCGGCGTCGCACGCGCGCGTGAATTCGCGTTACGTTGGTTCCCCACCTCGAAGGAGCTTCCCGATGCGTCTTCAGAACAAGATCGCTCTCGTCACTGGAGCCAGCCGCGGCATCGGCCGCGCAAGCTGCCTCGCCCTCGCGCGCGAAGGCGCCACCATCGTCGGCACGGCGCGCACCCACAAGGATCTCGAGGACCTCGAGACGGAGATCGTCGCGCTCGGCGGCAAGGCGAAGACGTTCGCGTGCGACATCACGAAGTCGGCCGAGGTAGCGGCGTGCGTCAAGCAGACGATCACGGATCTCGGCCGCATCGACATCCTCGTGAACAACGCGGGCATCGGCGGCTACCGGCCGGTCCTCGAGTGGACCGAGGACGAGTACGACCGGATCATGGAGACGAACGCGAAGTCGACGTGGCTCTTCTGCAAGGAGGCGATCCCTCACATGCTGAAGCAGGGCGGCGGCAACATCGTGAACGTGTCCAGCGTCGCGGGCCTCGCGGGTTACCCGAACGAGGGCATCTACTGCATGTCGAAGTCGGCGCAGGTCGCGCTCTCGCAGTCGCTCGATCGCGAGTTCTACCAGCAGAACATCAAGGTGAGCCTGGTGTGTCCGGGCGGCGTAGAGACCCACTTCGCGCTCGGCGACGGACGCACGCCGGACGGCGCGAACATGAAGGGCTTCTCGACCGCAGAGGACGTCGCGGAAGCGGTCGTGATGGCCGTCCTCCCGCGCGACCGCTCGCGCATCGTGAACATCATCATGCGCCCCATGAACGAACAGACCTGATCGCGGGACCGAGAGAACGCGAAGGCGCGACGGCGCGGAGGACCGCGGATTTTTTTGGCTCGAGACACGCGAGTCCGAAGCGCGTGTCTCGAGCAAGATGATCTCCGCGTGCCTCCGCGCCCCCGCGTCTCCGCGTTCTCTCGGAACCTAGTGGCGGGCAGCTTCGCGGGCGCGCGCGGCGATGAGCGTGTTCTCGAGGAGGCACGCGATGGTCATCGGGCCGACGCCGCCCGGGACCGGCGTGATCGCCGATGCGCGCTCCTTCGCCTCGTCGAAGGCGACGTCGCCCACGAGCCTCGTCTTCTTCGCGTCGCCGGGGAGCTCGATGCGATTGATGCCCACGTCGATGACGACGGCGCCTTCCTTCACCCAGTCGCCGCGGATCATCGCGGGCTTGCCGACCGCTGCGATGAGCACGTCCGCCTCGCGGCACAGCGCGGGAAGGTCCTTCGTGCGCGAGTGAGCGATCGTGACGGTGGCGTGCTCTGCGAGAAGGAGCTGCGCGATCGGTTTGCCGACGATGTTCGAGCGCCCGACGACCACCGCGCGCGCACCATTGAGCTTCACGCCGGCAAACGCGAGGAGCTTCATCGAGCCGCGCGGCGTGCACGGGACGAGCGCCGGCCGCCCCGAGGCCAGCAGGCCCGCGTTGACTGGATGGAAGCCGTCGACGTCCTTCTCGGGTGCGACGAGGTCGAGGACCTTCTGTTCCGAAATGTGCTTCGGGAGCGGGAGCTGGACCAGGATGCCGTCCACCGCGTCGTCGGCGTTGAGCCGCTCGAGCAGCTCGAGCAGCGCGGCCTCGGAGGTGTCTGCGGGGAGCGAGTGGAGCTTGCCGCGGATGCCGACCTCGAGAGAGGCCTTCTCCTTGTTGCGCGTGTAGACCTGGCTCGCGGGATCCTCGCCGACCAGGACGACCTCGAGTCCGGGAGCTCGACCGTGCTCGGCGACGAACTTGTGAACCCCCTCGCGAACCTCCGCGCGAACGGACTCGGCCAGCTTCTTCCCGTCGAGAATGATCGCGCTCATGGCCTCTTATAGCGAACCGCGCGAGCGCCCTCACCCCATCTTGAAAACGCGCGCGAGGATGCGGTCGAGGTGATCGAGGTCCTCGTACGGAATGAGCAGGTCGCCCTTGTTCCCTTGGTCGCGCACGATCACCTTCGTGCCTGCCGCCTTCGTGAGACGGTTCTCGAGATCGCGGAGCGAGGCCGATTTTCCGGGGGGCGTCTTGCCGCCCTTGCCCGCCGCCGACTTCGCCTTGGCGCCGCGTACGAGAGCCTCGGCGGCGCGCACGCTGAGCCGGCCACGCACGCACCTGTCGGCGAGCTCCTCGATCTTGCTCGCGTCCGGCGCACCGAGAAGCGCGCGAGCGTGCCCCTCGCTGAGCTCACCGGAGATGACGCGAGCGCGCACGCTGGCGGGAAGTTTGAGGAGGCGAAGCGAGTTCGCGACCGTCGTGCGGTCCTTGCCCAGCCGCTCGGCGAGCGTCTCCTGCGTGTAGTGGTGCTCCTTCACGAGGCGATCGAGCGCCTCCGCGAGCTCGACCGGGTTCAGGTCCTCGCGCTGCACGTTCTCGATGAGCGCGAGCTCGAATGCCGCCTTCGACGACACGTCCTTCACGACGACCAGGACCTCGCGGAGCCCCGCCTTCTGGGAGGCGCGCCAGCGGCGCTCGCCGGCGATGATCTCGAGCTTGTCCTGACCGGACACGCGGCGCACGACGATGGGCTCGAGGAGGCCGTGCTCCTTGATGGACGCGGCGAGCTCGTCGAGCTTGTCCTTCGCGAAGAACTGCCGCGGCTGGCCCTTCTGCGGCGTGAGCTTCTCCAGCGCGCAGAGAAACACGCTCTTGTCGCCGTACTGCGCAGGCGCCTGCTCGCGTGCGGCGGGGAGGAGCGCGTCGAGCCCTCGGCCGAGCGCGCGGCGCTTCGAGTCGTTGATCGGTGCGCTCATCGGCGAACTCCGACGACCTTCTTCTTTGCGGCCTTCGCGGGGGCCTCGTGCCTGAGGAGCAGCTCGCGAGCGAGCGCGAGGTATCCCTGGGCGCCCTTCGATTGGACGTCGTAGAGGATGGCGGGCTTGCCGTGCGAGGGCGCCTCGGAGAGGCGTACGTTGCGCGGGATGACGCTCTCGAAGACGAAGAAATGCTTCTTCACCTCCTCGGCGACCTGA
>JAYSXP010000036.1:0-7237 GCA_043717125.1 Polyangiaceae bacterium | reverse complement strand
CCCACCGCCCGCGACCGCGCCGACGGGAAGCGTCAAATGGATGTAAAGCACATGCGATTTGCCAGTGCGCTTCTCTTGTTCGTCGCGGGTCACCTCGCGGGGCCGGGCATCGCGCGAGCGGACGAGCCGCCCAAAGAGATCCCCGGGACGCTCCCGCCGCCGGCACCGCCGCCGCCTTCCGCGACGCAGCCAGCCGTCGCGGCGCCTGCGAAGTCGGCTACCCCGCGGGCGGAGGCTCCACCCGCGCCCGAGCCGTCGAGGGAAGCGGCGGATGCCGCGCTCTCGCGCATCATCGATCGACCTCACACGGTGGCCGAGTTCGAGGCGGGGATCATCGCGCTTCCGACCGCGCCGATCTCGGCCGGTCAGAGCGGTGGCAACACGCCCTTCGGCACCATCGGTCGCGGCGACGCCACGATGCAGACGGGGCTCCACGTCCTCTACCGGTGGGATCGCTCGTGGGCAGCCGGCGCCGGTGTTCTCTTCGCGCCAATTCCGACCTCGGACCCGGAGTACGGCGGTCTTCGCTCGCTGCCGCGCACGCACTCGCGCAGCTATTTCTTCATCGGCGGTGAAGGTCGCTACATCCCGCTCCACTACAAGTTTCTCGAGGCGTGGGTCGGAGTGTCGGTCGGCGGTGTCGTCATCGCCGACCGCTTCAAGACCGATGCCGGCGACAGGGTCGCTCCGATCCTCGGCACGAAGGAGGTCACCGTCCGCACGGAGGGCTTCGCCTTCGGCGTGCAGTTCGGCGGCAACTACTACCTCAGCGAGAACTGGATCGCCGGCCTGAACTTCCGCGTCTATCGCTGGATCCTCCCGGAGAGTCCTCGGTGCTCCTCGATCGGCGACTGCGCGACGCTGAGCGGCAACGTCGAGGCGCTTGAGCTCGGGCTGACCATCGGCTATCGCCTCCCGCTCTGACGGTGAGAGAACCCGCTGCGGGCGTAAAATAGATTCGTCCCCCGGCCGCGTCGATGGCTGGCTCGAGCTCGGTAATCTCGACAAGATGCGCCAGAGCAAGGCGTTCTCCGAGCTCACGCCCGAGGTGCTCGCTGCGATGGTCGACGAGCTCCACGCGTTCGTCGATCATGACGTCTTCGAGAGAGACCGGCGCGCCGCCCCCGGCTGAGGACGGTCACCGCTCAAGAGGGCGGCAGTGATCCCCGCGCGGCCGTGGCGACGAGCGTGGCCAGGCGCTCCATCACGATGGCGACGACCGCGAGCATTCCCATCGCTCGGAGCGGCGCAAGCAGAGCGTGGACTTGCGCTGGAGACGCCGCGCGCGCGACGAGCGCGAACGCGAGCTCGAGGACGACGGCCGCGGCGAGCAGAGGGCCGCCAATCGCGATCGCGAGCCCGACCCCAGAGGCGATGTCGTTCGCGGCGAGCAGCAAGGGATGCGCCGGCACCTGGTAGTGCGCGACGGCACCCGCGGCGCGGGCCGCTCCGCCGGTCGAGAGGAACACGACACTCGCGAGCAGAGAGAGGAGCACACCGAAGCTCGACGGCTTTCCCTCGACGGTCGCGAGCCCAGGACCGTCGGGCGAGCCGCGCAGCACATCGACGAGCCCGCCGGTCATCGTGGCGGCCCAGAGCGGGATCGCCGCGGCGAGCGCCACCGGCAGGCCGAGTACGATCTGCTCGAGCGCGAGCACGAACCACGGCGTCGCGCGCTCGGCGATCACCACGGGCACCACCGCGGGGTAGATCGCCGCCGCAAGAGCGAGCCCGAGCACGCCGCGCGCTGGAGTGGGAAGCGCCTTCAGCCCGAACGCGGGCACGATGGTCACGACCGGCATGACGCGCGCCCACGCGAGACCGATCGCTGCGAGGTCGTCGAGGGGCGCGAGCAAGACACGGGCATCTTCCTCCGCTTCGGCCTCGCGGCCAAGGGGTGACTCGACTGTTGACGGACGCCTCCGGTCCGTCGCATACCGCGCCCATGCCCCTGGATCTCTCGCTCGTCGGCAAGCAAAGCGCGCCTTCCACGTTCACGTACGGCTGGAAGGACACAGTGCTCTACGCGCTCGGCGTCGGCGCGAAGAAGGAGGAGCTCGATTTTCTGTATGAGGGCCGCGGTCCCAAAGTGATCCCGAGCTTCGCCGTCGTACCGATGTTCGCGTCGATGTTCGAGCTGGTCGGGCAGACGGGCGGCGACCTCGCGATGGTGGTGCATGGCGCGCAGCGCGTGCGGCTCCAGGCGGCGCTCCCTCCCTCGGGCACGCTCGTCACGACCGCGAAGGTCCGCGGCATGTACGACCTGCGTAGGCTCGCGGTCGTCCTCGTCGACACCGAGACGAAGGACGACAAGGGCCACAAGCTCTTCGACGCCACGTCGCAGATCATCTTCCGCGGCGAGGGCGGCTTCGGGGGCACGACTCCCCCGCGCGAGGAAAAAATCGCCGAGATCCCCAAGGACAAACCCGCTGATTTTCGCATCGAGGAGGCGACCACTCCCGAGCAGGCCCTCCTTTATCGGCTCTCGGGCGATCTCAACCCGCTGCACGCCGACCCGGACTTCGCGGCCAACGTCGGCTTCGCGCAGGGCCCGCTCCTCCATGGCCTCTGCACCTACGGGCACATGGTCCGTCACGTCGCGAAGGGCGCGTGCGGTGGCGATGCGACGAAGGTGACGGGCTTCGAGGCAAAGTTCGTGAAGCCCGTATGGCCGGGCGACACGCTGGTCACCGAGGGATGGCGCGTCGCGCCCGGCATCCTCGCGCTCCAGGTCAGCGTGAAGGAGCGGTCGGAGGTCGTGATCGGTGGCGCGTGGGCGACCGTGCGGGAGTGAGCCTCAGTTGTTCGTGATCGCGTTCACACACGCGCCGATGAGCGAGAGGCTGACGAAGATCGCAGCGATGGCGAGGCGCACCCAGAAGAACGTGCTCCATCCGCTGCCGAAGCCCCACGGACGATTGACCTGGGGGCCGTAGCCGGGCGCGTATCCCTGCATCGGGTATTGCCCGGGTGCTGGACCGCCGTACGCGTTCTGCTGTCCGTAGGGACTTGGGCCGGGCGCGCCGTACGGATTCGGCGCGCCGTACCCTGGCGGTGCACCGTAGGGCTGTGGCGCTCCATACCCGGGCGCCGGAGCGCCGTAGGGTTGTGGAGCGCCGTAAGGTAGGTGCGGAGGCGGAGCGCCATAGCCAGGCGGGGCGCCGTAGCCCTGTGGAGGAGGCGCATAGCCTTGCGGAGCTTGCGGGGGCTGCCCGTACGCGGCTTGCCCTCCGAGCGGCGTCCCGCAGAACCGGCACTGCACGTCGCTGGGGTTGATCGACAGGCCACCGCATTTCAGGCATGTCGGAGCGCCGGTGTTCATCGCTTCGAAGAATAGAGCACAGCCGTCGCTCTCGCCAGGTCTGGCGCCCCGGCGCCATCGGCACTAGGTTTCTCGGCCCTCAACGCACGCAGAACACCCGAATTTAGGAGAGCAACGTCATGGCCAAGCTTGCGAAGTCGATCGTCATCGTGGGAGCGAAGCGCACTGCATTCGGAGCGATGCAGGGAGCCCTGAAGGGCGTCAGCGCCACCGATCTCGCGGTTCACGCCGCCAAAGCCGCGCTCGCGCAGTCGAACATCGCGCTCGACGCCATCGGCCACGTCATCATCGGCAACGTCATGCAGACGAGCCCGGACGCGATCTACTGCGCGCGTCACGTCGGCCTCAAGGCCGGCCTCCCGATCACGACCCCCGCCGTCACCGTGAACCGCCTCTGCGGCTCCGGCTTCGAGGCGATCATCCAGGGCGCGCACCAGCTTCTCCTCGGTGAGCACGACGCCGTGCTCGTCGGGGGGACCGAGAACATGACGCAGGCTCCGCACATCCTCCGCGGCAGCCGCGAGGGGTGGGCCTTCGGCAAGGCGCCCGCCGTCGAGGACTCGCTCTGGAGCGCCCTCACCGACAGCTACACCGGCACGCCGATGGCGGTCACTGCCGAGAACCTCGCCACGAAGTACGGCCTCACGCGCGCCGAGTGCGATGCCTACGCGCTCCTGAGCCAGCAGCGCTGGGCCGCGGCCAACGAGAAGGGCCTCTTCAAGGACGAGATCGCGCCGCTCGAGATCGCGAGCAAGAAAGCGACGATCCAGTTCGCCGTCGACGAGCATCCCCGTCCGCAGACGACGCTCGAGACGCTCGGCAAGCTGCCGCCTGTCTTCAAGAAGGATGGCGTCGTCACCGCCGGCAACGCGTCGGGCATTTGCGACGGCGCTGCGTGCCTCGTCGTGACGACCGAGGAGTACGCGAAGGCGAAGGGCCTGAAGCCACTCGCGCGTCTCGTGCAGTGGGGCGTCGCGGGCGTCGACCCGGCGATCATGGGCATCGGCCCGGCGCCGGCCATCCAGAACGCGCTCGCGCGCGCCGAGCTGAAGCAGTCCGACATCGACCTCTTCGAGGTGAACGAGGCGTTCGCGCCCCAGTACCTCGCGGTCGAGAAGGAGCTCGGTCTCCCGCGCGACAAGACGAACGTGAACGGCGGCGCGATCGCGCTCGGTCACCCGCTGGGCGCGAGCGGCGCGCGCATCACGGCGCACCTGGTGTACGAGCTCGCGCGACGCAGCGGCCGCTACGCGGTCGGCAGCGCGTGCATAGGCGGCGGCCAGGGCCTTGCCGTGGTGCTCGAGCGGATCTAGTCAGCAAGGCTCCGTGATGAACGACGACGAGAACGACAGACCGACCCTCCTCGCGCATCCGCCGAAGCTGCCCGATCCGGGTTACTACGACGGCCCTGCGCGAGCGGCGCCGTATGGGTTGAGCCGTCTTGCGCCCTCGTTCTCGCTCGTCAACGTCGCCGGAGAGATCGAGAAGGCGGACGCGATGCTCGCGACGATGACGGGCGGAAAGCTCGGCGTCATCGCGAACCAGATCCGTCACCTGCAAGAGCAGGCGCGCGCGCTGCTCGAGCGCGCGCAACGCGACGCGGAGCTCCATCGCGCGCGGTGCTCCTTCGAGAAGAAGCCCGGCGGCGTCTACCATCTCTATCGAAGGGACGCGGACTCGGAGCGCTGGTTCTCGCTCGTCGCGCCCGAGGAGTGGCTCCGCCCGCAGCCGCAAACCTACGAGGGGACTTACCGCCTCGAGGCCGACATGGGGTTCACGCGACTCGACGTCATCGAGGACGAGCCCCGCCCGGATCTGGAGCTCGTACGAGCGATGCTAGGTCCTCGGCGCTAGCGCAGTCGGAAACGACCCGGGGCAATACGCACCTCGGCCGTCGTTCGAAAAACCGAGTCTTTCGGCGCTAAAGGATGAGGTCCAGGGTTTGCACTCATCGCCCTCAGGATACGTCGAGAGCGCGAATTGCCGCTTCTGAGGGGGTCGTAGCTGACCCATCCTCGAGGAGCACTCTTCGCGCCTCCTTGGCGGGAGGGAACGATGAAGTGCCGCGTCGTCGAGATCATGTTCACGGAGCGGTGCCCGCACGTACGCCAGGCGATCGATCACGTACGTCAGGCGACGGAGCTGAGGGCGCGGGAGGTCGAGGTCCGGCTCGTGCTCGTGGAGACGATGTCGGAGGCCTGCAAGCTCGAATTCCTTGGCTCCCCGACGGTGCGCGTCGACGGGCGCGACGTCGAGCCCGAGGTCCGCAGCACGATGTTCGGTCTCCACGGCCGCGGATACTTCGTCGACGGCCGCGTGGAGCGCGCGCCTCCGAGCGACTGGATCGTCCAAGCGCTCTGAGAAGCGCCATTCACGCTATCCTGCGTGGATGAAGTGGGCATGGACCGGCGCGTGCGTCGCTCTCGTCGCGACCCTCACGTGCGGCGCGTGCGGCTCGTTCGGCGCGGAAAAGGGCGACGACAGCGGGGACGGTGGAGCGCTCGACGGCGGCGGCGATGGAGCGCTCGACGGCGGCGGCGATGCCACCGCGGCGTGCGTGCTCGATCCGTGCACGGACGCCGGGCCTTCCTGCAGCATCCACGACTTCTCGAGCGGATGCGGCAGCAGCTTCAGCTTCAGCGGAAACACGGGGATGGCGGGCGTCGTCGGCGACTGCACGAGCGGAAAGGCCCATGTCGCCGCGGACGGCACGCTCGACATCCGGGCGGAGCTCGCCGTCAAGACGCCGGGGCAGTACGACGCAGTCCGCGTCTCCGCGCGCATCGCGGTCAAGGACTGGGACGGCGGTCCCGCGCTGACCGTGCAGCTCGATCGGACCGTGATCGCCGTGATCCGCGCCGTAAAGGCGGCGTCCGGAAGGCCGCGGTTCTCCCTCTGTGATGCCGCCGGCACCTGCGCGAACCAGACCTTCGACGCGAACGTCGACGAGGAGCACACCTTCGTCCTCGACATCACGCGCACGCAGGTAGCTCTCAGCGTCGACTGTGTTTCGATCGCGAGCTATCCCGCCAGCATCAACCTCGCTCTCCGCGCGGACCTCCTCGTCGACTTCGGCCACACGGACGCCGCGCCGGTCGACGGTACGCTCGACGACCTGAGCGTGTCTTACCGCTGAGAAACGGGCGGAATCAGGCGTTCTGTTCGATGAGGACGGCGCCGCTCTCGCGGGCAGCGTCGATGCTCGACCACTCGTGACCGGCGACGATGCACCATTCGATCGCGTTGCGCATCGTCTTCACGGCGTCGAGAGCGGTGCGCAGACTCGGAAACGCCCACGAAAGGGGGCCTGGCTCGACATTCTCCCAGCCGTAGACGAAGAGGGTGACGGCGCTGGCCTCGAGCTGGGCGGCGGCGGCGGCGGCTTCGGCGGCGAAGTCCGGCGAGCTGCGGCGGCACACGAACACGTCAGAGTCGCCTTCCTCGCCGCCGGTCTGGGATTCGACGACGTCGGGCGTGACCACCGCGGGATACGTGCTGATCGGCGAGCATTCACGGACGATCGGCATCTCGTCGGTGGCCGTGAGGTCGACGGCGCCCTGCTGGACCGAGACGGCCTGCGCGAAAGCGCTGCTGCTCTTGCTGCGGCGCGATGCCGACGGCTTGGAGATTTTCGAGCGTCCGAAAATGCGCATTACGACGTATCGCTTTTGAACCTTCTTCCACTGAACGACAAGGGCAGATCTCCGAAATCGTACGGCGCGGCGCGTCGTAAGTTGCTCGCCCACATATACTGATGGATCTCACGCCGCGTGACTCACGCGGTAGGAGCTCACGAAGGTCGCTCAGCGCATGACTTCTCCCGCCGGCTCTGGCGGCGCGGGTGCCACCGCGTCGGATGCGCGATCCGCGCAAAGCGATTCGACGGCATCGATCGTTCCGCGACCGTCGGCCTCA
>JAYSXP010000350.1:0-4530 GCA_043717125.1 Polyangiaceae bacterium | reverse complement strand
TTTCCGCGTGCTCCGTCGAGCGGTACCGCGGTGACGGCGCTTCGGCATGGCGGCGGGCACAGAGCGAGTCTCGTGCGCTCGAGGAGTCGATGCTCTGGCACTCGGCGATGGTGCGCGTTTTCTCGTGCTACGAGCGTGGTCTCTCCGCAATCGCGGCATCGAAAGCCGGCTTCGATCGCAAGGCGGCGATGAAGGCGGTGCATCGCTGGGCGAACGAGCTCGCGAAGGAACGGCTTCGCTACGCGCCCGCGCTCGGCGCACTGCTCCTCGCCGGTGCGAACGCGACCGAAGGCAACGCACGCGGGGCGCTCGCGGCGCTCGACACGGCGATCCCCAAGCTCGACGACGCCGACCTCGGCTATCTCGCCGCGTGCGCGCGCCATCGAAAGGGCGAGCTGCTCGGCGGCGCCGCAGGCCGCGAGCTCATCGAGCGGAGCCGTGTGTTCTTCGAGGCGCAGGGCATCGTGAACACCGACCGCTGCCTCGCCATGAGCGTCCCGGGCTTCTAGCTCGTCGTAGTCGGCGCCGCGCTGCGCTTCGCCAGCCATTCCAGCGCGCGCACTCCCGGCACGAAGAAATATCCCCCGCCGCGGACGGTGACGAACCGAGGCAACCCTGCGTGCCGCTTGCGCACGGGAAGCCCGGGGACCGAGTAACGCTGCCCGCCTTCGCCGGGCACGCTCGCCACGACCGGGTCGCGCTCGTCGTAGAGGCCGGCGAACTTCGGGTTGTTCAGCCACGTCTGCTGGACGAACTCGAACTGGCGCCGAAAGCTCGTGTTGAGCGCGATGAAGACGAGCCCGCGCTCCGCGCCGTCCGACGTGGCTCGCTCTTGCGGAGTGCCGCTCACGGCGGGGCCGTAAGGACGGCCTCGACGGACCAACCGGTGATGAGAGACGGCCTCGCGCGACTTCGAAGGGCTTGGCTCGAGCATGTCGCGCGGGTTCGCACGACGGACGTGCGCGCCGAGAGGGCACTTCATGCCGTCCGGGTCATCGGCAAAGGAGAACTCTTCTTTCTCCGAGCCAGGGCCGGGATCGAGCTCGGGATACTTCATGAGCGGTGCGCCGCTCGGCCAGCGACCGATCATGGCCGACGCGAGCTTCGTCGCCGCGGCCGGGTCTCCTGACGGATTTGCACGCTCCAGCATGCACTGCCAGAAGCCCGACGTGTCCTGCCGGAGCTTCCGGTACACGAGGTACGAGCCGTTCTCGCCGATGTCGAAGCCGTCGGCGCCCTGCGGCGAGGCCGGAAGCTCGTCGTAGGAGTTGGCGTAGCCGAGCAAAAATTCGCCCGCGGGTACCTCCGCGTCACTCGAGCCGCGAGGGCGCGGCGTGCCGGCGATGTGCGGCTGGACGATCCCGTCGCGGAAGCCGAACGGCTCCTTGCTCGGGTCGCGCAGCTCGCCCGCGTCCTCGTGGACCACTCCGCCGCCGAGCGCGGCGACGCGCGCGATCAAGCGATCACGCAGTGCACCGATCGCCTCGGCGTTCTTCGCGAAGAGCATCAAGAGGGCATGAATGGGCGACTGTGACGGGCCGCCGAACTCCCACATTGCGGGCGCGTTGTCGTCGACGTCGCCGAGGACGTGCGACCGGAGCTCGTCGTTCATCCCCTGCTGGAGCTCTCGCGGGAACGAGGCTAGCTCGCCGGGCCCAAGGGACAGCCGTGCGAGGCCGCCGTGCGTGAAGGCGACGTTGACGCGCCACTCGGTCCTGCGCACGCCCCGCGTCGAGGCGTGCACCTCGTGCTGGACCTCTGCGAGCCACGTGCTCGGCTGGCTCCCCTCGGGCCACGAGACGTGCACGTAGCGCGCATGCGGGAGCGATGCGTAGGAAAAGAGGACGATGCCCTGGATGTCAGCGAGGTCGAGCGGCTTCACGTTCGTTCCTTCACAAGAGGGCGAGCCACTCGCGCGCTTCTTTCTCGTTCATGTCGCCGCTCGCGCCCTCGCGAAGGGTCGCGTTCTTCAGGACCTGGGAGACGGTGAGCGTCTTGTAAGCGCTGTACCAGATGCGGTTCTCGACCTGGAAGGTGCGGGTCCATTGCTTGAAGGCGTTCTCCTTTGCGGCGCCCGCGAAGACGAGCCCATGCGTATCGGGGAACCACTTCGTGTGGCTCCAGACCGCCGTAAGGTAGATGTGCGCCTTGTCGACGAAGTCGCCCAGGTAAGCCTCCCAGCTTCCGTCGTAGTTGCTGAGGAAGAGGACGGTGTCGTCATCGAGGAGCACCCAGCGTGCGAAGTGGATGCTTCCGATCCCGTTGAGCTGGCCCTCGTAGGAAATGAGCTGGCGCGTCGTCTCGAGGAACCAGAGGACGATGCGGAAGACGGTGCGCCGGTAGAGGCCCGGCCGCAGCGCGACGTGGTGGGTGAGGCCGTTCTGCGTGATCGCGTCCTCGCGCCGGTTGATCGGGTCGAGGCGCGGGTCGCCTTCGGGGACGAGCTCGCGCGGAGGCTCGGTGCGGCGCTCGTTCCATTCCACGATGAGCGCGAGCGGCACGATGACGATCACGAGCGGAAGGACGACGAGCACGACGAGCACCCAGAACGCGATCGCCGAGACGGGCTGGGCGGGCAGCCCGCGATCGATCGGCCCGGTGCCGAAGTCGGCACCTTGCAGGCGGCCGAGCAGGCGCGCGCGGACGTCGACGGCGCTCTCGCCCTCGCCCTCGAGATCCAGCCGAGAGACCTCGTCGTCGAGCACCTCCTCGAGCCGTAGCCGGAGATCGCGATCGTTGTGGATTTGAGCCACGGTGAGGCCGGGATGGCCGAGGTAGAACGTCGAGGCGAGCACCGCGTGCTTGTCGACGAAGCCGGCGAGATCGCCCTTGTGGTAGCCCTCCCACGAGCCGAACAGCAGGTCCTCGAACGGCGCGAGGGCCTTCGAGAGCGAGGCGAGGTGCGGGGCGAGGTCGCCGTCGTGGTTGCTCTCGAACGCGAGGCGCGTACCTGGTCCGGTCGGTCCGTCGATCAGGACGAAACGTGCAAAATGCAGGGACTGGACGGTTACCAGCGCGTCCTGGACGTCGCTCTCGGCGGTGTCGAGGCGCGCGGACAGGCCTTCGAGCGCGCTCGAGCGAACCGGAGCCACGAGGGTGAGCGCTTGCTGCCTGACGGCCACGAAGAGAATATCCTCGCAAGCGCATGGCGGTTGCAACCACGACGAGCGCGCTCGAGCGCCACGTTTCGTTCTTCGACCCGGACGCGACCGGCAAGGTGACGATCCGGCAGACCTGGGCGGGGCTCGGACGGCTCGGGATCGGCCTCGGCTACCGGCTTCTCCTCACACCCATCATCCAAGGATTTCTCGGCTACCTCACGCAAGGCAAGGTCTCGTTCGACATCGTCGTGTCGAAGATCGCCGACGGAAAGCACCCGTTCGACACGGGCTCCTTCGGCGACGACGGACAGGTCGACGAGACGGCCCTCGCGACGCTCATCGACACGGGGACCGGCGGGGCGCTCACGGCGAAGGAAATGCGGACGCTCATCTTGGCTCGCGGCAACCGGCGGCCCAAGATGGGCAAGCTCGCGGGCTCGCTCGGCAGCTGGTTCTCGGGCAAGGAGGTGAAGCTCCTCTTCTGCCTCGCGGCGGACACGACGAAGCGCGAGGGCGGCCAGGACGTTCCGGCCGTGTCCCCGCGCACGCTTCGTCGTCTGTACGACGGTTCGCTCTTCCATCTGCTCGCGCGGCGTCGCCGCATTCGCGGCGTTTCAGCCTGAGCGACTCAGAAGCGGTCGCGACCGTTCGACGTGCGCGCGGCCTTGTAGCGCTGCTCGTCGTAGTTCGGGCTCTCGTCGTCTCCACCGTCGCCGAATCCGAAATTGAGCAGCGCCGTCCAGGGAAGGACGCCGTCGTCGGCGTGGTTCGCGAGGCCGATCTGCACGCCGCGCAAGCTCTTCGCGTGGTTGAACACGCCGATCTGCACGCCGCGCACGCGGTCCGCGAGGTTCGCGACGCCGATCTGCGCGCCGTCGATCGATTTCGCATACGTGCCGAGCGCGCCGATCTGGAGACCGGTGTGCTCCTCGAGAGCGATCGCGCCGCCGCCGATCTGGAGGCCGACGGACTCCTTCGACATCGCGACGAGACCCGTCTGTGCGAGACCGTGGAAGCTGCCGGCGCCGGCGCCGAGGATGCCGACCTGAATGATGCCGCGGAAGTCGTTCGAGGTGTACGAGGCTGCGCCGAGCTGTGCGACGCCGTAGAAGTTGCCGTCCACCGTGCTGACGACGCCGGCCTGCGTGACGCCGACGAACTGGTTCTTGTGGCCGTAGTCGCCGAAGACGTTCGGGCCCGTCGCGTTCATGACGCCGAGCTGCGCGATGCCCGCGAAGTCGCCGCGCGAGTGGTTGAAGACGCCGAGCTGGGTCGCGCCCATGAAGGTCTTGTCGGTGCGGTTGTAGAGGCCGAGCTGGCTGATGCCGTTGAATTCCTTCGCGCGGTTGAAGGCGCCGAGCTGCGTCACCGCCGTCATCTCGAGGCTGCGGTTGTACGCGAGCGAGAGCTGGCCGACGCCGATGAAGTT
>JAYSXP010000349.1:0-4530 GCA_043717125.1 Polyangiaceae bacterium | reverse complement strand
CGATGCTCACCGTCGTCGACGCCGTCACGACTCACCGCGTGTGCCCTTGCGACTGCTTCGCGAACCTCTCGCTCGCGGATCGCGCCGCGGGACTACGTGCAGTCTACATGCTCGATGACGCGCTGCGCGGCTGGGCTTTCACTCCCCTCTACGACGTGCACGGCGATCGCCTGTGGCGCGATGCCCAGCAGCGGAACGACAACACCTCCCGTGGCGTGGCGGTGCGCTTCGGCGAGTGCATCTACCGTCGGCTCGTCGGCAGCCTCCTCCACGAGTGCATCCACGCGTTCTGCGGCGACGTGACGAAGGCGAACTACGGCGTCCTGTTCGGCCTTCCGTACGGCGTCCCGGCCGACGTCCCCGAGAACGACGAGGAGGCCTACCTCGACACGTTCAACTTCGGCGAGGCCCGCGCCTGGGTCGGCGTGTGGATCGTCGGGCGGCGCATGTTCGGGCTCGACTGGGACCTCCGTACGGCGCGCGACATCGGGACGTACTGCTTCGTCGGAGGCAACGCGCTCGTTCCTCCGGTGGCAGGTTTCCGTCCGGTGGCGCACATCGACCGGCAGCATCATCCCGAGCGCTACTACGCGCGCGGGCGAAAGATCGAGGAGCGCGCGCGCGTGTGGTTCGACGCCGATCACAACCTCGACGACGTGGTCCGCACCATCACCGAGGCGGCGGCGATCGGCGAGAAGAAGCGTCCGCGCAAGTACCCCGATCCGCTCGCCATCGCGGCAGCGCCACCGAAGAAGATCGGGCGCAACGAGCCGTGCGTGTGCGGCAGCGCGAAGAAGTTCAAGGACTGCTGCGCAGAGCGCGAGACGCTCGCGCACTTCCTGCCGTCGATCTCGCGCTAGCGCTGCGCGCGGAGGCGAGCGCTAGTTCCAGCCGCCGAATCGCCTCGCGCACCTCGCGCTCCTCGTGCTGCGCGAACCCGAGGCGCAGAAACGGGCGCGTCTTGCCGTCGAACGCGAACTGACGCGCCGGCTGGATCACGAGACCGAGCGCCTCGGCCCTCGCGGCCCACGCGTCGACGGGCACATCGTTCGCTACGCGCGTCCAGATGGCGGTTCCACCGCTCGGCAACCGGAACGAGAGCACCGAGGAGAAGCGCGCAAGAAGCAGCGCGGCGAGGCGCTCGCGCCGCTCCGCGTAGACGCGTTTTGCTCGGCGGATGTGCCGCTGGATCTCGCCCTCCTCGAGCAGATCGGCAACGGCGCTCTCGAGCAGATGATCGCCCTGTCGGTCGACCACTCTCCGGACCGCCGCGAGCCGCGCGATGAGCGGCTCGGGCGCGACGACGAAGCCGATGCGCATCCCCGGGGCAAGCACCTTGGAGAGGGTGCCGAGGTAGACGACGACCCCATGCACGTCTGCGCTCGCGAGCGGAAGGACCGGACGACCCTCGTAGTGGAACTCGTGATCGTAGTCGTCCTCGAGCACGAAGAGGCGGTGCTCGCGCGCGATCTCGAGGAGCCGCAGCCGTCGCGCGGGCGCGAGCGTCACCGTCGTCGGAAATTGATGATGGGGCGTGACGTAGACGCCGCGCACACGCTGCTCCACGCAGAGCTGCTCGAGCGCGGCTGTGTCGATCCCGTGCGTGTCCACCGGGAGCGAGACGAGCTTCGCTCCGGCGGCGCGCAGGGCCTCCCAGGCCGGGCGATAGCCGAGCGCTTCGACGGCGACCACGTCACCCGGCGAGACCAGCGCACGCGCCGCCAGGTCGATCCCCATCTGGCTACCGCGCGTGACGAGGACGTTCTCCGCGCGGGCGGCCACGCCGCGCGTCGCGGCGACCATCTTCGCGAGGGCCGTGCGGAGAGACGCGGGGCCCGCGGGGTCGCCGTAGGAGAGAACCTCGACCGCGCGCCGCGCGAGGACACGCCTCATCGCGCGCGCGAGCTCTGCGGAGGGCACGAGACGCACGTCGGGGATACCGCCGCCCAGCGACATTGGCCCATCGAGCGAGGAAAGGACCGACACGGGGAGCGGCGCTGGCGGCGGGAGCGGCGCGATGCGCTGCGGGCCGAGCTCGAAGCCGACGCGTGGAGAGATCTCGCGCGCGACGGCGGCCTGGGCGGAGAAGCGCCGAGGAGAGACATCCGGGATCTGGGGCGAGACGAAGGTGCCGTGCGCCTCGGCTGTCGCGATCCATCCTTCGGCCCCGAGCTCGCGATACGCCGCGAGCACGGTGTTGCGATGGACGCCGAGCGACGTCGCCAGCGTCCGCGAGCCGGGGAGCGAATCCCCTGCCCGGAGTCGACCCCGCCGGATGTCCTCGGAGATGGCCCGCGCGATGCGGAGGAAGGTGGGCCCGGTGCCCGCCGCCGCGAGATCGATGGCGACCGTCCAGCTGCTCATCGCTGTGGTCTAGCAGACTGCAGCGTTCTGGCTATTTCGGAGGTACCACCCGAAGGTCAGAAGGAACCGCTGAGCCCGAAGCCGCTCGTGCCATTGCCGAGCAGAGGATAGAGGCGCGGCTTCGTGAGGTCGGCCGATTTCGACCCGCTCGGTGCCGTGAGGATCAGCGTGACGCCGACGCCGATGAGGACGACGGCTCCGGCGCCCGTCCCGATCGCGATGAGCTCGTCGCTCTTGGCGGCGCTCTTGCGCGAGGAGGACGAGGTCTCGAGCGAGGTCCTGTTCGCCGCGTCACCGGGAGGGAGCGCCGCAATCTGGGCGTCGTAGCCCTTGCGCTTGTCGTCCTCGTGGATCGCGAGGAACTCGACCCCGATGGCGACGATGGCCGCCACGATGCCGGCGCCGCCGAGCACGAAGCCGATGTTGCGCTGGACCGTGCCGTCGCGGCCGCCGCCCGCCGGCGGGGTGTAGTCGGCCCCCGGCGTGCCGCCGACGGGCTTCGCCTCGACAGGCGCGTCCTCGAGCGCCGGCACCTCGATGCGGTCGACGCCGGGCCCCGCGCCGATGTGCACGGCCTGCTTCCAGCCCTTCTTACCCTTTGCATTGACCTCGACGGTGTAGTCGCCCGGATCGATAGGCACGTCGGTGCCGAGGACCGCCGCCGGCACCGCCGACGCGTTCCGCGTGACGACGAGCCCCTCGGCCGGGTACTTCACCGAGATCACGAGCTTGTGGAGCTTCGGCTCGAGCTTCGTGGCCTCGGCGCGCGCGAGCTCGGCGCGATCCTTCTGGTTGCGCAGCTCGGCGAGACCGGCAGCGGTTCGGTACCAGCCCCATGCGGTCGCGAGCTTGCCCTGCTTCTCGTTGCAGAGCGCGAGGTTGATCTCGGTGCCCGGGGACGCGTCCGCCTCGTTGCTGCCGTTGAACGCGTCACACGCTTCCTTGAACTGGTTGCGCTTCATCGCGTCGAGCCCCTGCTGGAACAGGTGCTCGGCGGTCGACGGATCGCCGCCGAAGGCGAGGCTGCTCGCGGTGACCGACAGCGCAAGCGCGCTCACTCCGAGGAGGCGGCAGAGGGTTCGCATGGCGCGCAGTTATACATCACTGCGCGACAGCGGAGCCCTCCCGATCCGATCATCGCGAGTCCTGAAGCGTCGGGACGGGCGGCGGCGGTTTCGGCGGCGGCCCTCCGAACCCTCCGAAGCCCGCGGACGCTGCCGCCTTCGGCGCCGTCACCGTGGGCGCGCCGTAATTCTTGCGCCCCGAGGCTGCGCTCGGCGCCGCCGTCGGCACCGCTTCGGCGCTCAACGCCGCGCTCGCGGGCAGCGCAACGGTCGTCTCGGCGGGGGGCGTCGCCGACGTGGACGCGGCCGGCGCTGCAACCGCGGACGTCGCGCCTGTGCCGCCAGTAGGGTCCTTCTTCACGTGACGAAGCGTGAGGAGACCGCCGGCGACGACGGCCAGCACCACGCAAAGGAGGAGAAAGGTGAGAGGCGCCTTCGACGCCGGCGACGCGAGAGGAGGCGCCACGCTCTGCCACGTGCTTCCGCTTCCCGTCGACTGCTGGAAGCTCGCGGGCGACATCATCCCGAGAGGAACGGTTCCCAGCATCATGCCCGCACTCGGTACGCTGCCACCGACCGAGGGCGACGAACGCGCCATTGCCGCATTCGGATTTGCGTTGTACCCCGCGCTGGACATCGGCGGGTACGGACCGCTGATCGCGCCCGCGGAGCCCGCGCGGCCGCCGGGAGGTCCTTCGGCTGCGAGGTTCGGCCCGGTACTCGGCGAAAATTGCCGAGGCTGCGCCAGCGCACTGAACGCGAGCGGCGAGCCCGCGGCGGCACCGTTCGTCACGGCGAACGGCGCGAGCTCTCGCTCGAGCTCGGCGACCGTCGGGTAGCGGTCCTCCGGACGTCGCTGCAAGCAGCGCGCGACGATCGCGTCGAGACCAGGAGCGACCGACGGCACGCGCGTGCTCAGTCGAGGGGCTTCCGTCTCGAGGATGGCGGAGAAGAGCTCTCCGAGCGTCTCTCCGTTGAAGGGGCGCTCGCCGCTCATCAGCTCGTAGAGGATGACGCCCATCGCCCAGACGTCGGCGCGCGCATCGACCTTCTTCGAGCTACGCAGCTGCTCGGGCGACATGTAGAGCGGTGACCCGAGCAT
>JAYSXP010000348.1:0-12983 GCA_043717125.1 Polyangiaceae bacterium | reverse complement strand
CCCGCGGGCCCGAATTCCTACGGCAGACGCTTCAGCGAGACCCGGTCGACCGCCACGGCGCCGTTGTGCGCTTCAAGCACGAAATGCGCCGTCGGCGGGCTGAGCTCGACCTCTCGGACGGGGAGGTCGGCGCAGGCCCCTCCCGCGACGTCGAGCCACTCCCAGCGCTGATCGCCGACCGTCACCGTGCCCTCCGGGACCGCCGTTCCGCGCGTCGTCACGTGCGGAAGCTTCGTGCCGTGGACCACCCGAATGCCGATCGAGTATCGCCCAGCCCGCGGGACAGGAACGGTGATCGTCGCGCTCGCCCGACCGGAGAGCGGCGTCGGCGTCAGCATCAGCGCGCGCGCGCCACCGGCACACGCGTCGCAGAAGGCGGGCACGGCGAAGCCGCCGCTCTGCGCAGGCACGGGCCACTCCGCCTCGGCCTCGAATTTCAACGTGTCGCCGATCGCGTCGGGCGTCCACGGCACGACGATCGGGACCACGGCTTGCGAGGGAGCGTTCGGCGGCGGAAAGTCGTACCGGTAGACCCACGACGGCGGGTGATCGAGCCGGTCGTAGAGGAGCCGATCGCGGTCGTCGCCGCGAATGTGGGCGACGACGACGCCATTCTTCACGCGCGCCGACGGGTCGTGGCCGAGCGCGAAGCCGTGATCGCTGTCGACGAAGACGAGCCCGCTCGTGATGTTCGCGCGCGCGAGGAGGTCGGGCTCGAACATCGGGTGTCCGCCATCCCGCTCGGCGAGCTTTCCGTGGTCGAAGCTCGCGTGCACGGCAAAGCCCGCCAGTGCGGCGGCGACGAGGGCGAAGGAGCCGCGGATGTAACGGGACACCGTGCCGAGCCGCGCGATCGCCAGCGCGAGCAGCGCGTGCTCGATCGGAAGGACGTCCGCGAAGAGGCGAGCGCCGCCGCCCGGGTAGTTCCCGTCGAAGTAGAACGTCGCATACGCGAGCATGTGGAGGCCGACGAGCGCGAAGGCTGCGAGAACCGCCGGACTGCGCCGTGTGCGGCCCCTCATGCGCGCGAGCGGGACGAGGACGAGAAGCGCGAGTGGCTCGAGGTTGCCGATGTCGAGCAGGTGCATACGCAAGCGACGGAGCGTCGTGCCCATCGCGGCGACGATGCCGAAGCCGTTCGCGAACCGCGCGGCGACGAACTCGCCGTGCTCGTACAGGCACCCCGCCTCCTTGCCCAGGCCCCAGCAGCCGGGAGGTCCGTCGCTCGTTGCATAGTACATGCGTTGCGCGGACGTGAACCAGGCACCGGTGACGGCATGCTGCGCGACGACGAAGAGGAGGACGCCAGGGAGCGTCGCGACGAGGAACCTTGGGAGGACCGTGCGCCCGCGAGGTGGTGCTGCTGCTTCGCCGGAGGCTCCGCCGCGGAGGAGCAAGACGAGCACCACGACGCCGAGCGCGACGGCGGACATCGGCCGCGTGGCGACGACTGCGCCCACGATGAGCCCCGCGAGACCGACTCTCCGTCGGAGCGCGGCGTCGAGCGCGAGCGCCAGCCCGAGCCCGGTCGCGCCGTGCGACATCGTATCGGCCGTGTGGTAGCGGAGCGCGCCGCAGACGACGGAAAGCAGTGCCGCGGTCCGCGCGATCGGCTCGACGAGCTCGTGGGGCACCCAGGCCTCCGGCGAGCGCGGAAGGCGAGATCTTGCCGGTGTGGAACCAAGGGCGTCCTCGGCGATCGTGTGCGCAAGGCGATACGTCGCCACGACGATCGCTGCGGCGATCGCGGGGCCCACGACCATCGGCGCTCCCATGCCGAACCCGAGCGCGAGCAGCATCGGATAGCCCGGCGGGAAGATGCCGCCGATCGTTCCGGCACCACCCTCGGTGCCCTCGCGATAAAGGAGGAAGCGCGCGCGGAACTCCGATGAAGGATCGCCGGCCGGCCACGAGAAGTCGCCGTGGGAGAGGGCGCGCCCCTGCAGGAAGTAGGTGGTCGCATCGATGATGCGCGGTCCGCCGCGGAGGTAGATCGCGATGTAGGCGATCGAGAGGAGCGCGGCCGTGAACGCCGTGATCCAGAGGAAGAGGCGCGGCTGGAGCGGCGTGGGGCCGAGCCCGAACAGCGAACGCCCGCGGCCGGTGAGAACGAGGAGCAGCCCGACGAGTGCGATCGCGGCCGCCACCTTGGCGGGCTCGTCGGGCGGACGACCCCAGGTGCCGAGGACCTCGCGGACGTTGGGGGCGAACGAGCCAGCGATCACTGCGTGAGCCACTCGTGAAAATCGACGAAATCGCCGGGGCCCTCGTTCGTGAGCTCGATGCGGACCTCGGACTTGATGCGGTCGGCGGCGACGGGAAGCGCCAGCTCGCGCCATTCGGCGGCGCGCTCGATGTCGAACGCCCCGGCATCGATGCCGTCGACGCGGACGCGAACACGCGTCTTCGACTCGGCGGCGGTGCGCACGACGAGGTGCGCGAGGGCGTGAGGGGTCAGGCCGCGTGCCACCCAGCGCTCACTCCTGCCGACCGCGATGCGTCGCCCGGCGTCGAACATGTCGTGTCGTGAGTCGGAGGGATCAGGCAGAACGCGCATGTCGGTCCATCCGTTCGATGGATGATCGAACACGTACGCGTTCGCCTGCTCGCTGACCAGATCTGCGATGTCGACCTGGGCAAAGACCCGCGTATTGCCAGGCGGAATGGCACGGATTCGGTCGCCGGTCCCCAGCACGTGCCAGTCGGCGCGATACACGACGTGCTCGTATCCGCCGCAGATGACGTTGCCCTCCACGGGGAAGCGGCGCATCACGTCGCTTGCAAACCACACGGGAAGGACGCCCCACCAGGTCGGGAAGATCGCGAGCACGTCGGGCTTGTCCGCGTCGGGGATGCGCTCGAGCAGCTCGAGCGTCGCAGGCAGGCCGTGGACTCCGGCGCGGGCGAACGGCAGGAGGTGGTATCCGCCGAGGCCGATGATGTCGAGGCCGGGGCGATCCGACTCGTAGAGGATCGCGCCGGCGTCGCCTACGAGCACGCGCCGCGGCTTCAGCTCGCCGAGGTACTTACCGAGCGTGAGGTGCTGGTCGCGGATGTTGCGCGAGGCGCGACCGAAGAACCACTTCTGGTCGCGCATCTTCGGGATCTGGTGGTCCCATGCGAAAAGAAGCGCGAGCCCTACGACGGCGGCGCGTGTGCTCCACGGACGCAACGCGAGCGCCGCGAGCGCTCCACCTGCCAGCGCGAGCAACCACGAGAGACGGAACTCGGGCATCGTGCCCGCGGGCCGCGTGAGCACCCCGATCACCTGCACGAGCATCGCCCCGAGGATGACCAGCGCGAGCACGTTCGGACGCGCGGGGCCGCCGCGTCCGTGCGCCTTCGCGCGCGTACGGAACGACACCGACACGCCGAGGGCGACGAGGATCATCAGCCACGCGACGGCGGGCATCACATAGCGCTCGTTCTGCCAGCGCACCTGGCCGTTCAGCGCGACGATCGCCACCCACGCGAGGATCTGCGACCAGAGCACGAGCGCGACGAGGCGCGTTCGCGCGAAGGCGAGGGGAAACACCGCGAGCGCGAGCGGCACCATGCCCGCCCACCACGCCGTGCGCGCGAGATACGCGAGCGGGTTCGTCGTCGGCCAGCTCGCGGGGACGAGCGCGCTCATGTGCTCTCCCTCGATGTGCGCAAAGTGGTAGTCGAGGTTCCGTAGCGCCGCGTATTTCACGTTGCTGACGTAGTCGTCGAGCTTGTCGGCGCCGGTCATGTACGGGTTGTTGAGCGCGAGCTTCACGATCGCACCGTTCGCGCTCCACTCGCCGGTCAGCGCCTTGTTGGCGATCGCCTGGAGCGTGAGCAGGACGACCGCGGGCATGCCGATCCGGAGGAGCAGCCCGATGCTTCGTGCCCTGCCGTAGCGGCGATGTGCGATCGCCGCGGCGACCCCGAAGATCCCGATCGTCGCGGCAGCCTCGGGCCTCGTCGTCACGAGCAGCGCGCCCGCCGCGCCGAGCCACCACGCGTGCGCGCTCGCGCGTGCGGGCGCCTTCACGCTGCGTGCGTCCGCATCGAGCTTTCTCCAGGCGACGAGCGCGAGCGCCCACGTAGCCAGGAAGAACGAGACCTCCATCCCGCTCCAGAGCGACCAGTCGAGCGCGCCGATCCCGAGGAAGACCGGCGGCAGGAGATACGAGGAGAGCCTCCCCCAGTCGTCGCGATCGCTCTCGACGAAGAGTCGTCGCGCCGCGAGCAGCATGCCGAAGACGCTCACGGCGGCGACGAGCGCCGCCCACTTCATCAGCGCTCGACCCGTGAAGCCGAGCCCCCAGCCGAGCGCGAGCACGAACGGATACGTGAGGCTCGTATTCCCGGACGAGTAGCCGTTGCCGACCGTCCACTCGAAGGGATGCCCGAGGGCCGTCGCTCGCGCGTAGTCGAAGTGGATGAAGACGTCGTCGAGCGGAGCGCTCCACTCGCCACCCGTCTGCTTGAGCATGTAGCCGTAGAACGAGCGCGCGGAGGCGAGCGTCGAGAGGGCTGCCCACAGCGTGAAGAGCGTGGGATCGAACCGGCGAAACCCGAGCGCATCGACGCGGGCGATGAGGCTCGAGGGCACGCGACGAAGGAGTGCGACTGCGTTGCGAAACACGGCGGCTCGAAGGTGCGCCTTTCTACCACGGTTGAGGAGGCTGCGCCGAAGGCGTGGGTGAGGAAGGCGCCCCGATCGGGGCGCCCGACGACGTAAATCCTGTGATAGCGTCCCGCGCCCACGACCCCATGAAACGCGCATTTGGCAGGCGAGCCTGCGGTCCCGCGGGTGGCCGCGGACCCCTTGGCTCCTTGCGGGGCAGGCGGGCGCTGGTCATGTCGACGCTCGTGGCGTGCACGCTCACGGCGTGGCCGACGGACTCCCACGCGCAGCCTGGTGGCTCGATTGCGAAGCCCGCCGAGCCGCCGCCCGCGCCGTCTCCTCCTCCTCCTCCGGCGGTCATCACGCTACCCGTGGTGAAGAAGGACGAGGGCGCGGCCTACCCGAGTCAGGCGATCACCGACAAGGTGAAGGACCCCGTCACCGTCGATCTCGTGCTCGAGCTCGATGCGACCGGCGCCGTCACCAAGGTCACCGTCGAAAAGCCGGTGGGCCACGGCTTCGACGAGGCCGCGACCGAGGCCGCGAACAAGCTCGCGTACGAGCCGGCGCGCCGCAACGGTCAGCCCATCGCCGCGAAGATCCGTCACAAGTATCTCTTCAATCCCCCGGCCTCGCGCGTGGTGGGCCGCGTCGCCACCGAGCGCGGCGGCAAGGACGCGCCGCTCGAAGGCGCGTCCGTCACGATCACCGGGGAAGGCGGCGCGACGTTCCGCACGACCGCCGCTGCCGACGGCGCGTTCCGCGTCGACGATCTCCCTGCCGGCAAGTATCGCATCACGCTCGCCGCGGGCGGCTTCGTCGAGCAGTCCTACGAGGAGTCGCTCGATCCTGGCCAGGAGGCCAAGGTCGAGGTGCGGCTCGCACGCCAGGTGACCGTGCTCCCGGCGTCGAACAAGGGCGAGGACGTCGACGAGGTGCAGATCCGCGGCACGCGACCGCCGCGCGAGGTCACGAAGCGCACCTTGGAGCAGCGCGAGCTCGCACGCATCCCAGGCACGAACGGCGACGCGCTCCGCGCGCTCCAGAACCTCCCCGGCGTGGCACGTCCGCCGGCGATCGCCGGGCTCCTCATCGTCCGCGGCGCCTCGCCCAACGAGACGAACATCTACGTCGACGGCACGCTCGTCCCGATCGTCTACCATTTTTTCGGGCTTTCCAGCGTGATCCCCACGGAGATGCTGGAGAAGATCGATTTCTACCCCGGCAACTTCAGCACCTATTACGGGCGGGTCACCGGCGCGATCGTCGACGTCGGCGTACGCGACCCGAAGAAGGACAAGAAGCTCCACGGGCTCGCGCAGGCCGACCTCATCGACGCGCGCGTGCTCGCCGAAGGCCCGCTCCTCGACACCGGGTGGAACTTCGCCGTCGCTGGGCGCCGCTCGTACGTCGACCTCTGGCTGAAGCCCGTGCTCGAGCGGGCGGGCGCAGGCGTCACCACCGCGCCCGTCTACTACGACTACCAGGCGATCCTCCAGAAGGACTTCGACAAGAAGAACTCGCTGCGCCTCTTCTTCTTCGGCTCCGACGATCGCCTCTCGATCCTCACGAAGACGGTCAATGGGTCGAACCCGGGCTTCGGCGGCAACGTGTCGATCGGCACGGCCTTTTACAGGTTCCAGGTGCGCTACCTCGGCAAGTTCAGCGAGGACACCGAGCTCCGTCTCACCGCCGCCGTAGGCAAGGACGCGCTCGACTTCTCGCTCGGCGACAACTTCTTCGTCCTCTCGTCGTACCCGATCAATCCGCGCGCGGAGATCTCGCAGAAGCTCGCGCCGGGCGTGCGCAACAACTTCGGCCTCGACATCCTCTACACGCCGTACACGGTGGACGTTCGCCTCCCCGCGCCGCCGCGTCCGGGCCAGCCTCCTCCCGGCCCGTTCGGCGCCCAGCCGCCGCTCGTCGTGAACGACTCGGACGCGATCTACCGCCCCGCGCTCTACGACGAAATCGAGCTCACGCCGTGGGCAGGCACGCGCATCGTGCCGGGCGTTCGTCTCGACTACGCGAAGGACACGCGCGCATGGGACGTGCAACCTCGCGTCACCGTGCGACAGGATCTGCACCGCACGTTCCCGCGCACCACGCTCAAGGGCGGCATCGGTCGCTTCGCGCAGCCGCCGCAGCCGCAGGAGACCAACCGCGTCTTCGGCATTCCGGGCCTCGTCTCGAACGTCGCCAACCACTACGGCGGCGGTGTCGAGCAGGAGCTCTCTCGCCAGGTCGAGCTCTCGGTCGAGGGCTTCTTCCGCCAGTACGATCGTCGCGTCGTACAGAAGCTCGGCAACGTCGGCGAGGGTCGCGCGTTCGGCATCGAGACGTTGCTCCGCTACAAGCCCGACGATCGCTTCTTCGGTTTCCTCGCCTACACGCTCTCGCGCAGCGTGCGCAAGGACGGGCCCGACCAGCCCGAGCGTCTCTTCAACTTCGACCAGACGCACATCCTCACCACCGTTGGCAGCTATCGCCTCGGCAACGGTTGGGAGATCGGCGGGCGCTTTCGGTACGTGTCCGGCAGCCTCAATACGCCCAGCGGGTACGGTTTCTACGACGCGACCGTCGGCGCGTACATCCCGCTCGCGGACTACCCGCCGACCGCGCATCGCAACCCGGCGTTCCACCAGCTCGACGTGCGCGTCGACAAGACGTGGCAGCTCAGTGGTGGCGTGAAGCTGAGCGCCTATCTCGACATCCTCAACATTTACAACTCGGCGAACGTCGAGGGCGTCTCCTACAATTACAACTACACGCTGAGCACGAACGCGACCGGCCTCCCGTTCCTGCCGAGCCTCGGCATCCGAGGGGAGCTCTGACATGCGATCCTCGCGCGCTCATCTCGCGGTCGCCCTCGTCCTCGTCCTCCTCGGCGCGCTCTTGGCCTTCGCCTGCGGTGGCGACGGCTTCGACCCTGCGAGCAAGGTCGACAGCGTCCGCCTCTTCGCCGTCAAGGCCGACAAACCCTACGCGAGGCCCGGCGAGTCGGTGACGCTCGAAGCGCTCTTCACCGACGCCCGGAAGGACAAGCCTCGCGCTGCGAAGCTCTACTGGATCCCGGTCCTCTGCCTCAACCCGAAGGACGATCTCTACTACCTCTGCTTCGCTCCCCCCGGTGACGGCGGAAGGCAGGCGGGCAACACGCGGCTCGTTCCGGTCGGGCCGCTCGCGGATGCCGGCGCCGCGTCCGAGGCCGGTGCCGGCGCGCAGGGCGGCGACGCGGGGGCGTTCGGCGGAAGCAACCCGTTCGCGCGCATCCCCACGGGCGTAGACCTCGCGCCGTTCCTGCCCCAGGGGCCGACGTTCACGTTCCGCATTCCGGACGACGCCGTGAAGGAGCGCGAGGGAAGCGAGCCGTATGGTCTCGCGATCGTGTTCAACATCCTCTGCGCGGGTCGCGTCGAGTTCGCGGCGCGCGATCTCTCGGGCGGCGCGCAGCAAGTGCCCGTCCTCTGCACCGACGAGAACGGCGTCAAGCTCTCGCCGAGCGATTACGTCATCGGTATCTCGCGCGTGTACGCGTACGCGACTCGCGTGAACACGAACCCCGTCATCGAGGCGCTCACGTTCGAGGGCAAGGATGTCCTCCCCGCGCAAGGCATCACGGTCGAGCACTGCACCGAGGCGAAGCAGAAGGACTGCAAGGAGAACAAGATCGGCGCCCGCGTGTCGGACTCGAGCTGGGAGCCGAACCCCTCCGAGGTCACCCGAGACGGCGACCTCCGCGAGCAGATCTGGATCGACTGGTACTCGGACATCGGGAAGCTCGACAGCGACTCGAGGCTCCTCTTCGATACGCGCGAGGGGCGCGTGTCGGACAGCGACGTGAAGTACTTCGCGCCCAAGGACCCCACCGACGGCACGCTCTGGGGCGTCGTCCACGACAATCGCGGCGGCGCGGCGTGGATCTTCATCCCCCTGCACGTTCGGTAGCGATGAGGGCCGGCGGCCTGGCGAACAGAGGCCGTTCGCGGCATGCTCAAGGGGCCCTCCTCCGAGGTCATCCTTGATCCTTCGTTCTGCCTCCTGCGTCCGTCGCACTCCCGCGTCCAAGCGCGTGCTCTTCGGCACCTGCCTGGTGCTCGCGGTCGCATGCTCGAAGACCGAGGATCACGGCGTCCTCCAGGGCGCAGACTTCAAGGTCCCCGACGGGATCGAGGCAGGCTTCGACAAGAACGCGATCGTCGAGACGGCCGCCTTCGTCGACGTCGACGGACTCGACGGCAACCTCGTGCAAAAGTTCCTGCACAAGACTCCTTACGACCGGCCGACGTTCCTCGAGACGTACCAGTCGAACGGCGTGCGCGCCTCGGACGCGATCGCGCGCGCGGCGCGCACGTACCGGATCAACCCGCTCGTGTTCCTGGTGGAAGCGGAGGCGACCCAGGGGCTCATCGGCGAGACGAGCTATCCATTTCCGCCCGAGCGCGTCGAGTACGTCTTCCGCTGCGGCTGCTTGCAGGACACGAATTGCCTGCCGGGCCTCGCCGGCTTCGATCGTCAGGTCGACTGCCTCGGCAGGAAGTTTCGCGTCGCGCTCGACGCCATGGCGCAGAACGACGCGACTGCAGCGGGCTGGGGCAAGGACAAGACGAGCACAACGCTCGACAGCCAGAAGGTGACCCCGACCAGCGAGGCGACCGCCGCCATCTACGATTACATGCCGCGCGTCGCCGAGGGCAAAGCGGGCGGGGCGTGGCTCTTCTGGAACGTGTGGAACGTCTACGCGACCGGCATCGACTACGCGGGGCCGATCGGTGGTCCCGGTGCCGGAGGGTGGATCGGAGACCGCTGCGGGTCGGCGGCCGGCTGCGGCTTCGAGGGCGCGACGTGCGCGACGAACTACCCGGCTGGCCTCTGCACGGTGGCATGCAAGAGCGATTGCCCCTCGCAGCGCGACAAGCCCGAGTCGTTCTGCGCGGACTTCAAGATCAACGGCGGCTTCTGCCTCCAGGTGTGCAACCCGGGCGCGCCGGCGTGCCGCGAGGGCTATGCGTGCTCGCGGCTGAAGCGCTTCGGCGCCGTCGACGACGGCGATTCGAAGTACGTGTGCACGTTGCCGTGACGCGCGCGGTCAGTCCGAGCTGAGCCCGGCGCGCTCCCGAGGCACGCGCGCGCCAGCCGATCACGCCGCGCTCGCGCAGGTCATCGGGGAGGCTCGGGCGGCGGCTCGGTCGGACGCGCCTTGCGCACCATCGGCCCGAGGACCGGGATGGCGTCGAGGCTCACCTGACCGCTCGTGAGGATGCCCTCGTCGGTCGGCTTCTTCGCGAGGTGGTCACCGACGCGCAGGAACGCCTCGAGATAGATGCGCTCGCGCCCGAGGCCCGGCGACGTGCCGTCACCGCCGCGGAACGCACGGTCGGCGACGAGCACGGCCTCGGCTGGGGGCAGGCCATGCTCCTTCACGAGCGCGCTGAGCGCGTCGGCGAACGTCGCGCCGCTATCCATCGCCTCGACGGCGAGGTGACGTGCCGCGAGCTCGCGCTTGCGACGCGGCTTCAGGTAGTTGCCGCGCTCCTCGAGGACGAGCGCGAGCCCCTCCTGATCGTCGATGCCGCGCGCGGTACCGATCTGGAAGATGGCGAGCCGCGCCTGCGCCGCGCGGCTTCGCGGGATCGCATGCGCCTCGACCTCGTGCATGACCGTGCGCTCGACGTCTTCCTTGCGGGTCATGCGACCCGCCGCGACGAGGATGTGGCGCTCACCCGTGGCGGCGAGCGCGGACAGCGAAGGTTGCACGACGACCGCGAATGGCAAGCCGAGGCGACCAACCTCCTCGCGCATGCGGGTGAAGAGCGAGCCTGGCGCGGTAGAGTCGCTCTCGAGGAGCTCCTCGGTGTCGTTCGGGTCGGCGGTCGCGAGAGCCTCGTGACCCTCGGCGATCCACTTGCGGGCGAGGATCGTCGCCTCGCCTGCGGCCTGCGGGCTCAGCGAGCGGAAGCGTGCCCGCGCGAGCGCACCGAGTACGGTCGTGCCGGCCTCGCTCGAGAGCGCGGCTTCGATCTCGAGCTCGCGTGCGCGCGCCGCGTAGAGCTGGGCCACGGGGTGGCTCTCGGCGGCGAGGCTCGTGGCGGCGCGCGCGAGCGCCTTGCGGAGCAGCGTGTGATCGGTGCGGGCGTACGTCCACCGCGGACTGACCGTGTGTCCGGCCTCGAGCGCAGCGAGGATGCGCGCGCGCTCTTGCGGGGCGTTCCGCGGAACGACGGAGCCGAGGAGCCTGACCGATCGGACCGCCTCGATCAGGAGGCGCTCCGCACGAACGAGCCACGGGGGAAGATCCGACGGTCCGCGCTTCCGGATGGCTGGCCGCTGGTTCATGCGCTCAATTGTGCGCGAAGGCGTCCTCTGGAAATCACCACCCGAGGATACGCGAGGCTGCGCGCACTTGCCTCGTTTTCCTTGCAAGAGGGGCCTCGCGAGGGTACGTCCGGAAACCGCCCCGGATGAAGAAAAACTACGTCCTCGACACGAACATCCTCCTCCACGACCCCAACGCGATCTTCAGGTTCGACGACAACAACGTCATCATCCCGATCTACGTCATCGAAGAGGTCGACCAGTTCAAGCGCGAGGGCTCGGAGCGCGGCCGCAATGCGCGCCACATCGTTCGCCTCCTCGACGATCTCCGCGAGACCGGCGGGTCGCTCTCGAAAGGCGTGAAGACCAAGTCGGGGGGCTTCCTCCGCGTGGCCATTCCGAACAAGCGTCCGGAGCTGCCCACCGCGATCGACAAGTCGGCGATGGACAACGCCATTCTCCAGACCGCGTTCCAGGTCCGCGACGAAGACGTGAGCCACCCCACCGTGTTCGTCACGATGGACACGAACCTCCGCATCCGCGCGGACGCCCTCGGCATGCTCGCCGAGACCTACGAGAACCAGCGGGTCGATCCCAAGGCCAATGCCGAGAACGGCGTCACCGAGATCGAGGTCTCCGCCGAGGAGATCGACTCGTTCTTCCAGGATGGCAGCCTCGCGCCGAACGCCTCGCTCATCGCGCCGGAGCGCGGCGAGAAGATCGACCGCTCCGCCAACACCAACGGTGACACGGGCGCGCGCGGCATCCTGACCGCGAATCTCTGCGTGCTCCTTCGCGATCGCGCGAACCCCTCGCACACGGCGCTTGGCCGCTACGACGCGACCAAGCGCGAGATCATCGGCCTGCGCACGCCTCGCGAGGGCCTGCTCGGGATCCGCCCGCGCAACAAGGAGCAGAGCCACGCGCTCGACCTTCTTCTCGACGAGAACATCCGGCTCGTCACGCTGGTCGGCAAGGCCGGCACCGGCAAGACCCTGCTCGCGCTCGCGGCAGGACTCAAGCGCACGGTCGAGGACGGCATGTACACGCGCATGCTCGTCTCGCGGCCCGTCATGCCGCTCGGTCGCGACATCGGTTTTCTGCCGGGCGACGTCGACGAGAAGTTGAACCCGTGGATGCAACCCATCTTCGACAACCTCGAGTTCCTCTTCTCCAGCGGCACCAAGAAGGGCCCGCGCGCGTACGCCGAGCTGCTCGAGAGCGGTCAGCTCCAGGTCGAGCCGCTGACCTACATCCGCGGCCGCTCGCTTCCGCAGCAGTACATCATCGTCGACGAGGCGCAGAACCTCACGCCGCACGAGGTCAAGACGATCATCACGCGCTCCGGCGACGGAACGAAGATCGTCCTCACCGGCGACCCGGGCCAGATCGACAACCCGTACGTCGACAGCCAGTCGAATGGCCTCGCCGTCGCCGCGGATCGCTTCCGCGGAGAGAAGATCGCCGCGCATATCGTCCTCAATCGAGGCGAGCGCAGCGAACTCGCCGATATCGCCGCCAACCTCCTCTGATCGGCTTGCCTGGTGCGCCCGCGCGACTCTTGCGCGGCGTACCGGTTGCCAGAAGCGTCCGGTGCGCCCATGATCGGAGACATGGGTTCGCGGCTCGCCAGTAGGTGGACGTTTCGTGCGGTCGCGCTCGGCCTCGTGGCGACTCTCGGCCTCGCGAGCGCCGCTTGCTCCTCGATCGGCGGAAGCGCGATCCGGACCGGCCCGGTGCAGCTGCCCGCATACACGGGTCCGGTCGCCATCTTCTCGACGGGCCAGGCCCCTCCGGGCGCGGTCGACCTCGGCGTGGTCGAGGTTCACGCGTCGCAGCAAGAGGCGACCGTCGACACGCTTATGCCTCAGTTCGTCCGCAAGGCGGCGGAGATCGGCGGCAACGTCGCGGTGGTCGACGGCATCCGAGCGCGCTTCGAGGTCGTCGGGCGCACCCACGTAGAGACCTTCTATTACACGTGTGGCTTCGGAGCGACGTGCGCAGGGACACGCGTCTATGCCGCCAACGACGAGGTGATGGTCGTCTCCGTGTTCGGTCGCGCGTTCTCGAC
>JAYSXP010000347.1:0-4539 GCA_043717125.1 Polyangiaceae bacterium | reverse complement strand
GGCCTGGTCGTCACGCGCCTCGCGAACCTCGGTCACGCGAGCGCCGCCGCCGCGCTCGAGGGAGGCACCGCGCCGCCGCCGTCCGTGCGCGAGGACCTCGAGCGCTGGCTCGCGATCGCCGAGGACGCCGTGTCGGGTGGGGTGACCATGAAGATGCGCTACTTCACGGCGAGCCGCCGTGACGAGTCGTGGCGTCACGTCTCCGTGCACCGCGTGGACCACGGTACGCGCCCCCAGCTGATCGGCACCTGCCACCGGGCGAACGCGCTCCGCCGCTTCCGCGTCAGCAACATCCTCGAGGCGCGCCTCGATGTCGGCGAGCAACACCGCCCCGTCGACGTGGACGCGCTGCGACGCTTCGACGAGGAGAGCTTCGGTGGCTTCCACCACGAGGGCCCGTCGGTGTTGTGCGTGTTCTTCGTGCGCGATGCGCAGGCCGCGTGGGTGTCGCGCAACCTTCCCGATGACCGCATCACCCAGGAGGCCGCCGCCGGCGGGGCGCGGTTCCGCGTGACGACGAGCGCGGTCGAGTTCCTGGCGCGATTCGTGGTGGGGTTGGGGGACGCGGCGACAGCGGAGACCGTGGAGCTGAGGGAGGCGACCGCGAGGCTCGCGCGCGGCGCACTGGGGAATGCGGTGGCGGCGGCGGTGGTCGCGTCGTGACCCGCCGCGCGGCCGAGCCTGGCTGCTGCGAATGGCCGGTCACGCCTCGCGGATCTCGATGGCCATCTTGAGCCCCGTCGATCGTTCCCGTCGGGTCCGCAGTCCGCGCGCTCGATGTGCAGGCCTGGCGTCGTCAGAGCACGTAGCTCAGTACCGCCAGCAGCACGATGACCACGAGCGCTAGCACCTGGAAGGGCTCGAAGGCGGGGCCCGCGACCTTCGTGCCGACGGCGATGCCGACGCCCAGCAGAAGCACGAGGACACGGCATGCGACTCGCGCGTGCCGCCTGCCGGGCGGGTCCCCACGCTCGTCCGTGCGCCCGAACGGATCTCCGAACATCATCGGGTCAGCCTTTCACGGTGACGGTGGGCGGGTCGGCGGCCGCGAGCTGCGAGCGCGCCTTGGTGACGGCAGCATTGAAGTGATCGCCGGACTCCGGTCCGAGCTCGACGGAGATTGCATGTGGATCGACGGCGAATCTCCTCGATGGACATGCCGCCACCTCGGCCCTCGCGGGCCGAGAGTTGCGCGAATTCGACCGAGACGCTCGTTCTCTCTCCGGGCAGCCCCAACGACATCGCAGCGGGCCCAGAAGGCAACTCGCTGCTTGTCGCGACACTGTCGATGACTACCATCCGCGGATGCCCACGAAGCTGACGACCCGCAAATCTGCCAAGCCCCAGCTCCCCGCCGCCCTCGCCAAGCGCGCCACCGCCGCCGCCAACGCGAAGACCACCCGCCTCCTCCGCGAAGCCCGCGAGCAGCTCTCCCTCATCGCGCGCCGCAAGTGCGAGATCACCGAGGCCTTCTACGACATCGGCGTCGCGCTGACTTTCCTCAAGTCCAAGGACGTCATCCGCGCGCTCGGCCGCAAGTCCTTCGCCGAGGTCTGCGAGGAGGACGCCGGGCTGTCCGCGTCGACCTCCGAGCGGCTCGTGCGCATCGTGGCGGCGATGACGCGCGAGCAGGCGCTATCGATGGGGCAGACGAAGGCGACGGCCATGGTCAACCTGGCGGAGGCAACGCCCGAGGACGACACGGCGGCCGGGCTGTTCCGGAAGAAGAGCGTCCCGCTGCCTGGCGGGCGGAAGGTGTCGCCGCGGTCGGCGAGCGCGCTCGAGATCGAGTCGGCGGCGGTGGCGGTGCGTCGCGCGAAGGCGACGAAGAAGAACGGGGCGGGCAAGCGCGGCGTCGGGCGGACCACCACCGCGGAGGAGCGCGCGCTGGCAGCGATGCTGGAGAAGCAGCTGCACAAGGTGGGGCTCGAGCGGGCGCGCGTGACGGCGGTCGCGACCAAGGCCGGGCAGGGGGCCGACCTCCGCTTCGAAAGGATTCCGGCGGCGAAGGTCGATCTCCTCAAAAAGGCGATCGGGCGCTGAGCGCATCCCGGTGACCCCCGAGAATCTCCGCGACTGGTGAACCGGTTCTCCAGTCGTGGAGATTCTCGGTCGGGCGCCGCTCTCAGGAGGACCACGACGCGAAGTGGTAGCCGGCGCCGATGCCGACCGCGACGTGCAGCGTTCGCTTCTCGATCGCCCCCGGGCTCGCGTCAGGGTGGTCTGCTGCGGCGGCTGTTGAGACTGACCGAGCGGGTCGACAGCTGACGGTGCCGTCGTCGTGGACCGGGCCCTTCACGCGCCTACTGCGGATTTTCTCGCAACTGCGGCCTCGGTCGGCCGAATCAGTCACCCATGACGGAGATTCGGAGCGTCTCGTCGGGATCCGCCAACCGCGCGGCACTCGATGACGAGCAACGCCGCGCCGCCGAGGCCGCCTCTGCGAGGCCGCCGCTGGCCGCCGGAGCAGAGCGCACGACGCAACGGTCGCGCCGCGAGCTCGTTTACATTCCTCCCTGCAGTGCGGATCTGCAGGCGTTCATTGCGAACGCGTCGAAGGACACGCGCGTTCCGCCTTCCTTCGGAGATCTCACCCTCTACACCGACGATGCGCTCGAGCGCGAGATCGACTCCACACGCACACGCCTCGCCAAGCGCCCCGGGCCGGAAGGCGACGGCGACCGTCTGGCGCTCGACCGGCTCGAGGGGGAGGTCGTGCGGCGTCATACGCCGCCGCTGGTCGACGCGAACGCGCTGAAGACGCGCGGCGAGGTGGAGAAGGCGATCAAGGCGGAGGTCGATTTCCTCGGTGCGTACGGGGGGCGCATCCAGCCGTCGTCGCTTCGCGGGCAGCACCAGCAAGCGCTCGGCGACCTCGAGCGCCGCCACCAAGCGATGGTCGCGCAGGCTACCGCTTGCGACAACGCGAAACCGGTCGTCGTCCCGACGCTCGGCGACGGGGCGAGCCGCAAGCAGGTCACCGCCGACATGATCGTGGCGACGCTGAAGCAGCAGGTCACGCTCACGCCGCAGGACGAGGCCCGCGTGCGTGGGACGTTCGAGCGGTGGCGAAGCGACGTTTGCAGGGCGACGGGTGAGGACCCCACCACCACGGTCGCAAGCAACCGCTACCGGGAAGCGCACGTGGACACCGAGGCGCGCGACCGCGAGCTGCTCCAGATGCGGATCGACATGCTGAACGCCTCGGCGACGAGCGCCTGCGCCGCGCTGGCGTTCCTCGACTCGGCGGTGCGCGGGGATTCGCTGGTCGGGGCGCATCGCCGCGTGATGATGGCGAGCACGCTGAGCGACGTGGCGCTCACCATGCCGTCCCGGCATGCGCAGCCAAGGGTGGAGTCGCAGGAGACGAAATCCACGGAAGTGGAGGGGCTGAAAGAGCGCCTCAACGACGAGGCGCGCGGAGCGGCGCATGCGCAGGACACACGCTTCAAGAACGTCGACAACTCCATGTTCGTGAGAGACCTGGACAAGTTGACGTACGGTCCCTGGCGCAAGAACGTGGGACCGCCACGGACCATCGCCGAGGCGACGGCGGTATACGAGAGGATCACTGGCAGGAAATTGCCGCCTTACGTCAAGGTTGTCGTCGATCCCAAGCTCCCCTCGAACAAGGCGGGCGCGTATAGATTCGATCGAGATGGCGATCTCCGAGCCAAGTTCGAGGTCGAGCAACTCACGGACGGTGTGACCGTCAACATCCGGCCGGACGTGCTCGAGAGCGACGAAGCCATCGTGTGCGTGTTCCGGCACGAGGCGTACGAGCTCGAGAACCTGGAGCAAATGGCGGAAGAAGGCAACATGACCAACCGGGATGTCAGGGGCCACACAGCGCCGGAGAAGAAGAACAACTTGCACGATCAAGCGTGGGACATTGCCGACCTCGAGGTGCTCATCATGCGCGAGAGACCGGGTTCAACGAAGCATGCCGAGCTGCTGGCGCGCC
The DNA here is from genome assembly GCA_043717125.1 of Polyangiaceae bacterium. Classification (GTDB taxonomy): domain Bacteria; phylum Myxococcota_A; class Polyangia; order Polyangiales; family Polyangiaceae; genus Labilithrix. Next base: position 575 of record JAYSXP010000347.1, on the reverse strand, counting down.
GGGAATCCATGCTCGGGCGGTTCGCACTGCAGAACCACGGGAGCCCCGAATGAGCTCGGTCGAGCGCGCCGTCGCCGCGGTCGAGCGCCTGCAAGATGACCTCGAACGGGGTGCCGTGCAGTGGATGCACGCCCTGGACGTGCTGATCCCGTTCGCCGCGCCAGACACGCTGGACGCGATGGTCGCGGCCATGTCGCTGAAGCTCCGGAACCGCTTCTACAATCAGAGCCGTCTCCAGTTCGGAGCCTTCGACGAGATCATCGCGGATCGGCTCGCCGATGGCCGTGACCCCCGGGGGTGGATGGCACTTCGCGACTGGCTCTACCGGCAGCCCTTCGAGATCGATGAGTCCCTGCCGCTTCCGACGCTCGAGGAGGCGCGCAAGCTGTCCACCGCCCAGATCTTCCAGCGGATCGTGCCGCACGTGAAGACGCAATCGGTCGAGTCCATCCTCGACCAGCTTCCTCCGCGCTGGCGGAAGGGGGCGCTTCGCAGCCTGGTTCGCGGCCTGCGCCCCGGCCTCCCGACCATCCTCGCGACCTGTCGCGCACACGCGCAGGACGAGGAGCCCTGGC
>JAYSXP010000346.1:0-13017 GCA_043717125.1 Polyangiaceae bacterium | reverse complement strand
GCCTTGACGGTGACCTGACCGGCCGCATCGTGGAACTCGCTGAGGGAGATCATTCCCTCGCTCTTGCCGCCGATGTCGATGATGACATTGTCGCGCTGCACGACGACGACGATGCCCTTGACGATCTCTCCCTCTTTGCCGAACTCGCCGCGCGTCGCGTCGGTGATGCTCGCCTCGAAGAGGGCCGCGAAGGAATCCATTCCCCCGCTCTCAGTCGTTACGGTTTCAGTAGCCATGTTTCAGTGAATCAGCCTCGTTTCGCCCTCGCTCTTGTTGAACGTAGGGCGCCTTTCTCCCCAGTTATGGGGTGAACGGTTTTAGCCCAGTGTTTTCGGGGTGTCAAAGGCCAGTGGCCGAGCGTGGCCGCCAAAATGCGCGGTCTTCTCGGGGGTCCGGAGCGCTTTCGGGTGATCCGCCCCGAATCAGAGCGCCAGGTCGCCGCCCGACGCGTTCGGCAGGTCCTCGAGGAGGCGGGCGGGGATGGCGAGCTTCAGCGTGACCGCGTTGCCCTCGCGGCCGATCTGCGCCGTCTTGAGCCAGTCGAGCGACGGCGCGCCGCGACGTGGCTCCTGCTTGCCGAGCTCCTCGAGGAGCCGCTTCGAATGCATCTCGGCCCAGGCGCATGCTTCGTCATCCGCATACTGCAGCGTGGCGACGACGCCGACCTTGCCGGGCTTCAGTGCGATCGTCACGGCGTTGAGCTTGCGCGTGAGCGGACCGAGCAACGGGCTCTTCGCGAAGCGGGGCCCCTGGAGGAGCGTCGTGGCGTCGAGGCGCACGACGGCGAGCGCCTCCGGGTCGGTCTTCGGGATCGGGCGGCCGAACGGAGTCGCGAAGGCCTGGCGCGCACGCGCGCGGGCCTCACCGAGGGCGCCGACCCAGGTGCGGTCGGGCAGGATGAACAGCGAGCCCTCGCTCGTGCTCTGCCGATCGATCCACTGGTACTCGGGAACCTTGGCGCGCGCGTTCACGAGCCGAAGGACCGGATGGCCGGTCGCGTCGGTCATCTTCTGCGGGTCGAGGCTCGCGGGGACGCCGCGAAACACGATGGCCGAGTCCTCGCCGGTGCCGTCCTTGCGGATGCCGACGACGATCTCGTCGCACCCTTCGAGTGCCTCGAGCGCGGTGGCTCCGCGCATGGGGGTCTTCGCTTGTGCGATGCGGAGAACGTTCTTGAAGAACGTGCCGTAGATCGCGTCTCGCTTGATCGTCTGCGGACGCACGACGGCGTAGATCTCCGGCGTTCCGTCGAAGACGTCCTGCCACTGAGGACCGAGCTCGCGCCGCGCCGCGCGAGGACCGTCTCCAGGCCCGCAGGACGTCACGAGCGCAGCGGAAGACAGGGCCGCGATGACGGTCATCGCGCGGAGGAGGCGCGAGCAACGCGAGGTCATGTCGCGGTGACTCGCTTCACGTGGTCGAGCATCTGCGCGACCGTCTGCTCGAAGGTGAGGTCCGTCGAGTCGACGAGCACCGCGCCGTCGGCTCTCTTCAGCGGCGCGACCGCGCGGCCCTCGTCCTGCGCGTCGCGCTGCTTCACGTCGGCGAGGGTCTCCTCGAAGGTGACCGTCTGGCCCTTGGCGACGAGCTCCGAGTGGCGGCGACGCGCGCGGACGTCCGCGCTGGCAGTGAGAAAGAACTTCACCTCGGCGTCGGGGAAGACGACCGTGCCGATGTCGCGCCCCTCGAGGACCACGCTGCCGCCACGGCCCGCGAGCCGCTGGAGCTCGAGCAGGACGCTGCGCACGTCACCGTGGGCCGAGACCGTGCTCGCGCCCTGCGCGATGTCCGGCATGCGGATGGCGTCCGAGATGTCCTCGCGCGCGCCGTCTTCGGGCAGAGGTCGCGCGAGCTTCACGCGGACGCCCAGCCCCGGATCGCGCTCGAAGGAGAGCGAGTTCTTCGCGACCAGGCCGCGCGCTAGCTCTCCGAGCGCGGAGCCGTCGCTCCAGGCGACGCCCTCGCGCTTTGCGACGAGCGCCACGGCGCGGTACATCGCCCCGGTGTCGACGAGAACGTAACCGAGCGCGTCTGCGAGACGGCGCGCGACGGTGCTCTTGCCAGCTCCGGCGGGGCCGTCGATGGCGACGATGGGGCGCGTGCGACTCACGGACCGGGATTTACCACGGACCGGCAGAGTCGTCTCCCTGCAGTGGAAACCGTCCCGTCAGGCGCTGTCGATACGTGCACCCAGCGCGCGAAGCGTGCCGACGAAGCGCGGGAAGAGCGTGGCCACGCAGTCGCAGTCGACGATCGTGCTCGGACCGCCGCAGCCGAGCGCGAGGACCGCGGCCGTCATCGCGACGCGGGGGTCGCCACCGCTCTCGATGCGTGCGGGCTCGAGCGGACCTTCCCTGCCCTCGATGACGAGGCCGCCTGGGAGCAACTCGCACATGATGCCAAAGGCGCGGAGCACGTTTGCCACGGCGTCGAGGGGCTCGAGCGAGTCGCGGATCGTCGTCGTACCGGTCGCGCGTGCGGCGAGGGCGCATGCGATCAGGAGCTCGTCCGTCATGCGTGGGACCAGCTCGCCCCCGAACGACGTCGCGCGAAGGTTCTCGTGCCACGCCGTGATCTCGCCCACGGGCTCGCCGCAGGTCTCCCCTCGCGGAACGACGTCGAGACCGGCGCCCATATGGCGAGCCACCTCGAGCAAACCGATGCGCGTCGGGTTGATGCCGACGCCGCGCACGGTCACCCGCGAGCCCGGATGAAGCTGCGCGGCGACGAGCACGAAGGCGGCGGCCGACACGTCGCCCGGAACATCGAGGGCGAACGACGCGAGCTTGCCGTCCCATCCCGCGGGATCGAGCTCGATCATCGTGGCGAGCGTACGGATCGGGACGCCCAGCGTGTGCAGGAGGCGCTCGGTGTGATCGCGCGAGAGCGCGGGCTCCTTGAACCAGGTCGTTCCGTGCGCGTAGAGGCCGGAGAGGAGGAGCGCCCCCTTCACGTCCGGGCTCGGCGTCGGGCTCGTGTACTCGCTCGGCCCGAGGTCCTTGTCGGCGAGCGGCCCGACGAACAGCGGCGCGAGGATCTCGCCTTCGATCGTCGGATGCGGTGTCCCGTCGATCGCGGCTCCGCGTGCGCGGAGTGGGCCGGCCACGTTCAGCATCGGCTCGGCGGTCAGCGACGCATTGCCCACCAGCTTCGATGCGAAGCGCTGACCCGAAAGAAGTCCCGCGAGGAGCCGCATCGTCGCGCGGGAGCCTCCACACTCGAGCGGTACCCGCGCGGCCTCGAGCCCCATGAGGCCGGTGCCGGTGATCAAGAGCCGGCCCTTCTCCGGCTCCTGCGTCGTCGCGCCCATCGACTGCATCGCCTTCGCGGTCGCGAGCGTGGCCTCTCCGTGCGCGAAGCCGCGCAGCTCGGAGGTGCCCTCGCAGAGGCACGCCACGAGGAGCGCGACGTGCGCGATCGTCTTGTCCGGAGGGACCGGCACGCTACCGACGAGCGGCCTCTCGAGCGGGTGAACGACGAGGTCCGTCATTCGCGCGCCCGTTTCACGCGGTCACCGCGGCGATCGCGAGCAGCACGCCGGCGAGGCCGGTCGACGTCGCGATCGACCAGTAGCCCCACTTGCGCGCGGGCGTGCGCCCGCCGTTCTTGATGAGGTAGTAGCCAACCGCGTTGCAGCCGAGCCCGAGCAGCGCGCAGAGCGCGAGCAGCGCCCAGGCGATCGACCCCATCCCGGCGCGGCCGATCACGCGCCATGCAAACAGGGTGAAGAACGAGACATGCGCGATTGCACACGCGGCCGCGAGCGTCGTGGCGATCGCCGAGACTTTGTCGTTACGCGGGGAAAACATGGCTCACCTCTTCACTGGGGCAGGAGCGTCGGGATGATGTTCAGCATGGATCGCAGAGATTGATCATCGACGAGGAGGGATACCTGCACGTCCGCCTTGTCGACCTTGATGTCGACGTTCTGCAGCTTGACGCCGAAGACCTTGAGGTAGCTCGCGTAGCTCATCGACTGCTTGATCACGGCAGACGAGGCCTCCGCGGAAGGCGCATCGGCGTAGGTGATGCTCCCGGCGAGCTGGGTGCCGTCCTTGAACGTGGCGACGAGGCGCACGGCCTTCAGGTTCGTGACGAGCTGAGGCGCCATCTGGCGCGTCAGCTCGGCGGGCATTGGCTGGCTCGCGAAGTCGCCGGCAGCGGCGAACGCGGCGCCGGGGGTCTCGAGCGTCGCGATCATCCACGGGGCGAGGTCGCGCTTCACGCGCTTGTCCTTGATCCGCTCGAGGACGCGCCTGATTCCCTGCTCGGTTCCGACGATCGCGCGGGTGTCCGAGAGGAGCGTGAAGCCGATGTTGTTCACGGTGTAGACGTCTCGGCCGGCGTACTGCGACGCGACGAGCGTTCCTCCGCCCTTCGTGGGCGTCTGCGCGGAGGCGACGAGCTTGGTCTTCGCGCTGTCGAACCGCCCGATCACGATCGCGGCGACATCGATGCCCTGGTACGAATAGCTCGCGAACGTGACGCGATCGACGTCGCGCGACGCCTCGAAACCCGCCTCGGCGCCGACAGGCACGTATTTCTCGACGAGCTTCGCGAGGTCGGCGCCGAACGTGGCGCTACCGAAGAACGCGCGGGCATCGACGGTACCGGCGGCCAGCGCACTGCCGGGGAGCAGCGCGATCGCGTCTTCCATGCTGGCCTCGGCGCTGGCCGCCTTCACCTCCGTGTTGTCCTTGTTGGGACAACCCCCGAGGACGAAGGGCGACGAGAGGAGCAGCGAGAAACCAAGCCAGCGCAGCGCGTTCATAGGTAGCGCGAGCCTACCAGAAGGAGCGCTCACGACGTCGAGTAGGAGCCCAGCACCTTGAAGAACTTGGAGTGACGGCGGACCTCCTCGATCGCGCCGACGATCGGTCGGTCGGTCGCGTGGCCCTGCACCTCGATGAAGAAGAGGTACTGCCAGCTCTCGCCCGGCGTCGGACGAGACTGGATCTTCGTCAGGTTCACGCCGCGCTCGGCGAACTGCTTGAGCACCTCGTGGAGGGCGCCCGGCGCATCACTGACGGCGAAGACGACCGCCGTGAGGTCGCCTCCCGTGCGGCTCGACGGCCGCGGGCCGACGATGGCGTAACGAACGCGCTCCTCGCCCTCGTCGCGCACGTTGCGCTTGAGGACCTCGAGACCGTGCTGGGCGGTGATCGACTCGTGCGCAAGCGCGGCCGAACGCGGGTCGGTGGCGGCAAGCTGGCATGCGCCCATGGGCGTCTTCACATCCATGAATTGTGCGCCGGGCATCTCCGACGCGAGGAAGCGCTGGCAGTGTGCGCGGTCCTTTGCGCTTGCGTAGACCTTCTCGATCTCCGCCAGCGAGGCCGCCTTGCTCGCGAGCTGGAGGTTCACGTTCGTTTCGAAGCACGCGACGATTTTCAGATCGCTCGAGGTGAGTGCCGCGATCGTCGCCTGCATCAGGCCGTCCGAGCGTGTCTCGTAAGGAACGACGGCGTAGCTCGCGCGCTGGCGCGTCACCTCGTCGAGCGTCGATGCGACCGTCTCGCAAGGTGTGTACTCGGCGACGACGCCGAAGCGAGTCCGTGCCGCGGCGTGCGCGAACGCGCCGTCGAGACCGCAGAAGGCGACCTTCACCGGAGTCTCGAGCGAAAAGCACGTGGCGACGATCTCGCGGAAGATCTCGCGGAGCGCCTCCGGCGGCAGGTCGGCAGACGAGGCGCCGGAGACGATCGCGTCGATCTGGGTTCGCTCGGGGAGCGAGATCGGCAACGCGAGCGATTTCCGCGCCTCACCGACCTTCTTCGAAAGCTTCGCACGACGCTCGAGGGCGCTCAGGAGCTGGGCGTCGACCTTGCTAATCTCCTGACGGAGCTCCTCCACTTCGCGGCGCTTGTCGGTCATGGTTATCGTAAAGGTTAGCACCGTTGCGCGACACCGACCTGCGTGCCCTTCGTGACAAGTACGAGCGCATGCTCCACCTGCGCGAGATCCATTCGCGCGCGCGGACCGAGCGGGGTTTCGTCGAGCCCGACCCGCGTCCGGCGATGGCCGATCTCGCGAGGACGTACCCGGGGGCGCTCCGCGAGATCGACGCGCTCCCGCTCGCACTCATTGTCGCGCGCATCGAGGAGCTCGCCGCCGCGGAGCTCGATCCGGTGATGGCCCTTCCGTGGATGGACGCGCAGTCGAGGTTTCACGTGCTCGCGCGGGGCGCCCTCGTCGTGAAGCGGTGGCTCGAAGGCCGGCGGGTGACAGCGGCGCTCGAGCACGACTTCGCCTTGGTGCTCCCTACGCTTCCGAACGCGCGCGACGCGCACCTCTGGGCCGGCGACCTCGGAGCCATTGCGACGCCGCCGCGAGGTCGCCTGATGGACCTCGTCTACGCGCGGCTCGCGCGCGAACTCGGTGTGGACGTCACGTCGGCGCGGGCGGCAGTGCTGCCGCCGTGTACCTCACTTAGGGGTCGACGAGCCTGAGCCCGAGCCACCCGAGCCACCCGAAGAAGAGCCACCCGAGCCACCCGAGCCACCCGAGCCACCCGAGCCACCCGAGCTACCTGAGCTACCTGAGGAAGAGCCGCCGGAGCCGGCTCCGCTCGTGCCCGTGCCGGAGCCGCCCGAAGAGCCGCTCGATCCGCCACTGTCGCTCTTGCCGGCTGCGGCCGGCGCGGCCGGTGCACCTGGGGGCGAGGACTTGCTCGCTGCCGCCGCCTCGCCGCTCTTCTTCGGGGATGAGGAGTAGAGGTCGGCGTACCAGCCGCCGCCCTTGAGGATGAAACTTCCCCCCGAGATCTGGCGCTTAGCGGTGGTTTTTCCACACTTTGGGCAGACCTCGAGCGCTGGCTCCGAGATCTTCTGGATCTCTTCCCACTCGTTCGCGCAATCCGTGCAGACGTACTCGTAGGTGGGCATTGCCGGTTCGGGGGTTATGCGTCATCGGGCGCCGTTTTTCACGTAAAAAAACGCTGAACATCAATAAGCGCTTGCGTGGTCGCGCGTTCAGGCACTACAACTGAACACTGACCGTATGTGACGTGACACTACGTCATGTAGGTCAGGTCTGACCGCTCGTTGCGAGCCGGCCACCGTCACGCAATCGAGCCGCTCGGCTAGCGCGATGCCTCCTCCGGAGGTACTTCGCGCAGGGTTTCTCCACAAGATATCCCCATCCCCGACCGACTCCTCTGAAGTCTTGCGAGGACCATGAAGATCAAGCGTCTCGAGCTCTGCGGGTTCAAGTCGTTCGTCGACCGGACCGTGGTCAATTTCGACCACGAGATCATGGGCGTCGTCGGCCCGAACGGCTGTGGAAAGTCGAACATCGTCGACGCGATTCGCTGGTCGTTGGGCGAGCAGAGCGCGAAGCACCTCCGCGGCCGCAGCATGGAGGACGTCATCTTCAGCGGCTCCGAGTCGCGATCGCCGGCCGACTTCGCCGAGGTCACGCTCACCTTCGAAAACGACGACCCCTCGGACGTCCCGCTCGAATACAAGGACTACACGGACATCGCGGTCACGCGTCGCCTGCATCGCAACGGCGACAGCGAGTACCTGATCAACAAGACGCCCGTGCGCCTCAAGGACATCACCGACCTCTTCCTCGGGACGGGCATCGGCACGAAGGCCTACTCGATCGTCGAGCAGGGCAAGATCGGCCTCATCGTCAGCGCGAAGCCCGAAGACCGCCGCCTCCTCATCGAGGAGGCCGCCGGCATCACGAAGTTCAAGAGCCGTAAGAAGCAGGCCGAACGCAAGATGGAGATGACGCAGCAGAACCTGCTGCGCGTCGGTGACATCGTCGCGGAGATCGAGCGCAACCTCGGTTCTCTCAAGCGCCAGGCTGCGAAGGCCGAGCGATTCATCTCGTATCGCGGCGAGCTCGAGGACCTCCAGCTCCATGACGCCTCGCACAAGTTTCTCGAGCTCCACGGCTGGATCTCGCTCGAGCAGGGCGAGGTCGATCGCCTGACTCTCGAGGCCGACGACGCGAAGGCGAGTCTCGCCGCCCGCGAAGCCGAGCTCGAGACAGCGCGCCTCGAGGCGCACAACGCCGAGGAGCAGCTCGAGCAAGCCAACGCCGCGGCCTTCGCCGCCGACAACGAGATGCGCTCCGAAGAGGTCGCGATAGAGCGCGCCAGGGACCGCATCGAGGCGCTGCGCAAGCGCGAGGCCCAGGCCGAGACGGAGGTCCGCGAGATCGAGGAGCAGGGCGCCATCCTCGCGCGCGAACGCGATACGGTCGCGGCCGACGTCGCGATCCTCGAGGACGGCGAGAACGGCGAGGCCAACGCGGCCGCCGCCCAAGAAGCACGGCTGGCCGAGCTCGCCACCGAGAGCCAGGCCGCCGAGCAGACGCTCGTCGAGCTGCGCCAGGCGATGAGCCGCGCGCACGCGGAGATCGCCAGCTCGGAGGCGAAGCTCCAGGGCTTCGACCGGCGCAAGCAGGACATGATCGTCCGCGAGGAGAAGCAGTCGGCCGAGCGCGAGGAGCGCGAGGGCAACGTCCTCGAGCTGCGCGCTCGCACCGAGCAGCTCGCGCTCGCGATCGACGATCTGCGCACCGGCAAGGTCACGACGGCCGAGGAGCGCACGCAGCTGGAGGAGCGCCTCGCCGATCTCCGTCGCACGATCACGCAGAGCGAGCATTCGCTCGAGGAAGCGAAGGTCGAGGCCTCGAAGAAGCGCTCGCGCCTCCACGCGCTCACCGAGATGCACTCGCGTCGCGAGGGCGTCGGCGCTGGCGCCAAGGCACTCGTCGAGACGAAGGACAAGAGCCTCGCGGGCCTTCTCGCCGACCGCATCGAGGCGCCCGCCGAGCTGACGGCCGCGCTCGCCGGCCTCCTCGGCACGCACCTCGAGGACGTCATCGTCGACGACGTCACGCGTGGCGTCGAGCTCCTCGCGGACCTCGCGACCGCGCGCAAGGGCCGCGCTACGATCGTGCCGCGCAATCCCCCCTACGTCGCGGGCCGCCCTGCCCCGTGGATCCACGACAGGCTCGACGCCGGCCGCGCCGCCATCGAGGGCATCGTCGGTCGCCTGGCCGACACACTCCGCTTCGCGCCCGAGGACGAGGCGCTCGTGCGCGTCGTCGTCGGCGATGCCATCGTCGTCGACGACGTCGCGGCGGCCATGCGCATCCGCGACCTCGGCACAAGCTCGCGCGGCGCCGACCTGGCCGACTCCGTCCTCGTCACGCGCGACGGCACCGTCTTCCACACGGACGGTCGCGTCTCCGGCGGAACCGGCGAAGAGGCCGCCGCTCACATGCTCGACGTCGCACGCGAGATGCGCGAGCTGCAAATCGAGGTCACGCACCTCGACGCGCTCGTCAGCGAGCGGCTCGCGCGCCACCAGTCGCTGCGCTCGCAGATCGGCGAATGCACCGGCGCTCTCGAGCGCGCGCGCCAGCAGGCGCACCAGAGCGAGCTCGCGCTGGTCCACGCCGAGAAGGACCGCCTCGCCGCAGAGTCGGAGCTGGAAGGCCACAACCGTCGCCTCGAGGCGCTCGCCGCCGATCTCGAGGAGCTCCGCAAGAACATCGCCGAGGCCGAGGCCGAGCGCGTTGCCGCGCAGGAGGTCCTCGACGCCGCGCGCATCGCCCTCGACGACGTCTCGACCCGCATCACCGACGCCGAAACCCGCGCGACCGAGTGGCGTGACCAGGTCCGCGACCAGCAGCACCTCGTCACCGAGCGCAAGGTCGCCCTCGCCGGCGCTCGCGAGAAGCTCTCGGCCGCTCGCGGGACGCTCCAGCGCCTCGCGCGCAGCGAGGCCGAGCTCGGCGATCGTGCCAAGCGCCTCCACGCGGAGCTCGAGCGCGGTGCAGCTGAGTTCGGCGAGACCGCCGCGACGCTCGTTCGGCACAAGGAGCGGCTCGTGGCGGCCATCGACGCCGCGCGCATCTCCCAGGAGCTCCTCGCCGAGATGCGCACCGTCTTCGACGCCTTCCGCTCCGACCTGACCGAGCGCGAGGGTGGCCTCAAGGATCTCCGCACGCGTGCGAGCGAGTCACGCGAGGCGCTGGCCGAGCACGAGATGGCTCTTCGCGAGCGTCAGCTCTCGATGGAGCACCTCCTCACCGGTGTGCGCGAGAAATTCCGCGGCCTCCACCTCCCGCGCGTTGTCGGCGACTACCACCTCCGCCCGGCGCCGGACGGCGAGCTCCGCGATCGCATCCATGAGCTCGCCGGCCTCCTCGATCGCATGGGCAGCGTCAACCTCGACGCGATGCGCGAGCACGATGACGCCGAGAAGCGCTTCGTGTTCTACACGACGCAGAAGGCCGACCTCGACAAGGCGCTCATCGACCTCGAGCGCGCGATTCAGCTGATGAACCGCGAGAGCAAGAAGCTCTTCGAGGAGACGTTCGCCGCGGTCAACGAGCGCTTCCAGACCATCTTCCCGAAAATGTTTCGCGGCGGTCGCGCCGAGCTCCGGCTCACCAACCCAAGCGACATGCTCGAGACGGGCATCGACATCGTCGCGCAGCCGCCGGGCAAGAAGCTCTCGAGCATCGAGCTCATGAGCGGTGGAGAAAAGGCGCTCACTGCCGTCTCGCTCATCTTCGCGATCTTCCAGATCAAGCCGTCGCCGTTCTGCATCCTCGACGAGGTCGATGCGCCTCTCGACGAGGCGAACGTCGGTCGCTACTGCGACATGATCCGCGAGATGACCGATCGCTCGCAGTTCATCCTGATCACGCACATCAAGAAGACGATGCAGATGGTCGACATCCTGCACGGCGTCACGATGGGCGAGCCCGGCGTGTCGCGCCTCGTCAGCGTGAAGGTGAGCGAGACCGCCAAGGGCATCAAGGTCGACGACAAGAGCGCGCCGAAGTCGGCGGTCGCCTGACCTCGATAGAGGCTCGGCGAGCGCCGCTCCTCATCGGCGCAGGTGCAGCTATCGTCGCGATCGGGGCAGCGGTGGTCCTCGTTCGCCGGTCGCCGAGCGCGAGTGTCGGAGAGTCGAGCCACCGCACCACGGCGCTTGGGAGCGCGGTCGGCAGCGCGACAACGACACCGAGAGCGATAGTCTCGGCTTCGGCCGCGCCCGTCGCCAGCTCCTCGGCTGCATCTTCGCCCTCGCCATCCGCGGAGTCGCTCGCGGTCGCCGGCCCAGGCGTTGACCCCGGCACGGGCCCCGCCGAGGCTGGCACCGGCCGCCTGCTCCTCATGCGGATCGACGAAGCCAGCGACGGCCAGACCCTGGAGCTCACGCCGGGGCAACAGCTCGTGGCCACGCTGGATGCGAACCCGACGACCGGCTTTGATTGGGCAGTGATCAAGGCGCCCGCCGCGCTGGGCACGCCCGAGATGGGCTACGTATCGGGAGGCAGCGCGCCCGGTTCCCCCGGCAAGCGCATCCTTTCCTGGACGCTCGAGAGCGGCCTGCCCACGGGCGCGCACGCCGTCGAGCTCGCGTACGCGCGCGGCTTCGAGAAGGGCGTCGCCCCCTTCAAGACCTTCCGTTTCAGGGTCCGCGGGCCAACCCCTTCCCCCGCGCGCTGACGGTCAGCCGTGTCGTGGCGCGGCTCAGGTTGGCACGCGTCTCGGTGGCCGTGGTCGATGATCGTCGCAGAGTTACGTGATCGCGAGCCGCGCACAACCCTTGCCTTGTGGCGCGGCATGCGCACGACCGAGCTTCGCCTCAGGTTCCTTTCCTCGCTCGCCGCGAGCGGCGCACTCGTCGGAGCCTCCCTCACCGCATGCGGTGGCGCGGTCGACGCGACCGGCCAGTCTTCCGGGCCGAACGGCACCTCGGGAAGCTCCGGGGGCTCCCCCGGGTCGAGCAGCGGTGACGCCTCGACCGGCCACTCGCCGCCGCTCCCGCCGACGTCCACACCGAAGCCCCCCGAGCCCCCGTCGACGACGTGCACGAACGGCAAACCGCAGACCGCATGCTACACCCACCAGCAGCTTATCGGGCAGCTCGGTTCACCACCGCGCGGAGGTGACTCCATCGACGCGGGCGCACCGGACGCCGACACGGGTGCTCTCTTCGACGTGAACGGATGCCTGCCCGCGAACCTCGTCGAGGACACCTGCTGCAACCCCGCGATCACGGGTCCGACGTGGACGGGTACCTCCTGCTGCTACGTGCACTGCGCCGGCGCTTGCTGCGGTCGCCCGTTCGTCGTCGGCGGACAGGCGCGCGTCGCCGCGGTTCGCGAGCGGCACGACTGGATGGCGATCGTCGCCTCGTTGGACACTCCCGCGGCCATGCCCGCCAGCGGAGTCCATCGCAGCGCCAACGCCACTGCCGAGACCGCGCTCGATTCCGAGACGCGCGCACGCATCGCAACCGCCTGGGCGCACGACGCCTCGATGGAGCACGCCTCCGTGGCCTCGTTCGCTCGCTTCACGCTGGAGCTGCTCGCCCTCGGAGCACCCGCAGACCTGGTGGTCGCCTCCGTGAACGCTGGGCGCGACGAGATCGAGCACGCCGTCGCGTGCTTCGCGATCGCCTCGCGTTTTGCGGGAAAGCACCTCGGCCCGGCCCCGCTCGACGTCGGCGGCGCAACACCCGCGGTCGACCTGGCGAGCATCGTCGGAGCCGCCATCGTCGAAGGGTGCATCGGCGAGACGCTCTCGGCCCTGCTCGCCGAGGCACGGCTCGCGCTCGCCGAGGACGACGAGGTCCGCGCCGCCCTCCGCCGCATCGCGCACGAGGAGGCCTGCCACGCCGAGCTTGCGTGGCGCTTCGTGGGCTGGGCAATCACGTCCGGCGGCGAGGCGGTCCGCGAGGCTGCCGCGCGTGCGTTCACCAGCGCCCTCGCGTGCGCGCCGCAGACGTGGGACGCGAGCCTTCGAGGCATCACGCCAGATGTCCTCCGCGCGCATGGTCTCCTCGACGAGGCGACGGCGCGTGAGGTCGGAGCGCGCGCCTTCTCGGACGTCATCGCGCCCTGCGCTGCTGCGCTCACGGTCCGCGCGTCCGCCGCGGCCTGAGCCGCCACCTTCGGCTTCCAGGGAAGGAGCTGGGCGGTGCGCGCGTAAGACGCACTGCAATGGATCGCTTCGCTCGTTGCAGGCCTCTCGTC
>JAYSXP010000345.1:0-4555 GCA_043717125.1 Polyangiaceae bacterium | reverse complement strand
GCGGGCGGAGCTGTATTTGCGTGTAACTCGCTGCTCGGGCTCTCCGACTTCGAGGTGACTCCAGAGCCCACGGAGGCTGGTGGTGGCGACACGGCGATGCCGATGGGCGACGGAGGCGGCGGATGCGCGGACGGTCAGACGTCCGACGTCGACCTCAAGCTCGAATGCTACCCGTGCAACCCGCTGACCCCGCAGGAGCTGCTCAACGCATGCACCGCCGCGCAGTGCATCCCGTTCGACCGCGCTCGGCTCTCCAACCTGCTCCCGAACGGCGAGCTCCCGCCACTACCTGTCGACCTGGACGGAGGATGACGATGCGCTCTCCCGTTCGCCTCTTGCTCTCCACCACGCTCGCCGGCGCGACCCTGCTCGCCGCCGGGAACGCGAGCGCGGTGATGAATTGCGATGCCATCACCCGGCTCAAGGGCGGCGCTCCCGCCGGGCCCGTCGTCTACATCTCGGGCGGGCTCCAGCCGCTCATCGCCGAGCTCGCGAAGGTGCTCTTCGCCGACCCGGTCGCGCCGATCACGATCGTGCAGAAGGTGCAGGGCTCCTGCATCGGCCTCGGCGCGATGCTCGACGGCACGCCGGTGCTCGCGGGAACGGCGAGCTACTGGGATCCCGACAGCACGAGCACTTCGCCGACGTCGAAACAGGAGACGTGCATCCTGCCAGGCACCGAGGCAGGCACTCCTGCGCCGATCGACATCGCGATCTCCGACGTGTTTCCCTCCTCGTGTCGGCCCACGCTCGCGTCGCTGCCCGCTCCCTTCGCGGACTTCTTCGGCCCGATTCAGATGTTCAACTTCGTGGTCCCGGCCGCCTCCCAGCAGCAGTCGATCAGCGCCGAGGCGGCGTACTTCGTCTTCGGCTTCGGCAGCAAGTCGGGCGTCGCTCCGTGGATCGACGACAACTTCATCGTGCGCCGGAACGCGGGCTCCGGCACGCAGGTGCTGCTCGGCACCGCGATCGCCGTGCCGCCCGCGCGGTGGGCAGGGGTCGACGGAGGCTCGAGCGACGGCGTGCTCAACAAGCTCACGAGCCTCGTCGCCGCTGACGAAGTGAACAAGGCGATCGGGATCGTCGCCGGCGATTACTCCGTGCGGCCCGGCCTGCGCCAGCTCGCGTACCAGAGCTACGGTCAGCGCTGCGGATATCTCCCGGACGTGAAGCCGGGTGACAAGAGGAACGTCCGCGACGGCCACTACCCCCTCTGGGGTCCGGTACACCTGCTCGCGCGCGCCGACGCCGCGACGGGCCTCGCCGCGAATGCGAACGTGAGGCGCGTGCTCTCCTATCTCACGGGAGTCAGCCCGCCGCCGCAGGGGCTCGATCTCATCAGCGTCGAGGCTCGTCAGCAGTTCGTGTCGCCCTGCGCGATGGGCGTCTCGCGCAAGACCGAGATGGGCCCGCTGACGCCGTACATTCCGCCACGAAGCTGCAAGTGCGCGTTCGACAACGCCACGTCAGGAACGAGCTGCAAGGCGTGCACGCAGAACACCGAGTGCCCCGCGTCCGCGCCGAGCTGCAATTTCGGTTTCTGCGAGCCTCAGTGACTCGGTGAGCACGTGCCCGCTCGTGGCGGCGGGGCTCTCTTCGCGTCACGCAATCGACGACGTCAAGATCGAGATTTGCCGCTGAAGCCGGTCGCGAAGCCCATCGAGTAGCGCGCGTTGATCTCGCTGCGAGGCTGGAGCTCGAGGCGTCCGCTACCGCGATAAGTGTACGCGTCCACGCCAAAGGGTCCGAAGTAGGCCGCGCCCCCGAGAGCCGCGGCGACGAACGACGCCTCCGCCACGAGGCGCGCGACCACATCCCGCTCGGACGCGCTCGGCGAGAGGAGTGGTTCGGTCGCGACCCAGGCGCCGCGGGCGTCGCAGCGCTGGCGAACCGGGTCACCAAGCTCGAATGCGCCGGTGTCGGCGAGGAGCCCGTGCATCGCATACTCGGCCTCGATCGCGACGTTCGGCTCGATCTGCACGCCGCCCTCGTCGAGGCCCGCGCGCACGAACGCGACGTCCGCCTCCGTCGGCGTGACGACGACGCGCTGTCCGCGCCCTGTCATTCCGAAGTTGCGCTTCACGCGCCACCCCTCCCCGACCGGCGGTGAGGTCGCGAGCATCGCGTGTGCCACCTCGCGCTCGGTGACGAACGCCGCTCCGGCAAGCGTGGCTCCGAGCGAAGCTGCGAACGCGCGCGAGTTCACGAGGCGGAGGACATCGAGCGTGGGGTGAGCCTCCGGCTCGGCACCCGCGCGAACCAGCATCGCGAGCGCGCGCGGCGTCGGACAGAACGCTCGCCCGGTCAGCCCGCGTGCGGAGCGCAACGGCGTCGATTCGTCGACGAGCACGTCGTCGGGTCCGAGCAGAGACGGCGCGAGGAGCGACCTCCACGGCCGCATCGCCTCACGCACACTTCGCTTCGGCGTGTACGCGTGCCGCGCGGCGAGCTCGAGGTCCGCATCGAGATTCAGGACCCAGGCAAATCGTCGGGTTGCCATGCGTCGAGCTGATCGAGGAAGGCCTCGGGTTGGCCGCCGCGCCGGCGCGCGTCGCGGTGGAGCGGACGACCGCGCATGAGCAGCGGCGAGAGCGGAGGCGGGAGCGCCGCCTTCCAGCGAGCGAAGTCGAGCGTAGAGGTGCCCGTGAACGTCTCGAACCATCGTGCGCCGAAGCGGACGTGACCGATCTCTTCACGCCCGATGAGCTCCTGCACGCGCGCGCCGTCCTCGTCACCCGCCTCGCGAAAGCGTGCCGCGTACGAGGCGGTGTGCTCGAGGTTCGCGCTCTCGAACCCGAGACCCATCGCGGCCACGAACGACGCTGCGTCGGGGCAGCGCGGAATGCGCTCCCAGAACCAGTCACGAACGGTGAAGTCGCCGACGGCGTGTCCGAGGCGCGCGATCTCCGCCGCGTACATGTGCATGTGTCGGATCTCGTCGAGCGCGATGCGCACGAGGCCCGCGCGGAACTCGAGCGGCGACTCGGGGAACGCGAGCACGGCCCACCCCATCAGCTCGGCAGCCTGAAGCTCGTGATGGAGAAACGTGTGGAGCGCGCGGGCGCGACCGTGCGCCGAGTTGAGACCGCGCGTCTTTGCGGCCTTCGTGACGATGCGCAGCACCGAAGGCCTGCCCGGGACGTCGAGCCGGCGAGGCAGCGCACCCTCTTCCCACGCCTCGGGCGGCGGCGGCGGCGAGAGCTTCGCGTCGAGGGTCGTGCCGCGGATGTAGTCCCACGCCCAGCGCTCGACCGTACCCGGCGGCGGCGCGAGCGTGGGGGCCGGGACCTGCATGGGCGTCATCAGAGCACTTCGCCAACGCCGCGACGAGCCCCGGACGAGCGGGCGGCGAAGAGAAAGACCTCAGAAATGGAGCCCGAGATCCTCGAGCACGGCCTGATCGAGCGGCGTCGGCAGGTAGCGCGTGCCCATGCCGTCGCTGAGATCCATCAGCATCCGGTGGCCGCCCCACATCGTCGTGTTCGGAACGTGACCGAGGTCCGCGGTGAGCGGAAGCGGACCGCCGAAGAGCGCCACGGTCTTCGGCCCGGTGAACGCGCCGCTGCTGATCTTCGATTTGAACGCGGCGGCCGTGCCGAAGCCGAGCGTGTGCCCGATCTCGTGGAGCGCCACCGAGACGAAGTCGAGCTTGCCCGCAGGCACCGCCGCGCCAAGCTCCGGCTCCGGGTCGAAGTAGAAGTCCGTCTTCGAATCGAAGCTGATCCACGCCGTCCATGGCTGGAACGGCGTCGCGTCGAAGCGCTGCTGCAGCGCCGCGGCAAGCGCACCATCACCGATCCCCGAGAGCCCCGCCGTCGGCGAGGACACGCCCGTGATCCCCGGCGCGAGGTCGGACGAGCCGACGAAGATGACGAGGTCGTCGATCTCGTACTCGACGGTGAGCGCGAGCGCGGGGTCGTTCGGCTTCTCGGGATCGCGAACCTTGATGTACGTCCCCTTCGGCACCGCGGGAAAATCGTCCGAGAGGAGACGCCCCCAGATGCGGCACGCGCCCTCGAGAGCCTTCCTGCGAGAAGCGTCGGCGAAGAAGCCCGCCTTGTCGAAGCGGTAGTCGACCTGGATCGTGAAGCGGACCACGCCGAGGTCCGCGTTGCCGTCGTTCGCGGTGGCGCCGCCGTCCCCGTCCGCCGGAAGCGCCGGCGCGCCGTCGGCCTGCGTGGTCCCTCCCTCGGCACCGGGCGAGTCCGCCGCAGGTGCATCGCTCGCGCTGCTGCACGCGCCCACCGAGAGCGCGACGAGCGGCGCCAGGATCGCGAACGCCGAGGACCAGGGAAGGAGGCGTCGGATCATGGGAGGCGAGGTGTGTAGCACGACAATTTACGCTGTAAAGCACCGACCGGACCGGCGTGCTACGAAGCCCCCATGGGCAGTCCCTCCGACCGCGCAAAGCGCCATTTGGCTTTCGCCGCGTCCCTCGCGCTCGTTCTCCTCGCGAGCGTCACCTCCGGCTGCGCCACGCGCTCGAGCAAGGGCGCCGCGGGCCCGCCCGCCTGCCGCAACGACGCCGTCGACGACGCGGAGGTCGGCGAAGAGA
>JAYSXP010000344.1:0-4569 GCA_043717125.1 Polyangiaceae bacterium | reverse complement strand
GTTCCAGCGGGGCCGAAGGTACGGCCTCTTCCAGCTTCGGCGGCTTCTCGAGAGCGAGCTTGCGGATGACGTCCATGTCCGTCCCGTCGCCCCACATGCGCCGCAGCGCGAGACACTCGAAGAGGACCGCGCCGACGCCGAACAGATCGCTCCGGCGATCGATCGCGTCCCCCATCGCTTGCTCGGGAGACATGTACGCGGTCTTGCCCTTGACCTCGCCGGTCTTGGTGCTGCTCTCGGCCTCGATCTTCGCGACGCCGAAGTCGAGCAGGCGCACGTGCCCGTCGCAGCCGACCATCACGTTCTGTGGGGAGACGTCGCGATGAACGAGGTTCAGCTCCTTGCCGGCCGCGTCGCGCAGCTCGTGGGCCGCGTGCAGACCGTCACAGACCTCGGCGAGCACGTGAGCCGTGAGCGACGCGCCGAGCTCCACGCCCACCTCGGCCAGCGCCTTGAGCACGCGCGAGAGCGCTTGGCCCTCGACGTACTCCATCGCAAGGAACAGCTCGCCGTCGACCTCGCCGTAGTCGAAGGCGCGAACGATGTTCGGGTGATCGAGCATCGCCGCGAGCTTGGCCTCGCGGAGGAACATCTCGACGCGTCGCGCATCCCGCGCCGCGTCGGGCAGGAGTCGCTTGAGCGCAACGATGCGCTCGTACCCGGCGCCCTCCTCCTCGGTGACCGCACCTTCCGCCTGGAGCTCGAGCGCCGCCTCGACGGTGCCCATGCCGCCGCGTCCGATGACGAAGAGCGACCGATACCGCCCCGCGAGCCCGGAACGGGACGATGAGGGCCCGGAACGGGAGGACGCTGCGGCACGTTCCGGCGAGCGCGAGGAAGAAGAAGGTGCGAGGTCGCGCGCGGCCATCCGCGTTTCATCGTAGCTTAATGCCCTGGAAGGGACGTCACGGCGTGGAGGATCAGGCAAACACGAACGATCGGAGTCCTGCGGCGCGCCTCGCGTCGACCTCCGCGCGCGCGTTTGCCGCCGTGGTCGTGCTTCTCGGTGCGGCCGCCGCGCTCCTCGCCGCGGGCGCATGCCTCCCCGATCTCGCGGCTCTCGGGCCCGAGGACGTGTCGCTCGAGAGCTCCACCGCGCCGTTCCGGGGCTGCGGTGACGGCATCATCGCGACGCTCGACGACGGCGGCGACTCGGGCGAGTCGTGCGATCCCGGCGGCGACGCGGCGGTTCCCGGCTGCCGAGCGTGTCAGATCACGTGCGAGGGGAAACCCGATCCGAGGACGGGCCACTGCTACTTCGCGGCCGGTGCGGACACGAGCTATGCGGCAGCGAGCGCGCGGTGCAAGGCCGAGCGCGCGCACGTCGTCACGCTCGTGAGCGCCGCCGAGGCCAAGCTCCTCGAGCAGGTCTCGGCCGATGAGTCGGGTTACTGGGTCGGGCTCTCGCGCGACACGACGTTCCTCTTCGGCGCGTACGGCCCGCCAGCCGAGCGCGCCGAGGAGCCGGGCTTCCCCTATCCGGGCGCGACCACTTCGATTGCGCAGGGCCCGTGCACAGGTTGCTTCGGCATCGGGGCCGACGCGGGGACCTTCCCGCTCGCGGACGTCGATGCGTCCGACACGACCATCGACACGAGCTGCGTCGCCTCGCGCGGCGGAACGTGGTTCCGGGTGCCGTGCAGCGGCGCCATCAGCCGCCCGACGATCTGCGAGCGCGAGCCCGCCGGCGTGCGCGGTCAGGCGTGCGGTAACGACGGCATCTGCTTCACCGTGCGCCAGACCTCCGGCGACAAGACGTACCTCGTGTCGGTCTCGCCCGCCGAACCCGACACTGCGGACACGACGTGTCGCTTCCTCGACGGCGGCTCGCTCGTCGTCTTCGACTCGCGCGAGGAGCGCGAGCAGCTCGCTCACGAGATCGTCCTGCGCTACACGGACGTCCCGCCGACGCTGTGGATTGGTCTCCACGCCGACGGCGGCACGTGGACCTGGGACGACGGCGTCGTTGCCAGCGACGATCAGGCCCGCCCGCTGCCGTGGGGAAACGCGCAGCCGCCGACGGGCGCGACGAACGGCCATGCGTTCATCACCGTCGGCGACAAGGCCTACGATACGCAGCTTGCGTACGCCGACGACAGCGGCACGCAGCAGCGCCTCTTCATCTGCCAGCGCCCTGCGCGCTGACACGCGAGCTCAGGACCCGCTCACTTGGCCTCGGCGGCTTCCTTGTCCTTCGCCGCGACCTTGTCGCGCAGCTTCTGCGCGAGGTACGCGTAACGCTGACCGTCGGTCGTCAGCATGCGATGGAACTGGTCGTAGTAGTTCTTCGTCATGCTCGAGCCCTCGGTCACGATGTCGATGATCCGGTACTTGTCGCCGCTCCCGAGGATCACGTAGTCGACCTGCACCGCCGGATCGCGAGGCTTCTGCTTGCTCTTCGCCTCGGTCTTGATCTTCGAGAGGTTCCCGCCGATGTCCTTCGCGCCGCTGTACGAAACGTCGAAGTCCTTCGTCTTGTTCAGGTTCTTCTGGAGGTTCTTCTCGACCAGGTTCTTGAGGAGGCCGGTGACCTCCTTCTTCTGATCGGCCGTGAGCGCGGGGACGTCCTTGCCGTCGCCGTCCCAGTGGTTCGTGCACTGCGGGACCGCGGGCGGGCACGGGCTGCCCATCGTGCGCCTCGCGAGCTGCTCGTAATCGATCATGCCGCCCATCGCCTCCTTCACCTTCTCGGGGGACGAGCCCTTCTCGACGAGCTCCTTGATGTTCGAGTGCTTTTCCTGGACGAACGCCTTGGCGGCATCGACGTCAGCAAGGGCTCCTCCTGCCACGAAGGTGCAGGAGAGCGCGACGGCGGCGGCGGAGACGAACTGACGGAAACGCATCGAAATCATTCCTCTTTGGTTGCGGGTTCGGGGTCACGGGCCCGCGACGGGGCTCACACTCTTGGACGACTCACCGACCTGCTCGATTCATACCCGAAAGGCTCCCCGCAACCCGACGCAACTCCGAGGCTTTTTGCGGCTTTTTCGCGGTCGCTCAGGAGCGAGAACCGGCGTTCGCAGCCACTGCGACAGCCGGATCGTGGTCCTTGTCCTTCTTAGCCGGACCGTGTGTCCGTGCAAGCCCGACCACGAACGTGGCCCCGGGCCCTCTCCCATCCCGGACTTCGATGCTCGCGCCGAGCCCCCGGTGGTCCTCGATGATGCGCCTCACGACCGCCAGGCCGATCCCCGCGCCCCCCGCCCGGGTCGTGTAGAACGCGTCGAAGATCTTCTGCGCCGCGTCAGGCGTGATGCCGGGCCCCTCGTCCCGAACGGCCATCTCGACGCGCTCCCCGGCGGTCTCGATCGACACGGTCACGCTCGTGCCGGCGCCCGTCGCCTGCACGCCGTTGCGGACCAGGTTCCACAGGACCTGACGCATCTGTGCGGGATCGCAGCGCGCGTACGTCGTGCCCTCCGGGCCGCGGTAATAGACGGTGACGTCGCCCGAGCCGCTCCGTTCCGAGCGCGAAGCGAGCGCGACGACCTCTCGGGCGAGCGCGGCCACGTCGACGTCCTCAGGCTCGGGCTTCTTGGGCCCCGCGAGGTCCATCATGTCCGAGACCAAGTGGTTGAGGCGCCCTGCCTCGCGATGGACGATGTCGCAGAGACGCCGGTCGTCCTCCGACAGCCCTGGCGCTTCCCGCAGCATCTCGATCGATCCCTTGATGGATCCAAGTGGATTTCGGATCTCGTGCGCGAGACCCGCGGCGATCCTCCCCAGGAGCGCGAGCCGCTCGGCCGCGAGCGCGCGTTCGTTCGCCTCGGCGAGCGCGCCGCCGGTGTGGCGCAGGCGCTCCGCGAGGTACCCGGCGAGCAGCGCGACGACGACGATGCCGAGCGCGTTGACCGCGAGCGGGTACACCATGCCGTCCCACGAGACGATGTAGTTCGCGGCACCTTGATCGCGCGGCGGTCGGATCGTGTCCGTCGCGAAGCCCGCGCAGAGCACGAGGAAGATGCCGATGCCGCTGAACCCGGCCAGCGCCGCGCCGCGCAGGCCGATGAGGATCGCGCCGACGAGGCAGGTGAGGCCGTAGAACGACGTCGCGCCGCTCGTCGCTCCACCGGACACGTAGACGATCGCCGTCCAGGTCAGCTGGTCGAGGACGATCTGAACCTCGGCAAGGCGGCGCAGGTGCCTCCCGCTCCGCAGCACCGTCGCGTAGACGGCGGCGAGCGCGAAGGCGGCGCCGATTGTCGCGAAGACGATGCCCTGGCTCTGCGGGTACACGCCGAGCGCGCCGCGGAGATAGAAGAACGCGGTCGCGACGAGAAGGAGGGTGAGGAAACCGAGCCTGAGCCCGGTCATCCACGAGAGGCGGTTCGCGAGACGTTCGTCGGACTCGAAGCCGAGGTCGGGCTCGATCCTCGACGGCGCCACAAGCATGTCAGGTGCTCTCCGCGCTCAGTCGGCCTTGATCTTGCCGGCGATGCTGAAGATCGGGAGGTACATGGCGATGAGGACGACACCGACGGTGCCGCCGATGCCGACCATCATGATGGGCTCGATGAGGCTCGTCAGCGCGGCGACGGCGACGTCGACCTCTTCTTCGTAGAAGTCGGC
>JAYSXP010000343.1:0-4588 GCA_043717125.1 Polyangiaceae bacterium | reverse complement strand
TCGATCATCTGCTTCGCGTGGAAGGAGCCGGCGCCGCCGGTGATGCCCTGCACGAGGAGCTTCGTGTTCTTGCCGACAAGAATGCTCACTTCGCACCTCCCGAGACCACTGCATCGACGATCTTCTTCGCGCCGTCGGCCATCGTCGTGGCGGCCTGGATCGCGAGGCCGCTCTCACTCAGGATCTTGCGCCCGAGCTCGACGTTGGTTCCTTCGAGCCTCACCACCAGCGGCACTTTCAACCCGAGCTCCTTCGCTGCGGCGACGACGCCGTTCGCGATGACGTCGCACTTCATGATGCCGCCGAAGATGTTCACGAAGATGCCCTTCACCTTGGGGCTCCTCAAGATCATGCTGAAGGCCTTGGTGACCTGCTCCTGCGTGGCGCCGCCGCCGACGTCGAGGAAGTTCGCGGGCGCGACGCCGACCTTCTCGCCGGCGTGCTTGATGATGTCCATCGTCGCCATCGCGAGGCCTGCGCCGTTGACGAGGCAGCCGACGTTGCCGTCGAGCGACACGTAGTTGAGCCCGGCGGCTGCAGCCTCGAGCTCGATCGGGTCTTCCTCGTCCTTGTCCTGGAGCTCGGCCCAGTTCTTGTGACGGAACGATGCGTTGTCGTCGAAGTTCACCTTCGCATCGAGCGCGACGATGTCGCCGTTCTTCAGGATGGCGAGCGGGTTCACCTCGACGAGCGAGCAGTCTTCCTTCACGAAGCACTCGTAGAGCTGCGACATGAGGCGGACGAACTTCGCGACCGTCTCCTTGCCGTACTTCATGAGGCCCAGGCCGAACGCGAGCTCGCGCGCCTGGTAGGCCGAGAGTCCGACCGTCGGGTCGACGTGCACGGTGAGGATCTTCTCCGGCGTGTGCTCGGCGACGTGCTCGATCTCCATGCCGCCCTCGGTCGACGCCATGAAGGCGATGCGACGGAGATCGCGGTCGACGACCATGCCGAGATACATCTCGGCGGCCATCTCGAGGCCCTGCTCGATGTAGAGCCGCTTGACCTTCTGGCCTTCGGGGCCGGTCTGGTGCGTGACGAGCTGCATGCCGAGGATCTTCTCTGCAGCCTGCCTCGCCTCCGCGGCGCCGCCCTTGACGACCTTGACGCCGCCGCCCTTGCCGCGACCGCCTGCGTGGATCTGCGCCTTGACGACGACGATTGGACTGCCGGTCTCAGCGATCAGCTTCTTCGCCGCCGCCTCTGCCTCGTCGACCGTGAAGGCCGGGTATCCCTTGGGGATGGGAACGCCGTACTTCGCGAAGATTTGCTTGCCCTGGTACTCGTGGATCTTCACGGGCGGGACCCTACCAGAAACGCAAACGGTCGTCGCTCAGGTCGTGTGTCGCGGGCTCACGGGCCGACCTTGACGGCCGCCGACCCCTTCACGGTCGTGGTCGGCTCGGGGCCGGTGGCGCTCACCGTGGCATCGCCCACCGCGATGCCCGTGACGACGCCGTTCGTGTCGATGACGGCAACGTCGGGCCGCGACGAGCTCCACGTCACCGCCTTGTTCAAGTTCTTGGTCGACCCGTCGCTGTAGACACCGACCGCCGTCATCTCCACGTTCATCCCGACCGCGACCTTGGCCGGGTTCGGCGTGAGGACGATGGCCTGGAGCACGGCCGAGCCGCCCGTGACGAAGACCGTCGCGCGGCCGGCGACGCCGGTCTTGGCATCTGTCGCGAGGATCGTGGTGTCGCCGTCGGCGACGGCGCTCACGTAGCCGCGATCGATCTGCGAGTTTCCGACGAGCGCAGCGGCGGTGTTCGTCGAGCTCCAGAGGACCTGATCGGTGACCTCGCGCGTCGCGCCGTTGTTGAAGCGCGCCGTGGCGGTGAACGCGCGCGGCGCGGTGGCGCGCGTCATGACGAGCACCGAGGGAGAGATGTCGATCGACGTGATCTCGGCCGCGACGATCGTGAACGAAGCGAGCGCGGTCGCATTGCTCCCCGGGTCGAACACCTTGACGACCACCGCGCCCGTCTCGCTACCTGGCGTGAGGACGCCGCGATCGCTCACCGTGGCGATGACGCGGTTGCTCGACGTGTACGCCACGTTTGCGGTGACGTCCTCGATCGAGCCGCCGGGAAAGCGGCGCGTCACGGTCAGCTGGAGAGGCTGCCCGCTCACGATCGTCTGGGCCTCGGGCGTGAGGTCGAGCGTCGGCTGGACGGGCTCCATGCAGCTCGGGAGAGCGACGGAGAGCAACGTGAGGAGCGCGACGAGCCCGAGGAGGCGGAGGTTGCGAAGGTTGCGAAGGCTCGAGGAGAGAAAAGCGTGCAGTCGGAATCTCACGTCCGCAAGGTACCACGCTCGGCAGGCGTGTCTTCGGCGCAGAGACGACTTAATATGGCCCTGCGAATGACGCTCCGCTCCCTGCACACGCACTTGTCCGCCGCTGCCTCTCTTCTGCTTCTTCTCTCGACGGCGTGCGGACGGCGCACTCCGCATACGGCCCGGCCGCTTCCTCCGCCCACGGTCACGCCCACCCCCGAGCCGCCGAGGCACGGCCCGAACGTCGACGCCAACGCGCCTCAGCTCAGCGAAGCCGAGAAGAAGGCCGCCGCTCGTGCCGCCTTCGCCGAAGGCGTCGAGCTGCAAGAGCACAAGGACTGCGTCAACGCTCTACCGAAGTTCGAGCTGGCAGAACGCATGTATGATGCACCGACACACCTGCTGCACATCGCGCAGTGCCAGGTGTCGACCGGCAGGCTCATCGAGGCGCAGGAGAGCTACGCGACCCTCTCTCATCTGACGCTTCTGCCCCAAGCCCCAACGGCGTTCCGCGACGCGCAGAGCGCGGGCGCCAAGGAGCTTGCGCGCCTTTCGCCGCGCATCCCCACGCTGCGCCTCGAGACGACCCCACCGGCCGCGTCGTTGAAGAACGTCGTCGTAGAGATCAACGGCACGCAGCTCCCGCCTGATCTGCTCGGTATCGCGAGGCCGATGAACCCCGGAAGGTACCGTGTCACGGTGGCCGCCAGTCCCGGACGCTCAGGGACGGGCGAGGTCGAGCTCAAGGAGGGTGAGATCAAGACCCTCGAGGTGAAGGTTCCCTAGTCTACGGGACGAGGCTGGAGAATTTGGCGGCGTAGGACGGGCCCCAGATGCCCGCGGTGTGGCTCCAGTCCTGGGGCGTGTTCGTGTCGCGGCTCGCGGTCTTGCTCGGAACCGGGTCCCAGCCGCCCTGATCGGGGCCCGAGCCGGCGGTCCTCCGCTGCATCGGTCTGGGTGCAATCCGCTCGAAATACAGCAACTCCCGTCCCGGGCGGCCGATGAGAGGGCACCATGCACCCCTCGGTCTACTTCGTGTTCTTCGTCTCTCTCGTCTCGTTCGGTTGCTCGTCGGGCTCTCACGACGTCGACGCCACCTCGAAGGAGGCGCTGCAGAAGGCGCCGCCGATTCAATACGGGTGCACGTACACGGAGGAATCGAGCAACTACGTCGACGGGAACTCCATCGGGGCGAACAGCCGGCCGATGTGCTCGATGGGCAAACGCTGTAGCGAGGTCGGCTCGCCCGACGACGACATCGGCGGTTACGCAGGCGGCTCGACGTATCGCACGAGCAGCTCCTACGCCGGGAAGACGGACTTCGTCGGAACGTGCGACGCTCCGCGGCCGATCTCGTGCGACGACTACGACAACGGTGACGCGTGCGACCAGTGCTTAGGAAAGTCGTGCTGCTCGCCCGCGTTCCTTTGCGAGCACGACCCCAACTGCAAGGCCATCGTGGATTGCGTGAGCAACTGCAAGAATGACGCGGCGTGCACGCAGCGCTGCGCCGACAACGGCGAGCCAAGCGCCTTCGAGAACCTTCGCGCGCTCGCAAAGTGCCTGTCCGGCGCATGTGCCTCGGCCTGCGGGAACTGACCCCAATCGACGTTGACGAAGCAAGATCGAGCGGAGGCGTCTCGATGCGACAAGCGCCGCACCGAGACGTCGCGCTCTCGTGAATCAGCTCTTCTTCACGACGTTGACGATGCCCTGGACGCTCGCGGCGCTCTTCGTGAGCATGCCCTTCTCTTCTTCCGTGAGCGGGATCTCGAGGATGCGCTCGACGCCCTTGCCGCCGACGATGCACGGGACGCCCATGAAGAGGTCCTTGTAGCCGTACTCGCCGTCGAGATAGGCCGCGCACGGGAGGAGCCGCTTCTGGTCGAGGAGGTACGCCTCGGCCATCGCGACAGCCGCGCTCGCCGGCGCGTAGTACGCGCTCGTGCCCATGAGCGTGACGATCTCGCCGCCGCCCTTGCGCGTGCGCTCGATGATCGACTGGATCTTGTCCTTGGCGATCAGCGTGCTTGCGGGGACGCCGTTGATGGTCGTCATCGAGAGAACGGGGACCATGTCGTCGCCGTGGCCGCCGAGGACCATCGCGCGGACGTCCTTGACGCTCACGCCGGCCTCGCGCGCGAGGAAGAGCTGGAAGCGCGCCGAGTCGAGGACGCCGGCCATGCCCGCGACCATGCCCTTCGCGCACCCCGTCACGCGCTTGTACTCGTAGACCATCGCGTCGAGCGGGTTCGAGATGACGATGACGAACGCGTTCGGGCAGTGTTTCTTCGCGTTGTTCGCGACGTCG
>JAYSXP010000342.1:0-4591 GCA_043717125.1 Polyangiaceae bacterium | reverse complement strand
CGATCCGCATGGTCCGCTCGCGTCGCGGCTCGCGGCGCTCGACCTGCCGTTTCGCCTCCGCGAGGTCGTCGGCGCTGCCGAGCCGCGAGGCGGGTGCGTCGGCATCGTCCTCGAAGCGCCAACCTCGGGCGCGAGCGGTCCGGCAGCCTCGAGAGATCTCGCCACGCGCGTCGCCGATGCGGTGGCGCTCGTGCACGTCGAGGCGCAGGTGCATCTCGCGGAAGGTGCCGCCGCGTCGCCCGACGGGTCGGGCGGAGCCGCCGCGATCGACGGCCGGACGCTCGCGCGCCGCGCCGGTGACGCACGCGAGGCCGCGCAGCGCGCCGCGTGGTGGGCGCTCGCAGATGCGTGGCTTCCGCAGCCCGCCGCCACGCCGCCGAAGAGCGCCACGCCGATCGCGATGCGCGGCTCGATCGCGCTCGGCATCCCGTTGCGGAGGGGCGGAGCGCCCTCCGCCGAAGGCGCCGTCGAACCTTCGCGCGAGGTCCTCGCCGCGGCGGTGCAACGCGCAACCTCGTCCTGGCAGAAGCCCGCAGCCGAAGGGCGTGCGCGCGTCGAGCCCGGCCAAGGCGAGACATGGGTGCTCTTTGCGTCGCCGTGCGGAACCGAGAGCGAATCCGATGCCGACGCGGGCCTGACTGCGCTCTTCGCGGTCGCCGCCGCAGAGATGGCGAGGAGCTCACCCGAGGCGCGCGTCGAGCCGTGGATCGTGCCGGACGGTGCGGGGCTTCTCGTTCACGGACCTGCGCTTGCCGGCGAGACGGCCTCCGCGCAGGCGAGGCGCCTCGCCGACGTCGTCGCGCGAAGCTTCGCGTCGGACCCCATCGCACTCCCCGCGTTGTCTCGCGCGCGTGCCGAGCTCCTTCGTCACGATGCGCGCTCCGACGGCGCCGCGCTCGGCGTCCTCGCCTCGGCGATCGCGCCGGGGCATGCGTCGTGGTTCGTCCCGTCGGGTCGCGACGACACCCTCGCGCGCTCCGCGGACGCCGCGGTCCTCGCGCGCGCGCAGGCGCTTCGCGCGGGGCCGCTGCGGGTCGCCGTCCTCGCCAACGTCGATGTTGCGCAGGGCGAGGCCGCTCTTCGCGCTGCGGATCGATGGATCGACCGACGTGGCGAGACCACGCGCGCTTGTCGCGGCGCGACGGCCGCGGCACCTGCGCGACCAGGTACGTACGCGCTCGAGCCTCGTGGCGGCGCCGGGCCGGAGGCGTACCTCGCATTTCCGTTCGCCGCCGGCGACGACAAGGCGCGCGCGGCGGCGACGCTCGTCGCCGCTGCGCTCGACGGCGACGGCGGGCTCCTCGAAAAAGCGCTCGGAGGCACGTCCGCGCCGACCGGCCTCGCGCGCTCGGTAGAGGCCCACGTCGTCGGGTGGCCGCGCTCACCGGCGCTCGTCGTCCGCATCGTCAGCACGCAGGCCTCGCTCGACAACGCCGTCATGCAAGCGCGCGCGCTCGTCGACCGCGTCAAGAAGGGCGGCCTCACCGCATCCGACCACGAGCGCGCGACGCTTGCAGCCTCGCGCGCAGCGCTCGAGGCCGCCCTCGATCCGCGCGCGCGGATCGTCGCGACGTGGCGAGGCGAGCCCATCCCCACCGCAGCCCAGCCGCTCGCCCGCGGCGCCGCCGGCATCGACGACGTACGCGCGTTCACCGCCAAGTACCTCGCGGAGGAGACGATGATCGTCGTCGCCGCGCGGCCGTCACGTCCGAAGCCGTCGCCGCCATGAGCGGCTGGTGGAAGCGCACCGACGCGCCCGGCCCCTGGTTCGTCGTCGGCAAGGACGAGGTTCGCCTCCTCCGTGACGGCATCGAGGCCTTCCCCGCGATGCTCGAGGCCATCCTTGCGGCCGAGAGCGAGATTCTGCTCGAGATGTACTGGGTCGGCGCCGACCCGGTGGGCATCCGGTTCCGCGACGCGCTTGCCGCGAAGGCGAAGAAGGGCATCACTGTGCGCGTCGTCTACGACGCGGTCGGCAGCATCGCGATCTCGCCGGCGTTCTGGCAACCGCTCGTCATCGCCGGAGGCGAGGTGCGCGAGTTCCATCCCGTCTCGCCGCTCCGGCCGTCGTTCCGGCTCGCGCTCATGGATCAGCGCGACCACCGGAAGATCCTGGTCGTGGACAAGCACACGGGGTTCACGGGAGGCCTCAACCTCGCGCTCCCTTGGCTCCCGCTCAGCGATGGCGGCGAGGCCTGGCGCGACGACATGATCCAGGTGAAGGGCAACGTCGTCGAGGAGTTGCGCACGCTCTTTTACAAGACGTGGCGGCGCGTCTGGTTCAGGAACCTGCCCCACGAGCTCGTGCCGCTGAACATGCCGCGTGATCTCATGCCGCTCAGCAAGCGCCCGACCGGGAAGGTCTACGTCCTCGCGAGCCTGCGGCGACAACGACGCAATTTGATGAAGGAGTACCTCTCGCGGATCAACGCCGCGAAGACCTCCATCGACATCGCCAACTCGTACTTCATCCCCGATCGCGGCGTGCGCAACTCCCTCTTCCGGGCGGTGCTCCGCGGCGTACGTGTGCGCGTCCTGGTTCCCACGAAGAGTGACGTCGCCATCGTGCAGTTCGCGCTCGAGGCGATGTACGAGTCGCTGCTGCGCCACGGCATCGAGATCTTCTGCTACTCAGGCCCGATGATGCACGCCAAGACGGTGGTCATCGACGATCGCTTCGCGAAGATCGGCAGCTACAACCTCGACGAGCGCTCACGCGCGAAGAACCTCGAGGTCAACATCGCCGTCGAGGACGAGGCCTTCGCGGTCTATGCCCGAAAGTGGTTCGACACCGACGTGGCCGGAGCACGGAGGATCGATCTCTACGAGTGGCGCGCGCGCCCGCTCGCGCGGCGCGGAATCGAGTACATCTCCTACGCGCTGAGGAAGCTGTGGTGATCCCCAACGTGACCGGGCGCGCCCGACAGGCGGCGCGCGCGACTGGATTTCTCGGCGTCACGGCAGTGATGCTCCCGCCGTTCCTCGCGCGCATGGTCGCGACGAACGACGCCGACCGCACCGCGGTACGCGACGCCTGGGTGGGCCGCTGGGCGCGTGCGCTCCTCCGCCTCTTTGCGGTCGAAGTGGTGGTCGACGGCGTCGTGCCGACGCCCACGCAGGGCCATGGTCGCGGGCGATTGGTCGTGACGAACCATCGCTCCGCCATCGACATCGGCGTCGTGCTGTCCACCTTCGGGGGCACGATGGTCAGCCGCGCCGATCTCGCGGGCTGGCCCGTGCTCGGCGCAGCCGCACGCGCCGTCGGGACCGTGTTCGTCGATCGCTCGAGCGCCAAGAGCGGCGCCGGAGCGATCCGCGCGATGCAGAAGCTCCTTGAGGAGGGCCAGACGATCAACCTTTTCCCGGAGGGCACGACCTTCGAGGGCGACGAGGTGCGCCCGTTCCACGGCGGTGCGTTCGTCTCCGCGGTGCGCGCCGAGGCGGAGATCTTGCCGGTTGCGATCGCCTACCCCCGTGCGTCAGGAGCAGCGTTCGTCCACGAGACGTTCCCCGAACACCTCGCGCGCATGTCGAAGAGCGGCCCGACGCGCATGGTCGTGGCGGTCGGCACGCCGTTCGTCGCGCGCAGGGCGGACCGGGCCACGGATCTCACGAAGCGCGCCCACGACGAGGTCCAGGCGCTCGTCACCCGCGCGCGCGACCGCTGCGGGGCCTAGCCGCCGCCGACGAAGTGGACGATCTCGATCGTGTCGCCGCCCGCGACCTTGCGGCTGGCGTGCTCGGCACGGGGGACGATCTCGCGATTCACCTCGACGGCCACCGGCCCGCCGCCGAGACCGAGGTGGACCACCAGGTCCTTCACCGTCAGGTCGTCCGGGACGCTCTGCGCGTTGCCGTTGATGCAGACTTCCATGAGGCGCCCCTCCAGGCCTGGTAGGTCCTACGCCTTGCCTTCGCGAACGAGGCCCGCGAGGAGCTTCGTGAAGACGGCCGCGCGCGTAGCGTCGCTCTTCTCGAGGTAGCGCTTCTCCAGCGCCTTGAAGAGTGGCCGTACCTCTTCCTGCTTCACGCCGCCCGCGCCGAGCGAGGCCCAGTAGAAGCGCTCGGCGACCGCGTCGACGAGCACCTGCGCGTCGTCCTTGTCGCTCACGTACTTCACGAGCGCGAGGTAGTGGTCGCGCGTGAGGCCGGCGTACTTGAGCGCCGCCGCCTGGAGCTCGTCGCCACGCAGCCCCTTTGGGAGCTTGATGAGCGGGAAGACCACCGGCGCGAGATCGTCGACGTCGGCCTTGTGGACCTCCATCTGCTCGAGCGCGACCTTCGCGAGCCACACCGAGCGCGGCACGTTGACGTCGAGACCGGTGAGTGCCTTGCGCCAGCGGTCGTGGGCCTTCTTCGCGTCGAGCGTGTAGAGCGACCGGAAGCCCGCGCGGAGGAGCGCGAGATCGTTGCACGCGGGGTCGTCGATGAACGCAACGAGCGACGCGAGCGCGCCCGGCTTCGTGCCGAGCGTCGTGTCACCGAGGAGCGCCTTGACGAGCTCCTCGCGCACCGTCTCGCTGGGGGAGCTGGCGAGCAGCGCCGCGAGCGAGGCGTCGACCGCGTCGGACGGCACGAGGCGGAGCGCGTG
>JAYSXP010000341.1:0-13208 GCA_043717125.1 Polyangiaceae bacterium | reverse complement strand
CAAGCGGCTCGGCAGTCCGCCCGAGGTCACGATCGGTGAGGACGGCGTGATGCTCAAGCGTCGCTTCGGTCGCACGTTCGTCCCCCGCGCGGACATCGCGTTTGTCTCGGCACAAGGGTCTTCGCTCGTCGTCGAACGTCGAAGCGGAGGCCGCGTCCACCTGAGCGGCTTCGCGCTCGACCTGGCGCGCGGCCAGGCGATCGCGCGCGTCGTCGAGGAGCGGTCCGGGCCCGCGGCGACCACGGCGGATCGCTTCACGCACTACGAGCGCGGAGGACGCCTCCTCGGAGAGTGGCGCGCCCATCTCTCGCAGGCGATGAATCAGGCGAGCTACCGCCAGAACGCCGCGACCGTCGACGAGGCCGCGGCGGTGCTGCACAGCGCAGAGGCCACGCCGGAGCAGCGCGTCGGGGCGGCGCTCGCGCTGCGTGTCGCCGGTCAGCCGAAGGAGCGCATTCGTGTCGCGGTCGATGCCGCCGCCGACGACCGCGTGCGCGAGGCGCTCGAAGCGGTGGCCGCGGCGCGCGACGGTGAGGTCGACGATCTCGTCGTCGAGAAGGCGCTACGGCGGCTGCCCCGGAACTGAGCGACCTCGGATTGCTCGGCTCGTGGATCCGCGCTAACACCGCTGCATGAGCGGTCCTCGTCCGGTTTCAGCGGCTCGCGGTTCGGAGATGACGTGCAAGGGTTGGGTGCAGGAGGCCGCGC
Source organism: Polyangiaceae bacterium (assembly GCA_043717125.1). Taxonomy (GTDB): domain Bacteria; phylum Myxococcota_A; class Polyangia; order Polyangiales; family Polyangiaceae; genus Labilithrix. The sequence continues at coordinate 12,500 of JAYSXP010000341.1, read as the reverse complement.
TTCGCATGCTCCAGAACAATCTCGATGCCGAGGTTGCGGAGCGTCCCGAAGACCTCGTCGTCTACGGTGGCACGGGCAAGGCCGCTCGCTCGTGGGAAGCCTTCGACGTGATCGTCCGCGAGCTCCGCGCGCTCGATAACGACGAGACGCTCCTCATCCAGTCGGGCAAGGCGGTCGGGCGTTTCCGCACGCACGCCGACGCGCCGCGCGTGCTCCTCGCGAACTCGAACCTCGTCGGCAAGTGGGCCACGTGGGAGCACTTTCGCAAGCTCGAGGCCGAGGGCCTGATGATGTACGGGCAGATGACCGCGGGCTCGTGGATCTACATCGGCTCGCAGGGCATCCTCCAGGGCACGTACGAAACATTCCTCGCTGCAAAGAAGGCGTACGAGGACCGCACGAAGCACACCGGCCACGTGTGGGTTCTCACGGCGGGGCTAGGCGGGATGGGCGGCGCGCAGCCGCTCGCGGCGACGATGGCGGGACTCTCCTGCCTCGCGATCGAGGTCGACCCGGCGCGCATCCAGAAGCGCCTTGAGACGCGCTATGTCGATGAGCGCATCGACGACCTCGACGAGGCGCTCGCGCGCATCGAGCGCGCGAAGAAGGAAGACAAGCCCGTGAGCATCGGGCTCTGCGCGAATGCCGCGGAGATCTACCCCGAGCTCGTGAAGCGCGGCGTCATCCCCGATCTCGTCACCGAGCAGACCGCCGCGCACGATCCGCTGCTCGGCTACGTCCCGATGGGCTTCACGCTCGAGGAGGCGGCCGAGCTCCGCGCCGAGGACGCCGAGGCCTACGTCGAGAAGGCGAAGGCGAGCATGGCCGAAGAGGTCCAAGCGATGCTCGCGATGAAGACGAAGGGCGCCGAGGTCTTCGACTACGGCAACAACATTCGCGCGTGCGCGGTCGAGGCAGGCTGCACGCGGGCGTTCGACATCCCGGGCTTCGTGCCGGAGTACATTCGCCCGCAGTTCTGCGTCGGCCGCGGGCCGTTCCGCTGGGTCGCGCTCTCGGGTGATCCCGAGGACATCGCCGTCACCGATCAGGCCGTGCTCGACGCGGTGCCGAACGACCCGGGGCTCCGCCGCTGGATCGAGCTCGCGAAGGAGCGCGTGAAGTTCCAGGGGTTGCCGGCGCGCATCTGCTGGCTCGGCTACGGCGACCGCGCCAAGGTCGGTCTCGCGTTCAACGAGCTCGTGCGCACGGGCAAGGTGAAGGCGCCGATCGTGATCGGCCGCGACCACCTCGACTGCGGCTCGGTGGCCTCGCCGAACCGCGAGACCGAGGCGATGAAGGACGGCACCGACGCCGTCGCGGACTGGGCGATCCTCAACGCGCTCGTGAACACGGCGTCGGGTGCGAGCTGGGTCAGCTTCCATCACGGCGGCGGCGTCGGCATGGGCATGAGCCTGCACGCGGGCATGGTGGTCGTCGCGGACGGAACGCCCGAGGCGGCAAAGCGGCTCGAGCGCGTGCTGACGAGCGACCCGGGCATGGGCGTCATCCGCCATGCGGACGCGGGCTACGACGACGCGATCGCGTGCGCGAAGGACAAAGGCGTCCACGTCCCGCATCGCGCGCCCTGAAGCGACCTTTTCCGCGGTCCGGGTCGCCTCGGTTGTGGCGAGGCGGCGGGCCGTGCTCTGCTCACTCCGTGCGCTTCTTCTCCGCTTTGTTCGCTGGTTTCACCGCTCTCGCATCCGCGGCAGCGTGCTCGGACGACTCGGTCACCCCGACGCCTGTGCCCGTGGTCAAGTCGGACGGCGGTAGCTCCGGTTCGTCGGGCACCGACAGCGGGAAGTCCGGCACGCTCCGCGTCGCGAACTTCAACGTTCGACGCTTCTTCGACGCCGTCTGTCAAAGCAACGACTGCACCAGCGCGACGAGCTTCGAGACGGTCGTCACGCAGGCTGCCTTCGACGCTCGGGTCGCCCAGCTCGCGGAGGCCGTCGCGAAGATCGATCCGGACATCCTCACGCTCGAGGAGGTGGAGACCGAGGGCTGCCTCGATGCGCTCGCCGCGAAGCTCGCCGCGAACGGCAAGACGTACCCGCTCGTGCATCTCGGCGAGACCGGCTCGAATGGCAGCGTCGACGTCGGCATCCTCTCGCGAGGCACGCTCGGCGAGATCAAGACCCACCGCGAGGTGCCCCTGGTCGAAGCCGACGGTACGAAGACGACCTTCACGCGCGAGTTTCTCGAGGTACGCATGACGTTCGGCGCGAAGGCGGTCGTCATGTTCGGCGCCCATTTCCGGTCGAAGGCGACCGACGACCCGGCGCGCCGTCTCGCCGAGGCAAAGGCCGCGCAGGCGATCGTCGCGGGCGTGGGGGCGGAGCTGCCCGATGCGCTCGTCATTCTCGGCGGCGACCTGAACGACACGCCTGGTTCCGAGCCGATCCACGCGATGGACCTCGGCGGCGCCCTCGTTCGCGTCGCGAGCGATCTCCCCGCGGCCATGCAGGGCACCTACTTCTTCCAGGGCACGGACCAGGCGATCGACCACATCTACGTCGTGAAGGCCCACGCCTCGAGCTACGTGCCGATGAGCGCCACGGTCTATCGCGACTCCGCCAAAGGCGGCTTCGGCGGGAGCGACCACGGGGCGCTCTCCGCCGACTTCTCGCTCGAGTGAGCGCTACACGAGCGGCGCGGGAAACGAGGACAGCCCGATCCTTCGGCCGTCGGGGTCGCGGACGTACAGCGTGAAGTCGGTGGAGCCTTCGAGCGCCACCCCGGCCTTTGCGAGCTTGTCGGTGTAGAATGCACGCGTATTGCGCGCGATCTCGAAGGCCACGAGGTCCATGGCTCCGGAGGCAGGGGAGGGCTCTCCAGAATCGGCCAGCTCGAGCATCACGAGCGACCCCCCGGCATCGAGCCAGACGCTGCGGCACTCGGTCCGGCGCACCACCGTGAGGCCGACCGCATGCACGTAGAAGTGCTCCAGCCGCGCGAGGTCGCCGGTGCGGAACGCGAGATGATGAACGCGCATCGCGCCCAGGCTAAACGGCTCGGGGCCCGCTCGGCCAGTGAGTGTGCTAATCGGGGAGTCGATGCGGAACGTCGTCGTCGCCACGCACGGACATTGCTTCGATGGAATGTGCTCCGCCGTGATGTTCACGCGGCTCATGCGGCACATCCATCCCGGTGAGGAGCTCTCCTTCACCTACCGCGCTCAGGGCTACGGCCCGGGCTCGAACGGGGTCGACCCGTCCATCTTCACGGGGCAGGAGAACGCGGTTCTCGACTTTCGCTTCTCCCCGTCTCCCCAGCTGACCTGGTACTTCGATCACCACGTCAGCGCTTTCCCGTCACCAGCCGACCGCATCACGTACGAGGAGCGCTCGCAGAGGGGCGACTCGCGCACGATGTTCCACGACGGCGCCTACGGCTCGTGCACGAAGCTCATCGCCGACATCGGCAAGGCGGAGTTCGGCCTCGATACGTCCGGCGAGAGCGAGCTCATTCGCTGGGCGGACATGATCGACACCGCGGGCTTTCCGAGCGCCGAGATGGCCGTCGCGCGCTCCGAGCCGGTCCTCCACCTCATGACGGTGGTCGAGCACCAGGGCGGCGACGCGTTCCTCCAGAGGATGGTCCCGCGCCTGCTCGAGGAGCCGCTCGACGAGCTCGCGCGCGGCCCGGACATCGAGGCGGCGTTCGCCCCGCTCGCCGCGAAGCACGAGGGCTACGTCGAGCTCGTGAAGAAGTACGCGACCGTGAAGGGGGACGTGGTCGTCGTCGACCTCAGCTCGGTCGTCGTCGACGTTGCCGCCAAGTTCGTGACGTACTCGCTCTGGCCTGACAGCGCGTACTCGGTCGTCCTCAGTGTCGCGCCGTCAAAGTGCAAGATCTCGATCGGCTACAACCCCTGGTCGCCGGTGCCTCGCCGTCACAATATCGCCGCCATCTGTGAGCGGCACGGCGGAGGTGGGCATCCGGTCGTCGGAGCGATTTCCCTTCCAGCCGACCAGGCCGAGCGCGCGCGGAAGCTGACGAACGAGATCGCCGAGGAGCTCTCCGTCTGACGTCGTATGGCTCCTACGACACGGGCACGCTCAGCTCCGTCGTCGTTCTCGGTCATCGGGGTGGGCGCGGCGACGGGTGGCCGGCCGAGAACACTCTCGAGGCGTTCGAGCGCGCGATCCGCGAAGGCGCGGACGGGATCGAGCTCGACGTGCGGCTCACGTCGGACGGCGTCGCGGTCGTCTTCCACGACACGACGCTCGCTCGTGCGACGGGCGGCGCGGACGTTCGCGCCGTGGACCGCGTGGCCTACGCCGCCTTGCCGTCGATTGGCGGAGGTCTCCGCATCCCGCGTCTCGTCGACGTGCTCGACGCGATGCGCGGCCACATCGTGAACGTCGAGATCAAGGCGGACGTCGCGCCCATGTCGATGCTCGGCAACGTGCCCGATCGCGTGCTCCTCGTCCGTATGGCGGCGGCCGCCGTGAAGGAAGCGGGTCACACGGAGGTCGTGTTCTCGTCGTTCGATCCGCTCTCCGTCCTCGCGCTCGCCGTCGCCGCGCCGCGCGTGCCACGCGGGATGCTGGTCGGCATGAAGACTCCCCGCGCCGCGACGGCGTTGCCACTCGCGTTGCGCTACGCGATCGTGGCCGCGCACCTCGATGAGTCTCTCCTCACCGCCGCGCGTGCCGAGCGGCTTCTCCGCTCGAAGCTGCGTGTCGCCGCCTGGACCGTGAACGACGCGGCCCGGGCGAAACACCTCGTCGCCCTCGGCGTCCGCTGGATCATCACCGATGCTCCGGGCCGCGTCGGCGCTGCCCTCAGGTTAGCTCGAGCCGTGTGACTCACGCAGGCTGCTCAGTCGTCGCAGGTGACGCGCTCGACGCGCATGCCTGCCGGGGGCGGCTGCGTGAAGAGGCCGTCGGTGAGCGGCGGGTTCCACGTGACGTCCTCGTAGCGGAAGAGCACGTCCTCGTCCTTGCCCGGCACCTCGACATGGATGCGGCGTGGCAGCTCGGCCTGGCAGACGGGCCCGCTCACGGGGATGGGCGGGTCGATTCCGTCGGCGTCGACCTGCGGCTTGGCCATCGTGGTGGGCCGGTGATCGTCGAGCGCCGCGTGGTAGAGCACGATGCCCTCCTGCTTCACCTCCACGTCGACGACGCGCATGCGCTGCTTCTCCCACGTGAGCGCGAAGTCGCTCGGGTGCGGCGCGATGTGGATGGTCTCCTGGGCGTTCCGTGAGCTCTGTATCGTGACGACGTAGTAGCCGCCGCCGCTCCACGCGATCGTGGCGGCCTGCGGCTCGTGCTTCAGCACCGGCGCCTCGCCGCGAAGGAGCGAGACGAGGACGTGGCCGGGCATCGGCACCGTCGTGAGACGCGCGATGTTGCAGGCGCTCGCGGGGCCGTACAGGAAGCGCTTGTCGCGCATGTCGGCGAGCGTGAACTTCGACGTGTCGGCGGCGAGCGTGGCGACGACGCCGCTGTTCATCGGACCGACGACATCCATGCGCAAGCGCGCGGGCCAGAGCGCGAACATCAGGAGGTCACCGCGCACGCGACCGCCCTTGCCGAAGTGGTCGATTTTCGCGCTCGCGTGGATGCCCAGCCCGCAGTCCTGGGTTGCGTGGAGGCGCTCGAGCGCCGCGCGGGCGTCGGGCACCTGCGAGACCGGGGGGCGCGTCCCGCACGCCGTGGTGCCGAGGGAAGCGAGGACGACGACGAGAGCTCCGGCTCGAATCATGGGTCTCCGTCTAACACAGGTCGAGTGTCCGAATTCCGGACACTCGCGACGCTCGTAGTGTCAACAAAGCGTTACATGTTCTGCCCACAATGCGCGGAAGACTGCGCCAACGGCGTTGGCAAGAAGGTTGCTCCACGACGCGCCATGAAGAAGTACGAGGGGCGTGGGGTTTGCGGAACGACGGCGACGCAGGGCGGCAGAATGTCCTGACGAGTCGAGGAGCTACGCCGAGGAGAGCCGAGCTTCCCGGTTACGCCGTCACCTTCACGGGGCCGTGATCGTCGCAGTGGCCTGAGTGCGCGTGATGCAGGTGCCCGTCGACGACGTAGTCGGTGTGGTCGCCATGCGCGATCGCATCGTGTCCGCACGCGGGTCCGTGCACGTGATCCTTGGCGTGGCTGCAGGAGCCGTGTGCCGGCGTGCATGCCGCGGGGTTCGCCGCGCCGACATCGAGCGTGTGCTCGTCGACGTGGCCCGCGTGCGCGTGGTGCAAGTGCCCGTCGTGGAGAAAGTCCTGATGCCCGTCGTGCTCGACCGTCTTGTGGCCGCAGCCCGGTCCGTGCTGGTGGTCGTGGCCTTCGTGCGTCTTGTGATTGGACATGGATTCTCTCGGCTGTTCGGGTTCAGTCGTCGTGTTTGTGCTCGTGCACGTGGCCTTCGGCAGCGTGCTCGATCGCGCTCTGGACGAGGTCGCTGACGTGCGAGTCCGCGAGCGAGTAGAAGATGTGCTTGCCGGCGCGGCGTCGCGCGACGATGCGTTCGGCGCGCAGAAGGCGGAGCTGCTGCGAGACCGTCGAGAGCCCGACGCCGGCCGCGTCGGCGAGCTCGGTCACGCACCACTCGCCGTCGCACAGCCTGTAGAGGAGCTTCAAGCGCGACAGGTCCCCGGCGGCCCGGAAGATCGCTGCGGCGCGATCGAGCTGGTCGTCACTCACCGTCGTCTGTCGCGCGCGTCGGGCGTGCTCCTCGGGACCGCACTGGCCTTCGGCGCGTCCCTCGGCGACGGGCTTGGACGCTGCCGGCTTGGGAGGGCCTGCACCGTTGGCTTTGGACGAGGACGTAGGACGATTCATGCTCACTTCACCAACTGATGAATTGTTATAGTGTAGGGCCGGTGCAGGTCAAGGATCTTCGGACCGCCAAGGAACGCGAGAAACACCGCAGCACGAGCATTAACGCCCCCTCGGCTCGCTTGTGCAAGCGGTAGCCTCGCGCGGGCATGCCCCGCCACCTGGTCCGCCCGCTCGAGAACGCCTGGCAGGCGATCCTCGACGCCGTCCTGAGGCGCCGAGGCGCCCCCGTCACCGCCGAGGTCGACAAGCTCGCGCCGCGCCTCGTCGAGCTGTCTCGCGCCTACAACGCCGGGCTCGCCGGCGACGGGGCGCGGATCGTCGTTCCTCTCGATGCCCGGATCGCGTTCTCGTTCGCGCGCGACGTTCCGAAAGGCGCGGGCGCCGTTCGCGAGCTCGTTCTCACTGGCGCCCTCGCGCTTCCTGCGGATCGCCCGCTACGGATCGTCGATCTCGGCGCCGGCCTCGGCGCGATGACCTGGGGAATCGCCCGCGCTCTCAGGGCGAATGGCGACGCTGCGCATCCGATCGATGCCCTCCTCGTCGACGAGGACGTCGATGCCCTCGCCGCCGCCGAGGCCATCGCGCGCGAGGCCTCGGCAACCCCGGGTCCCCACGTCCCCGCGCTCACCGTCCGTGCGCGCAAGGAGCGAATCGTCGCCGGAATGAACCTGCCCGAGGCCGACGTCGTGGTCCTCGGACAGGTCCTGAGCGAGCTCGACGTGGCGATGGACTCGACAGCGCGCGTCGCGAAGCATGCGGCGCTCGTCGCCGATCTCCTCGCCCGCGTCGTCGCGCCCGGCGGGGCGCTGGTGATCGTCGAGCCCGCGCTGAAGGCCCGCACGAGGCACCTTCACGCCGTCCGCGACGCCCTCGTCGATCGCGGCACGACGGTCTTCGCGCCCTGTCTCCACGCGAAGCATTGCCCCGTGCTCGCGGCCGAGGGGGACTGGTGCCACGAGGACCTCCCGGTCGACCTCCCGCCGTGGGTCGTGCCCCTCGCGCGCGCCGCCGGGCTGCGCTGGCAGGGTCTCACGTTCAGCTATCTCGTCCTCCGCCGCGACGAGCGGCACCTCGTCGCCGAGCTCGAGCGCGGCGACGGAGCACGCACGGTACACCTCCGCGTCATCTCGGAGCTCCTACGATCCAAGGGAAAAGCCGAGGTCTTCGCGTGTACCGCGGCGGGAGAACGCCTCCGGATGCGGCGGCTCGACCGCGATGCCACCGACGAGGGACCTCGAGCCGTTGCGACCGAGGCGTGGTCGCACCTCGGCCGCGGCGACGTGATTACCGTTCGCGGTGCAGCGGACTCCGCTGCCCCTCCCGTCGACGAGCGCGGCCGCGTCTCCGGAGCGGCGCACATTGACGTCTGGCCGATCAGGAAGTAGCTGGGCTGCATACGAGACGAGCCGGGGGGCGCTTCAGTGAACACGAGGAGACCGCGCCGCCATCATGAAGGGGCTCTATGCCATCGTTGATACGAAGCTGCTCGCGGCGCGCGGGACGGATCCCGTCGCGTACGGTCGTGCCCTGATCGAGGTGCGGCCTGCCGCGCTCCAGGTGCGCGCGAAGGACGTGAGCGCGCGCGAGATCCTCGCGATCCTGCGGGCCCTCGGTCCGATGTGCCGTCAGTACGGTGTCCCGCTCGTCGCCAACGATCGCGCCGACCTCGCGGCGCTCGCCGGCTGTGACGCCGTCCACATCGGTCAGGAAGACCTCCCCTACGAGCTCGTACACCGGATCGCGCCGCAGCTTCGGGTGGGAATCTCGACGCACGACCTCGTGCAGCTCGAGCGCGCGCTCGCGTTCAAGCCGACGTACGTGGCGTACGGCCCCATCTTCGAGACCTCGACGAAAGCGAGCGCCGACCCGGTGGTAGGGCTCGAGGGGCTGCGTCTCGCCTCGCGCATCACGCGCGCGGCCGGGGTTCCGCTCGTCGCGATCGGCGGCATCACGCTTGCGCGGGTCCACGAGCTCGCTCCTTACGCCGACGCGTGCGCCGTGGTCGGGGATCTCTTTCTCCCGGGCGCGTCGCTCGCCGACGTCGTCGAGCGCGCGAAGGCGTTCCAGGTGGCGCTTGCAAAGGATGCCGGCGCGTCCGAGGCGCGTCCGTGAGCTTGCTCCTCGCTGGCCTGATCGTCGCAGGCACCAGCGGGGCAGTTGCAATCGGTCGCTGGCTCTCGCGCCGTCGTGAGGACGGGAGCGAGCCGAAGCCCGTCACAGGCGGGGACGGAGACCACACGACGAAGGGCAGCGACGACAACCCGCCCGCGTCGACGTCGGCAGACGATGCGAAGAAGCCGTCGAAGAAGACGCCAAAGCGCAAGGTCGAGGGTCCGTCCGCGCATCTCGACGGCTTCCCGTGTCAGCTTGGCGACGTGATCCTACGCATCACCGGCGAGGAGGCGTGGCTCGCGGGGGGCGTCGTTCTCTCGGAGGAGGCGCCGATCGCCGCGCTCTTCGTCGCACCCGATGCCGGCCACGACTGCGCGATCTACGTGCGACCTCGGCCACGCGAGTCGATGTTCTGGATGCAACCGCTCGACCCCGGCGCGGTGCTCGTCGGCGGCGAGCCTCCGAGCTCCGTCGAGCACGGCGGAATCCGCTTCGAACGCGTGCGCCGCCTGCCGCTCCGCCCGAAGCGCATCGGCGTCGGTGCCCCGGACGTGGGCGATTCCGTGATCCTCGCCGAGTACTCATCGGCCGGCTCCGAGCGCCTCCTCGTGATGCGCAGCACGGCGGGAACCTCGTTCGCGTACCGCGGCGAAGAGCTCGAGATCTCGACGTACGAGGTCATCGCCTCGGGCAAATCGACCCTCGGCGACGATTAGTGGATCGTCAACACGGCGGAGACGGTTCTGACCGGCGCGGCGATCAGAGCGCGCGCATGCGCGAGAGCATCGCTTCGACGACGAGCTGCGGAGCGTTGTTGCCGTCGAAGTGGTCGAGGGCCGTCAGAGCGATCTGGCCGCGCGTCGCGAGCGTGTCGGCATCGGAGCGATCGGCCCGCGCCGAGTCCGAGGCCTTCAGCGCGAGCGTCGTCGCCAGCGCGACGATCCGCGCACGCAGGAGGTCCTTCTCCTTCTTCGCGTCCTCCGCGAGCGCGAGCAGCGGCTCGAGCCCCGGCGCTGCAATGGCCTCGAGCGCGCGCGTGACGAAGCGATCGCGCGCCTCGCTCTCCTCCGGGTCGGCGAGGTGCTCGCCCGCCTCGACGCTCCCGCCTGAGAGGCGTGCGACTTCGTTCGCCCGTGCGGCCCCGATGCCACGCGCGACGAGGAGCTCCGCGACCACGTCATCGGGCAGCGGCGCGAAACGGATCCTCATCGTGCGCGAGAGGATCGTGGCAAGCAGCGCATCCGGTTGCGCCGTGAGCAGGATGAAGTGCGTGCGCGCCCCAGGCTCCTCGAGCGTCTTGAGCAGCGCATTCGCCGCCGAGACCGACAGCTCCTCGACCCGCCTCACGATGAACACCTTCGCGCGGCCTTCGTGCGGCGCATACGCGGCGCGCGAGAGCACCAGCGTGCGAACCTGATCGATCGAGATGTCCTGCGTCTCCGCCGTCCGCCGACCGATCGCCTGCGCGGCATAGAGCGCCCGTTCGAGCACGACGATGTCGGGGTGCACCGGCAGACGCTTGTCGTCGCGCGGGACCGCGCGCAGGCACGCCGAGCACGCGCCACACGCGAGGAAGCTCGCCGGCATTGCCCCGAAGAGGCCCACGCTCGCCTCACCGCGCTTCTCGCAGACGAGCGCCTGCGCAAGTCCGAACGCCGCAAGCTCCTTGCCGACGCCGTCGGGACCCGCGAACAGGTAGGCGTGGTGAATCCGACCCGTCTCGAGCGCGCGCTCGATCGTGCGACGTGCCGTGTCCTGCGCGCGCAGCCGGGAGAGAAGTGCCTCGGACATCGATTGCCGAAGTAGAGGCGTCGCGACGTTGCGTCAACAGACGCGCCCGCGCCGTGTAGACTCTGCCCGCAGGCGCGCCGTCGTCTTACGTACTGCAGAAGCTCCGCAAGAAGATCGACAGGCTCTGAAGGACATCGACGCGTACTGGCGCCGCGCGGGCGTGCCCGCGGCTCGTCGCGGACCGCTCCGCGAGACGTACATGGCCAGCAAGAGCCTCTTCCGCGCCGAGCAAGAGGCCTACGGCGTCATCCTCGCGATCGACGAGGCCGGGGCGCACGTCGAGTACCTCCACCAGCTCGGGAGGCTACGCGTCGACAACCTCGACGAGGTCGCGTCGTCGGACGAGCCCGTGTTCAGGTACGTGGCGCGGTAGGCGCGGGCCCTGCGGACATCCGTCGCGAGACCGTCGGCGAATGCACGACGAGCTGCAGCGCGCGGCCGAGCGCGATGGCCACGACCGCCGCGAGCCCGCCGGTGATGGGCCTCGCCTTGAGGAGCACCACGGTGAGCGCCAGCGTCGCCAGGTAGCCGACCGCAACCAGCGCGAGGAGGCCTGAGGTCAGGTCGTTCCGCTCTCGTTCCTTCATGCGCCCGCATCGCTCGCAGCAAGGGCTCCCGTCGCGCTCGAACGAGGCGCAGGCGTCGCACAGGTTCTTGAAGCAGATGGCACACGGGCCGCGCGCTTGCACCTCGGGATGGGCCGCGCAATGCGTGACGGCGTCCGGCGGCGGTGAGTCCATCGGCCTCCGAGCCTATCGCAAGTGTATCGTGGACGCCGATGCAGCTCGATGCACTCCGTCTGATCGAGCACGTCCATGGGCACCTCGGGTGGCTGTCCTCGGCGATCCTGCTGCATCCGGCGATCGTGCTGCGCAACCGGACGCGCCGAGCGGGCCTCGCGGTCGCGCTCGCGACGTCCTTCGTGACCGTCGCCGCGGCGATGGGTGCATGGCTCTACGTCGCCTACCGCGAGCGCCTGAAGCAGGGGATTTTCCAGCACGCACCCTCGATCGGCCTGCTCTTCGAACGGAAAGAGCACCTCGCGTTCGGCGCCGTCGTCCTCGCGTGGGCGGGAGCGGCCGCATACTTCGCGGCGCCGCGCGCATCCGCCGCGACCCGCGAGCGACTTCGCACCGTCGCGTTCCGGGCGTTCGCGGCGGCGGCCGCGCTGTCGATCCTCGTGGCGGTGCTCGGAACGATCGTCGCCGTCTACCGCGGGTTCTGAGCGACCTTCGGGAGCTCGTGCCGTGTGAGTCACACGGTCTGAGCGACCTTCGGGAGCTCGTGGGCTGAGCCGCGGTGTGTCTCCGCCCCCACGCTCGCGGGTAGCGGGAGCCACGGGGTCGACGGCGTGGCGGGCGCGATCTCTCGCGCTACGACGTTCCCCGACGTTGGCCCACACGTTGCAATCCCTTCGCTCGAGCCCCGAACACTCGAATTGAAGGAAGACGCCATGCACTTCACGAAGCTTGCCTCGATGATCCTCGCCGCCGCTGCTCTCTGCTCCGTCGCCGGTCCCGCCGCCGCGGACGACGCGCAGAGCCTCGAGGTGAAGCGCCTCGTCTTCGCGCGCGGCATCGACGGTCACGAACCGCAGGACGCCGCCACCGCCTTCTCCGCAAAAGAGGACCGCGTCTACGCGTTCGTCGAGCTCGCAAACGCCGGCGCCGACGGCAACGTCGAGGTCGTGTTCCAGCCGCCGGCAGGCGCGTCGTTCGCCGTGCCGCTCAAGGTCTCCGGCAAGGCGAGTCACTTCCGCACATGGGCGTTCACGCGCCGCGCGCACGAGGCCGGCGAGTGGACGGTCGT
>JAYSXP010000035.1:0-7248 GCA_043717125.1 Polyangiaceae bacterium | reverse complement strand
ACACCACACTCGAAGGCCTCGCCAAGCTGTCGCCCTCGTTCATCGCGATGGGCGCCACGCCCGTAGGCCCGAACGGCGAGACGCTCGATGAGATCGCGCTCATTCACTATCCCCAGATCAAGGCGGTCGAGCACTTTCACACCGCCGGCAACTCGAGCGGCCTCGCCGACGGCGCCGCTGCCGTCGTCATCGCCTCCGAGAAGTACGTGCAGGCGAACCACCTGAAGCCCCGCGCACGCATCCGCGCGATGGCGACGGTCGGCAGCGATCCCGTCCTCATGCTCACCGGCCCCGCGCCCGCGAGCGAAAAGGCGCTCCGCATGGCCGGCATGAGCGCCAAGGACATCGATCTCTGGGAGATCAACGAGGCCTTCGCGGTCGTTGTCCTCCAGACCATCAAGAAGCTCGGGATCGATCCCGCACGCGTCAACGTCAACGGCGGCGCCATGGCCCTCGGGCACCCGCTCGGTGCCACCGGCGCCATCCTCTTCGGCACCGCCCTCGACGAGCTCGAGCGCTCCGGCAAGGCGACCGCGCTCATCACGATGTGCATCGGTGGCGGTCAGGGGATCGCCACGATCCTCGAGCGCGTCTAGAGCGAGAGGATGCGCACCCCGGGGAAGAACGGCGCGAGGCGTTCGAGATCTTTCACGTCGCCCGTGTAGACGACGTCGCCTCTCGAGGCCGCCGAGGCCATCACGAGCGCATCGACGAACCCTGGGCCCTGCCCTCTTCTCGTCGCCGGAGGCGAAGGAACGCTGGCCAGCGCTTCCCCCGCGAGCTTCACCATCGCGAGCGTGAGCGGCTCTACCCGCACCGAGCCGAGGATCCGCTCGCGCCATTCCGTTCGCCCGCGCCACCACTCGCCGATGACCGGGAGCGGCGCCGTGATGACCACGCCCCGTTCGCCTAGGCGCTCGAAGATCTTCCGCGCCCGCTCCTTCCGGCGCTCGATGGAGATCAACGCGCCTGTATCGAAGGTGACGCCAGGTTTCATGACGCTCGCTTCTTCCTCAGGTGCTTTCGGGCATGTCGCCAGCCCTCCTCGAGCTCCGCGTCGATCGCGGCGCGCTCTTCGTCGGTCATCGGTGGTCGCCCCCTATTGAGCTCCTTCGAGACGGCCTCACGCGCGGCCTGGCGGTGGAGCACCTCGGCGGCCTCAGCGATGGCCGCCGAGAGGTTTCCGCCATGCGTCGAGTCGGCCCGGGCTCGGAGGATCTTCAGAATCGTTACGTCGAGCGAGATGCTGACGTTCTTTGTCCGCCCCGTCCGCCGTGCCGCCGCCTTCTTCTTCGGTGCCGCCATTGTAATACCGAGTGTATTACGGGAACGGCTTCCGTCAAACGCTAGGGGCGCGCGCGGCCGAAGAGCGGGCGCCACACCGGGCCGGTGCCCTGGCTGACGCGCGCGCGCGCTTCCGCGGGAACCAGCGCGCGCGAGACCAGGAACGCGACCGTCGCCAGCGTGAGGCCCGCGATGACGTCGAGCAGGTAGTGCCAGCGCAGGAACATCGTCGCGAGGATGATCTGCGACGTGAAGAACGCCGTCACCGGCCATACGTAGCGATACGGACGATGCGCGCGGTTGCGGAACGTGAAGAGCGTCAGGAACGTCGGGCAGGCGGTGTGCAGGCTCGGAAAGATGTCCTTGCGCGACGCGCCGTCGCCGCCCACCGAGTCGACCGCGGCCTTTACCGTCGGCCACCAGAAGCTGCCCGACAGCTCGTGCTGGAATTGACCCTGCAGATACGCGTGGGGGCCCAGGCCCGGCACCGCGAGATAGAGCGTGTGGCCCACGCACACCACGAAGAGGAGGCCGATCGATAGCTCGCTCAGCACGCGCAGGCGCCTCTCGAAGAGCGCCATCGGCAGGAGGTAGGCGCAGAGGATGAAGAAGTAGCTGTAATAGAAGAACGAGAACCACTCCGTCGTCGCCGGGGTCACGAAGCGATCCCAGCTCACCGCGGGCTCGAAGCCGAAGACCGCGAGATCGAGACGGTAGATCGACCCGTCGACGATGCGCGCGCTCACCGTCGGCAAGATGAGATGCAGTTGCAGGAACGAGCCGACCACGGCGCCGATGAGTCCCACGCGGTAGAGCGCATCGCCCGCGAGCCGCCATCGCCGATCGTGCACGCCGCTCCGCGCGACGAGCATGCACGACGCGAACACCGCGCAGTCGCCGAGCACGTAGCCGAGCGCGGCGCCGCGCTGCGGGCCCGCGCCGCGAAGGACGCCGAGGAGGAGCACGAGCATGTAGCTCCCGACCAGCCAGTCCTGCGCCGCAAAGCGCGACAGCACGCGCCACGCGCGCGCTCGCGGTGTCGTCGCCGTGAGGCTGTCGATGCTGAAGCGGCCCTGGGTTCCTTGCACGCGTCCTCCGTCGCCCTCGCGAAAAAAGCTCAAAGTGGTTCAACCACTCAATGAGTTGATAACTTAGCAACGCCCGTGCCCGTCGCAGCGCGGGCGCCACGGATTTGCGTTCACCCGCAAATCCCTGCAGACCACGGCTGACCTCCACCTTCGCGCCGCCCCACGCGCTACGCGCTGGCGCGAACCACCGTGCGCTCGCTGCGCGGACGCGTACGCGGCGATCGGCAGCGCTTCACGCGCTCACGCTGGCGCTCACTTCGTCGCCGCGAGTGACGTCACGTCGAGGCGCATCACGTAGGCATGCTGCGTGACAGGCGCGAAGTCCTGGCTCGTGCCGCTGACCTTCACCTTTTTGGCGAGGAGCGGCTTCGCGCGCGCGTCGTCGATGTCGAGGATCACCTCGTCGGCGTCGCCCGCGCTGAACCGACCGCCGGAGAAGCAGACCTTCTTCGGGAGACGCACGCGCACCGCGCCCGAGCCGTCCGGATGCTTCTCCAGCTTGCCGACGAACGTGTGCTTCGCGCCGCGCGTCGAGTCGAGACACCCCGGCTTCTTGGGGGTCGGCGGCGGCAGCGCGCTCTCCGTCGGACTCGGACTCGTACTCGGCTCCGTCGCGCTCGCGGGCTTCGTGAACCCGTCATCCGCCGAGCCCGCGCCAGGGGCCTCCGCCGTCTTCGACGGCCGCCTGTCCCCGCCGCACGCCCCGAGCGCCGCGCACGCGACGATCACCAGTAGCGCTGCTCCGCCCGATCCCGCGCTCATGCACCGGCCAGCCTAAGGGAGCCGCGCCCCCCGCGAAAGACTCAGTGACGCAGCAAGCTCAGCGAAGCCACAACTTCACTGCGGCGTTCAGCTTCGGGCCGTTCGAGAAGGTCCCGACGGCGCTGCACTTCCAGGCGCCGTCGCCCGGCGGCTCGCCCAGGCGCATCGCGATCGTCGCGCGCTCGCCCGCGAAGAACGGCCGCCGCCACCGCAGCTCGATGGCACGCGCGCTCAGCTTCTCCGCCGACGGAACGCGTGCATCCTGCACCAAACGACGCGTGACCAGCTCCTCGAACACCCGCGGATACACCAGCGAATTGACGTGCTGGTTCGAGTCCGTGTGCAGCGCGCCGAAGACGAAGTCGCCCGCCTCCTCGAGCGGACCGTCTGCGCTCTCGACGAGCGCCTCGGTCGACTCGAGCACGTGCTCGTCCTCCGGGACGGGCGGGATGCCCGGCGCATCGAGGCGCGTCACCTTGCGCTCCGCCGGCGAAGCGAACGGACGCGTCAGCACGTGCTCGGCGAAGATGCGGCCCACCCGCTCGCTGGATGCGCCCGTCCTGCACGATGTCCTCGTAGCGAGGCCGGAGAGAGGCCGTGCCGCCGTCCTGACCAGGGCCTCGCGAAGGAGGGATTTCGGGAATCACCCGTAGAACCCCAGCGCGGCGTGGCTCACGATGGATCCTTCGTCGGGATCCACGCTCTGCTCGTAGTGGCGAAGGCGCCCGCGCGTGCCGCTCGCGACCGTGCGCAGCAGCGAATAGATCGGCGCGAGGCCACACACGCGGCGCGTCTCGAGATCGCCCGAGACGTGCCGCCAAAAGGCCTCGGCGTCGCCGCGCGTCGCGTGGTCGAGCGACTCGCGATCGGTCTCGCGGAGGGCCGTACGCTCGTCCTCGTCGAACGGCTTCGAATCGCCGAAGCGCGGGCCGACGTGCGCGAGATCGGCGCCCGCGATGACGATCGCGTTCTTCGTGTCGACCACCTCGCGCACGGCATCGAGGAAGAGCGTGACCGCGCGCGCGCTGCTCGGGCTCTTGCCGCTCCGCTGATGCTCGCCGAGGCCCGCGAGGATCGGAATGATGCGCGCCTTGCGACGGCCCAGGAGGTGACGGAGGAACACGGCCTGGAACTCGAGCGAGTGCTCGCGCTTGTGATTGAACTGGTCGGCGTATGGGTCGAAGTCGCAGGCGGCGGCGATGGAGTCGATGGCCTCGAGGTCGACCTCGAGGCGGCCGAGCGGCGTGGCGAAGGCCTTGCGGCAGAGCGCGAACGGCTCGCGCATCGGCGCATGCGACGTGCCGAAGAGGACGAACGTATCCGCATCGGCCGGGAGCGCCTTCGCGAGCACGCCATAGGCCTCGCCGTAGCCGCGCGCGCCGCGCCACGGATCGATGTGCGGCGCGACCAGACCGAGGAGGCGGCCTGCGTCCTCGCCGTCGCTCTCGGTGCCGGTGATCCCGAAGCACTCCTCCTCGATGTACCGCGCGAGCTTGCCCGGATCGCCGTGGTACGCGCCGCCCGCGTGCGACGCGAGGCGGACGTCTGCGTCGGCGAACTCGCGCTCGATGCGCGCGCGCTCCCTTTGGTACGGGGCGCCCTCGACGAAGAGCGCCTCCTCGAGCTCGTTCGCGAGACGGACGACGAGCTCGGTGGAGACGCGCTCGCCCGTCTCCTTCGTGGCGAGCCGCGCGATCGCCTCGCAGGTGTGCGTGCCGTCGAAGCGGCCCACGATGGGGACGAGCTCCATCGGCAGTACGACATGCGAGTTCGTGACGCCCTGCGTGTCGCGCAGCATCAGCGCGCGCCCGAGGCGCTCGTCGGGGACGATGATCGTCTCGATGGGTCGAAGACGAGGACGGGATGAGACCGACGCCACCTACCGAGAGTATCGGGTTTCGCTGGGCAGCCCTGCGTCAACGCGTGACCGACGCGGCGGCGTTTGATCCCATCCGGGCGCAGGCGTAAGAGCCGACCGTGAGCCGCGGACCCGGACGGAAGAGCTCGCGCGCAGGCTATGGCGCGGCCGCGCTCGATCACGGGCGCGGCGAGCTCGATGCGCTGCGCGCCGTGTACCGCGAGGTCGACACCCTGCTCGCCGGGTGGACCTGCGACTCCACCACCGAGTGCTGTCGCTTCGGGCTGACGGGGCGTGAGCCCTATCCCACCTCGGTCGAGGTCGCCGAGCTCGAGCGCGCGGTACGCGCACGCGGCGGGCTGCCCAAGAGGAGATCGCTACCGACCGTGAACGAGCGCGGGGACGACGAGCGAAGGTGCTCGCTCCTGTCGGACGAGGGCAAGTGCCTCGTGTATGCGTCGCGGCCCTTCGGGTGTCGCACGTTCTTCTGTGATCGCGCGAGCGGAACGGCCGGCGAGGCCTGGCGCTCCGGGCCCAAGGCGGAGATTGCGCGGCTCGGACGCGTGGTGGCCGACGTGTCCGCGCGCTTCGATCCGCGCGACCCAGGGCCGAAGCCGCTCTCGCGTGCGACCGAGGGGTGGGTCTCGACTGGCGGAAACGCCGATCGCGCCGAAAAGCGCGGACGTCGAGGATGAGAGTGCGCGGGGGCCTCGGGAGAGTCGCGCGCGTCGTGCGCGCGGCGATCGTCGCGCCTCCGCTTGCGGGCGCGCTCGTCGTGCTCGGGCTCGCCGCGTGGGCTGGGCAGCGCGGCGGTGGGGAGGATGCGGATCTCGGCGACCTCCGCCGCGCGGACGCCGTCGAGAGCTTCGTCGCGCATCGGTTCGCGTCGGAGATCACGCGGATGAAGATCGCGATCGTCGCGACGGCGATCGCGCTCGGGCTCGTCATCGGGCTCATTGCCGAGGGGATGACGCGCGTGCGCTATCCGGCGCGCAAGCTCGCGCAGCGGAGTACGGCGCGCGCGTTCGTCGAGAACGTGCTGGTGTGCCTCGGCGTGCACGCGCTGTTCGTCGCGTGGGCGATGGCGGACAGCCCCCAGCTCTATGCCGCGCGCTGGTACGCGAAGGGCGGGATCGCGCGCACCGTCCAGGTGTTCGCGACCGACGTCCTCCGGCCGCACGGGGTGGTGGTGGTCGCGGTCGCGGTCGCGGTGCTCTACATGAGGCCGGCGCGCGTGGTGGCGGTGGCGCTTCGCGTGGCCGGGGCGGTACGGAGGCCGATGCGGGGCGCTCTGGCGAAGATCGCGCGGAAGGTCGCGCCGCTCGGGATCGTGGTGCTCGCCGGAGCGGGCGCGTTCGGATCGATCGGATCGATCGAGGTGCCACGCGCGGCGCACGCGGCGCCGGTCGGGGTCGGGAGCACCGTCGCGGCGGGGGCTGGGGGCGGGACCGGGAGCGGGGTCGCGGCTGGGACTGGAGGCCTGGGGAAGCGGCCGAACATCTTGATCCTCGCGGCGGATTCGCTGCGCGCCGATCACCTCGAGCCTCGCGTGGCGCCGGCGCTCTCGCGGCTCGCGGCTCGGGGGACACGCTTCGATCGCGCGTACGTGTCGATCCCGCGCACGTTTCCCTCGTGGGTCAGCATCCTCAGCGGGCGGCACTCGCATCATCACGGCATCCGCTCGATGTTCCCGACTTGGGAGGAGCGCGCGCACGGCTTCGACGCGCTGCCTGCGCGGCTCGCCGCCGCCGGATACGCGACCGGCGTAGTGAGCGACTACGCGGGGGACATCTTCGGACGCATCGACCTCGGGTTCGAACGCGTAGACACGCCGTCGTTCGATTTCCGGCAGCTCGTTCGCCAGCGCGCGCTCGAGCGCGAGACGCCGCTCTTGCCGCTCCTCCACTCTCACCTCGGCCGGCGCCTCTTCCCGGTCATGCGCGAGCTGAACGACGCCGCCGACCCGATGCTCCTCGCCGACGACGTCGCGAAGGCGCTCCACGCCCTGAAGGACAGGCCGTTCTTCCTCACGGTCTTCTTCTCGACCGCGCACTTTCCGTACGCCGCACCGGCGCCGTTCTATGCAAAATACACGGAGCCCTCGTATCGCGGGCGCTTCAAGTATCACAAACCCGTCGGCCTCGGAGAGGCAGCGCCGCCCGACGCCGCCGACATCGCCCAGATCCGTGCGCTCTACGACGGCGCGGTGAGCGCGATCGACGCCGCTGCGGCGCGCGTCCTCGACTCGCTCGAGCG
>JAYSXP010000340.1:0-13221 GCA_043717125.1 Polyangiaceae bacterium | reverse complement strand
CGCTCATGGCCGGACATCGGCCGCCTCGCCCTGGCGGTTGCCTTCAATCGCGCACGCGCACGCGCACGCGCACGCGCACGCGCACGCGCACGCGCACGACCACGACCACGACCACGACCGATGGCCGGACTTCAGGCCGACGGAACTAGGCGATCGGCGTGAGCTTGCGCGCGAGCTCGTCGAGGCGTGAAGCGATCGTACGCTCTTCGCCGACGCCGCCGTAGCGGAGCTCGGCGTAGCGCAGGAGCGCCTCCGCCACCTCGGTAGACCACGGCTCGCCGGCGGCGTCGACGCGCCTGGCGAAGCGCTCGAGGGGCTCCGAGGGCACGCGCTCCCACCCCGCGCGGGAGAGCGCGGTGGCGAGCGACTCGAAAGCGGGTAGTGGCTTCGACGTCGGCGTGATCTTGCTTCCTCCCGCGCCGCGCCGCCGCTGGATGAAGCGCCGTACGAGAATGAGCACCACGGCCATGACACCCGAGAAGATGCCGGCGCGCGCGAGCCCGATGTTCATGACGAAGGCGATCGTGCGATCGAACGCGAAAGACAGCGCCTCGCTCAGGTGCTCCCAGCGGGTCGGACGCGTCCGCACGCCCAGCTCGCTGAGCGGCGTCGGGTCGAACGACTGCCAGCGGCCGTCGACGAACGCCTCTACCCAGGTGTGCGCGTTGCGGTCGCGTACCACCGAAACGCCGGTGATCGCGTTGACCTCGTCGACGCGGTAGCCGACCGCGATGCGCGTGGGGATGCCGATGGTCCGCGCAAGCAGCGCCATCGAGGACGCGAAGAGCTCGCAGTGCCCGCCCTCGCGCTTCTGGAGGAACTCCACGACGGGGTCGACGCGTCCCTCGCGGCGATCGTCGAGCGAGTACGGGTAGTGCGAGAGCTCCCGCATGATCGCCTCGAGGGCTTCACGCTGCGAGGTCGCGTCGTGCGTCCAGGCCAGCGCGGTGGGGAGAAGCTCGTCGTGAATCTTGGCCGCCACGCCGATGTCGATCCGTTGCGGGACCAGGCGGGGAGCCGGCGGGGTCGCGCAGCTTCCGCCCGCGGCGCGACGGAACGAGATCTCGCGCGCCTCGTTGGCCGGTAGGGGATGCGCGGTTCCGTGCACATCGAAGGCGAGCCTTCCCGAGCTCGTGCGCAGATCGCAGGCATCGTCCGGGAGGAACCAGCGCGGATCGACGTTGCGTCCCGCGAGAGCCGCGCGGGACACCTCGATCGTCGTCGTGGCCTGCTCCTCGGGCGCGTTCGCCGTCACCGGCATCGTCGCCGACAGCGTGCTCGACCAGACGCGCAGGTCGTAACGATCGAGCACGGCGCCGCGGAGGTATTCGACGCGCTCTCCGCTCACGCGCATCACGACACGATTGCGCTGGAGCATGCCGCGGAGCGAGCCGATGCGGAGCTTCGTGTTGAAGCCGACCTGGTCCTCCTCGCTGAGGGCAGCGTTTCCGGCGAGGCGCTGGACCTCTCGCTCGACGATCGCGCTGAGGCGGGGCAGAGTGAGCACGAGGGACGCCGCAATCGTGACGCTGACGACGACGAGCGCGGCGAGCGCGCCGCTCCGCCATGGTCCTGGGGTGGTGACTGCCTGCTTCGATGCGCGGAGGCGCGCGGCCACGAGCGGAGCGCGAAGGCATGCCAGCACGAGCAGCGCGAACAGCGCGGCGCCGATCTCGTACTCGAGGCCCGTGCGTGTCTGCCCCGTGGCGGCGACGGCGATCACGGCGGCTGTGACGCTCCCGTGGGTCTTCACGTCGTTGCGCTTCGGGAGCAAGGCTACGAGCGTCGACGCGATGATGAGCGCGATGGCGATCCCTCGCGCGAGTGGGATGAGCTGCGTCGTCGCCGCCGTCACCGCGAGGAGCAGGCCCGCGGCTGCCGCCGGCGCGAGGCGGACGAGCACGAGCGCGCCCGGCCGCAAGAGAAAGCGAGCGTTCACGAGGCCCTCTTCGCGGGCATCGACCCGACGCCCGTTGCGGTCCACGCGAGCTCGGTATGCGCGTTGATTTTCTTGGTGAGCTCGTCGTCCACGAGCAGCGTCGTGCACGCGATGCCGCGGCCCGTGATTCCTTGCTGCAGCGCGCGACGCTCCGCGCCCTCGGCGAGCGCGATGACGACGACGGTCGAGAGGCGCCCGAGGTAGGGCTCGAGGCGCCCGAGCAACGGCGACGCCGCGAGGGTCGGGCCGCGCTCGACGGTCGCGAGCAGCTCGAGCGCTTGGTCGAGCGTGCCGAGACTGCGCCCAAGCGTGAGCTCGTGGACGTTGTCGCCGACGACGAGCACGTCGACCAGCGCCTCACCGCGGGAGAGGTGGGCGACCACCCCGGCGGCAAGCTCGATCGCTGCCTCGAGGCGGTCTGTGTCCTCGACGTCGGTGTCGAGCACGACGCCGACCCGCGTGAAGTACTCTTGCTGGTACTCGCGCACGACCGGGATGCCGGTGCGCGCCCAGCTGCGCGCGTGGAGGTCGCGAACGGGGTCTCCGGGTCGATAGGGCCGCACGCCGAGGAGATCCATCGCCTCGCCGCTCTTCGATGCGAGCGCGACGCCGCCGGGCTGGTGGCGCGCCGCGATGGTGAAGGGCAGGCGGACGACGTTGGCAACGCGCGGGACGACGTGCAGCTTCACGGCGTCGCTCGAGCGTCGAGGTCCGCACGCGAGACCGCCGGGCGCGACGGCTGCCGCGGTGAAGGCGTCGAGATGGTGGAGACCGCGCGCGACGAACTTCGCGCGCATCTTGCTGAGCGCGGGGCCGCTGTCGTCGACGATGACCTCGGCGGGCGCCTCGTCGAGCCAGGTACCGTCCCAGGGCAAGAACGGCCCGCGGACGCGCACCGGGTGCCGCGGCGTGCTGGATGTGACGGTCTGCGCCTCCGATCGCGCGCACGCGATCGTGAAGGTGACGGGCTCGCCGACGGTGACGCGTCGCGGGGCGTCGACCGTGAGCGTCATGTCCTGGACACGGAGCCGAAGGGCGGCGGCGAGCGAGCCACCGATGACGCCCGCGAGCACCGAAAAGAAGACGTAGCCGGCGGTATTTCGGACGTCGATGCTGACCGCGCCGACGATGAACGTGACGAGGACGAGCGAGCGCCCCTCGTCGGTGAGCGAGCCCCAAAAAATAGCGACGAGCGGGATCAGCACGCGTCCGAGCCGCGAATCACGGAAGCGATCACGCTCCTCCTTTCCCTTGGGAATGAGGATGTGATTGAGCCGCGCGAAGTCGATCTTCATGACTTCATCGCGGGTGGCGGCTCACGTGGGGACCGGGACGTCGCGCACCACGTCCGCGATGGCGGCCTCGGCAGTCACGCCGCCGTAGCGCGCCTGCGTCGTCAGCTGCACGCGGTGCGCCAGTACCGGCGCGGCGAGCGCGTGAATGTCGTCCGGGCTGACGTAGGTGCGGTTCTGGAGGAGGGCGCGCGCCTGGGCCGCGCGGAAAAAGGCGAGCGCGCCGCGCGGACTGATGCCGAGCTCGAGCGGCGCTGTCTGGCGGGTTCGCTGGACGATGGCGAGCAGGTACGCGGCGACGGCGTCCTTCATCTCGACCTCGCGGACCTCGCGCTGGATGCGCACGACAGTGTCGCGGTCGCAGACGGCGGTGACCTTCGCCAGCGGATCGGCGGACTGGCGAGCGAAGAGCATCGCGAGCTCGGCGGCCGCGGACGGATACCCGACGCCGATGCGCAGGAGGAAGCGATCGAGCTGCGCCTCCGGGAGTGGGTACGTGCCCTGGTAGTCGGAGGGGTTCTGTGTCGCGATCACGAAGAACGGGGAGGGGAGCGGACGCGTGATGCCGTCGATGCTGACCTGCGCCTCGTTCATCGCTTCGAGCAGCGCGGACTGCGTGCGCGGCGAGGCGCGGTTGATCTCGTCGGCGAGCAGCACGTTGGTGAAGACGGGGCCGGTGTGGAACGCGAAGGAGCCGTCCTTCGGGTTCAAAACTTGCGAGCCGAGGATGTCGGTGGGGAGGAGATCGGGCGTGAATTGAACGCGCGTGAACGTGACGTCGAGCGCGCGGGCGAGCGCCTTCGCAAGCGTGGTCTTTCCGACGCCGGGAACGTCCTCGACCAGGACGTGTCCGGCCCCGAGGAGCCCGACCAGGAGGAGGTCGATGACGTCATCTTTGCCCTGGACGACCGAGCGGAGCGACGCGCGAAGGCTGTCGAGCGTGGCGCGTGTGCTCTCCGATGTGCCGGCGGCTTTCGAGCGGGGTTCTGCGGGTGCGGCTTTTGCGTCCAAGCGTGGCCGAGAATACCGAATCGAATGGCCAAGGTTCGCGTTTCGTCCAACACTGGAGATGGTGCTGTTTCACGAGCTCGTCCGTTCTTTTTTCCGGTATTCCAGGCGATCGCTCGGCGGCGCACTCCTTGCGGGGCTCGCCTCGGCGGCTTCTGCATGCTCGACCTCCGCGATCCCGTCGAAGCCCGTCGCTCCGGCGCCCCCTCCGAAGGACGACGGCAAGCCGGCCCAGGGAGGCCCGGGCGGCGACGGACACGCGGCCGCGCTCGAGCAGCTGCGCACCGCGCCGCTCGCGCCGAAGACGGACAAGCAGAACAGCGTCGTCATCCAGCTTCCCGACGGCGGGAACTGGACGCGCGTGCGCTTTTTGACCGTGCCGGGGCTCGTCGGCTTCCGCTACGGCAAATCGCATCACGCGATCGTCGCGGGGTTCGTCACGCACGTCGACGACAACACGGTCGAGGGCGCGTGCTCGAAGAGCTTCGAATCGTGGGCGATGCCGTGGGTCGAGGCGTTCGAGGTCGACCTCCGCCACGATGCACCTGGGGCGTTTCCGTGGACGATCCCCGCGGCGCCGCTCGTGCGGCCGGCCAGAGGGGAGCCAGCACCTCCACCGGTCCCGAAGAGGATCGCGATCGTCGAGGTCGATCCTCTCTACGCCAAGACGGCGACGGTGCTGTCGCGCGAGTCGTACGCTGCGGCGTGGGCTTCGTACCCCGCGTGGGACAAGGCCTGTCTCGTGGTGGGCGTCGCCGTCCCGGCGCGTGACGACGAGGCCCGAGCCCGCGAGGTGCGCGATCGCTTCGTGAAAGAAGTGCTCCCGGCCGTCGTCGTGACCGCGCAGCAAGAGCCCAAGGAACGCTACTAGGCCGCGGCTCCGGGGAGCGGGCCTCTCACACACGCAAGTCGCCGTTTGGCTTCGCATCGGGACGTTTCCCGGCGCCTCGTTCCCACTTCCTGCGGCCGAGGATCGTCCGACGCCTGGTCGAGTGGGCCCCTACTCGGCGCAGCCACCGTCTCGCGACCGACCGATGTCTCGCCGCTTCCGTGCACGTGGGAGAGGCCCGCTCCCCTCCACCACCGGCCTCAATCCTCCAAAACGGCGATCACAGGGGCGTGGTCGCTCGGGATCGCACCGGTCTTGCCCTTCTTGCGGTAGTCACGGTCGACGAAGACGTCCTTCACGCGTGCCGCAAGCGAGGGGCTCGCGAACAGCATGTCGAGCCGCATGCCCTCGTTCTTGTGGAACGAGCCGGCGCGGTAGTCCCACCACGAGAAGCCAATCGTCTCCGGGTACTTCGAGCGGTAGAGGTCGACGAGCCCTGCGCCGCGGAGGCGTGCGATGAGCGCGCGCTCCTCGTCGGTGTGGAAGATGTGGCCCTTGAAGCGTGCGCCCCCGTACGAGTCGAGGTCGGTCGGACAGACGTTGAAATCGCCACCGACGAGCAGCGGCACGTCGCTCCCGCTGCGTGACCGTTCTTCGACGTGCAGCGCGAGGCTCTCGAGCCACGCGAGCTTCACCTTGTAGTCTGCGTGAGCGAGCGTCTTGCCGTTCGGGATGTAGACGCTCGCGACCTCGATGCCGTGGACCTTGGCGACCACGAATCGTGCGCCTGCCGCTGAGGCTCCGGGCAGCTCGCGCATGAGCATCTCGGGTCGCTCCTTGGCGAGCACCGCGACGCCGTTCCAGCTCTGCTGCCCCGCAATGATCGCGTGATAGCCCGACGCCCGCAGCTCGAGATGCGGGAAATTCGTCTCGACGATCTTGAGCTCCTGCAAGCACACGATGTCCGGCTGACGCTCGGCCAGCCACTCCGCGAGGCGCTGCGAGCGCGCCCTGACTCCGTTCACGTTCCACGTCGCTAGAAGCACGTCCCGCACTTAGCGCGATCGGCGCGCGCTGTCACATGTCGGTGAGGCTGGCCATTCGCGGCCCGGACGCCTGCGCAGCGGCGGTGATCCGCTGCGCGTGCTCGCCGAGCAGCTTCACCGCTTCGTCCGCTGACGTGGCCGTCATGAGCGCTCGGCGCGCGGGCTCGTCGAACACCGAGCGCGCAAGGGCGGCGAGGACCCTCACCTCGCGCTCATAGGCCCTGGGGGGTAGCAGCAGCAGGAAGACGATCCGGGCGGCTCGGCCGTCCGGAGCGTCGAAGTCGATCCCGTCATGCGAGAGCCCCAGCGCGACCACCGGGCGCTGGAGCCCGGGCACGGCCGCGTGCGGAATCGCGACCTCGTCGCCGAGGCCGGTCGGCGCCATCATCTCGCGTTCGAGCACCGCGATGAGCGCCGGCTCGACGAGGTCGCCGATCGCGCCCCGCAAAGCGTGCCCGAGCTCTTCGATGGCACGCGCCGACGACGCCGCCGTGAGCGAGGGGATGAAAGCGCCGGTACGCACGAGAGACGCGGCGTCCTCCGTGCCGACGCCACCGCGCACGGAGCCGGGCGTGCCCCTGCGCGGCGCGAAAAGAAGCCATTTCATCATCGGCCCGGCGATGAGCGAGGTGCCGATCGCCATCGTCACCAGCGCCACGAAGACGCGGTCGTCGACCAGCCCGGCGTCACGCGCGAGCAGCGCGAGGATGATCTCCATCGCGCCGCGCGCGTTCAGGCCGAAGCCGACGACCAGCGATTCGCGCCAGGGCATCCCCGAGATACGCGCGCCCACGCTGCAGCCGACGACCTTCGCCACGGACGCGACGACGAAGACCACGAGGCAGAGCACGACGTCGAAGTTCGCGAGGAAGTCGACCCGAAGCGCGACGGCCGCGAAGAACACCGGCGCGAACACATTGGTGACGAACTGCTGAATCGTCTGGCGTGTGCGCTCGCGGAGCCGCGGCGAGCCGCCGACCGTGACGCCGACGATGAAGCCGCCGAGCACGGCGTGAATGCCGATCGCCTGCGTCACGCTCGCGCCGAGGATGGCGACGACGATGAGCAGCGAGAGGATGCGGCCCGGCGCGAGATCGGCCTGCTTCTCGATGCGTGCGAGGACGGCGTCGACGAGGCGCCTACCGACGAAGAGGCACGCCGCGCCGAACAGCAGGGCGACGCCGATGGTCGTCGCGAGCTTGCCGAGGTCGACGGCGCCGCCGCGCATGGGGCCCAGCAGGATGCTGAATGCGACCCACCCGACGAGGTCGTTGATCATCGCGGCCGTCATGACGAGCAGCCCGATGTCCGTCTTGAAGAGACCGAGATCGAGCAGGGTCTTGGCGATGACGGGAAGCGCCGAGATGGAGAGGGCCACACCGATGAAGATCGCGAAGAGCGCGCGCTGCTCCGGATGGACGAGCACCGAATCCGGAACCAGGTAGCCCATCACGAAGCCGCCGAGCAGCGGCATGAGCATGCCGAACGTTGCGATGAGCAGCGCGCTTCGGCCTCGCCGCTTCACGATCTCGAGGTCGACCTCCAGGCCTGCGACGACGAGCAAGAGGACGACGGCGACCGTCGTGTAGCCCGAGAGCATCGATGCCGGCGTACCCTGCGGAAGCAAGAACGCATGGGCCGCCGGGGCGATACGGCGGAGCCCCGTCGCGCCGAGGAGGACACCGGCGAGGATCTCGCCGACGACGAGCGGCAGGCCGAGCGCACGCGCACCCTCACCGAGAAGGCGCGCGACGCCGAGAAGCACGGCGAGCGAAAGCAGGAAGACGAGAGCGTCGTGCTCGTTCACGGCTCAGGTACGACCGATCGCCTCGCACAGCATTCTCGTGAACTCCTCGGTGCCGACCTGGCCGCCGAGATCAAACGTGCGCACGCCGCTGTCGAAGGTGGCGAGGAGCCCCTTCTCGATCTTCGTCGCGGCGACGTGCTCGCCGAGATGGTGGAGCATCATGACGCCGCTCTGGATGAGCGCCGTAGGGTTGGCGATGCCCTGGCCGGCGATGTCGGGGGCCGAGCCATGGACGGCCTCGAAGACCGCGCACTCGAGCCCGATGTTCGCGCCCGGGACGATGCCGAGGCCCCCCACGAGGCCGGCGCCGAGGTCGCTCAGGATGTCGCCATAGAGGTTCTCGGTCACGATGACGTCGAGCTTGTTGGCGTTCCTCACCATGTGCATCGCGCAGGCGTCGACGATGATCTCGAACGGCTCGATTCGCGGATAGCGGAGCGCGACCTTCCGGAAGGACTCGAGGAGCAAGCCGTCCGACAGCTTCATGATGTTCGCCTTGTGGACGACGGAGACGCGCTTGCGATTCATCTTCTGGGCGTAGTCGAACGCGTACTCGCAGATCCGGGTGCAAGCCTTCTCGGTGATGAGCTTGATGGACTGCGCGACGCCCGGCATGATCATGAGCTCGAGGCCGGCGTAGAGGTCCTCGGTGTTCTCGCGGACGATGACGATGTCCGTGCCCTCGAAGCGCGGCTCGATCCCGGGTAGGCTGCGGATGGGGCGCACGTTGGCGTAGAGCTCGAGCGACTGGCGCAGCGTGACGTTCACCGAGCGGAAGCCGTTGCCGATGGGCGTGCCGATCGGCCCCTTGAGCGCGACCTTGTTGCGGCGGATCGAGACGAGGACCTCGTCCGGGAGGGTGGTGCCGCGCTTCTCGGCGATGGCCGCGCCCGCCTCCTGGACCTCCCACTCGATCGTCACGCCGGAAGCTGCCAGGACTCTTCGGGTCGCGTCGGCGACCTCGGGTCCGATGCCATCCCCCGGGATGAGCGTGATCGTGTGCGCCATGGGTCGCTCGCCAGAGTACGCTGTGCGTCCCCAGTGTTCCAGCGATGAACAGCTCCGCGCGTCGTCGATACAGCACGCTCCGTGTACGAGCCAACGGTCTCGAGCATCGCGTGCTCGAGTGGCCAGCGCAGGCCGGCGCCGATGCCGCACTCGCTGTGCGGACGGTCGTGCTCGTGCACGGCTTCATGGACGCGGCAGGGACGTGGGATCTCGTCGCGCCCGCGCTCGCTGCGAGAGGCGTGCGCGTGCTTGCTCCCGACATGCGCGGCTTCGGCGACGGAGCTCGCGCGCCCGCGGGCAGCTACTACCACTTCGTCGACTACGTATTCGACCTTGCCGACCTCATCGATGCGCTCTCGCCGGGCGAGCCGGTCGCGCTGGTCGGTCATTCGATGGGCGGCACGATCTCCACGCTCTTTTCGGGGACGTATCCGGAGCGCGTGGCCCGGCTAGCGATCCTTGAGGGCATCGGTCCGCCCGACAACCCGTTCGAGCTCGGGCCAACCCGGATGCGCAGCTGGATCGATCAGGTCCGCGCGTCGCGCATGCGCGGCGACCAGGGCCGGCCCGCGTTCTCCGAAGAGGAGGCGCTACGGAGGCTGGCCGCGAGTCATCCGAACGTGCCGAAGGAGGTGCTCGAGCACCGGCTCCCTCACCTCGCGGCGGACGCGGGTGAAGGGCTCATCGCCTGGCACTTCGACGCTCTCCACCGCACGACCGCGCCCATGCCGTTCTTCGCGAAGCTGTTCGTCGAGTTCGCGAAGAAGGTGACATGCCCGGTGCTCTTCGTGTCGGGAGGCCCGCGCGGCTATCACCCGCCCGACGAGAGCGAGAGGCTGGCGGCGTTCACGACCCTGACGCGCGCGGAGCTGCCGGAGGCGGGACACATGGTCCACTGGACCGAGCCGGCGGCGCTGACACCGCTCCTCCTCGAGCACTTCTCCAACTCACGGTAGCCGCGCTCTGTTCTTGTAGTTGCCGAGCACCCTGCGGACCTCTTGAAGGATGTACGTGTCCGAGGTGTAGAACTCACCTCGAAAGGCGTAGCCGAATCGGTGCGATTTTCCGCCAGGCTCCGATGGCTCCCTCAGGGAGCGCCGGTGATCTTCGCGGCGGCGCTCGACCTGGACTTGCCGCTCACCTTCGTGCCGACGAGATCGACCTTGGCACTCGCGGAGGCGACGACCGAGTTGCCGGATGCGGTGATGCTGCCGCCCGTCATGACGACCTTCGCGTTGGCGCCTGCCTCGATGCCGACCGGGGCGGTGATGTTCACCTCCGTCATCGTGAGCTGACAGTTTCCCGCAGCCTTCACGCCCGCCGTCGCGGTGACTCCGTGGATCGCGACGATGTCGTTGCCCCCGCACTCGAAGGTCGACTTGCCGTCCCACTTCGCGGCGGCGGCTGCCTTCGCCGCGCTCGCGGGGGAGGAGGTGTCCTTGGCGGCGACGTAGATGTAGATGCCGAACCCGATGCCGGTGATCAGCATGATGCCGATGATCACCGCCCCGATGATCCAGCCCCAGATCATGCTCGAGGCCTTGTCCTTGAGATAGCCCTCGGGCGTCTTGCCGTCGATCTTGAGGTGCAACTCCTGACCTCCGCCCATGTCGAAGGTGCCGGCGGCGAGGTTGTGCTGCGCACCGGCGGGAGGGGCCGGGGCGACGTGCGGCGGATGCCCGTCGATGCCGAACGCCATCGCGAGATTGCCGACGCCGATGCCGTTCTGCTGCAGCCCGGACGCGGCGATGATCTCCGGCACCGCCGCGGCGACGTCCCCGGTGCCGAGGTGGCGGAACGTCATCTCCTGGCTCTCCATCTTCCGGCCGATGACGTCGCGGATTGCACGGAGCAGCTGCATCTGCACGTGTTGATCGAGCTGCGAGGGATCGGAGACCGGCCCGCTCGGGGCGACCTCGCACGTCGCCATCACCATGACGGCGACCTGGCGCTGCTGCACGTTGTCGAGGAATGGGCCGATGGAACCAGCGATCTGAACGGTCATCGCGCTACACGGTAGAGCAGCGCGGGCGCGTGGCTCGTCTGCTCAGGATGCGCTCACGATCAAATCAGGTTGAGGTCGAACGGGCAGACCGCGCTCCCGGTAGATTGCTCCTCATGAAGAGCTCCGGCCATTGCCCGAAGTGTGCGTGCGGCAAGCTGTACGTCGTCGACCAGCTGTGTCAGCCGTCGCACGACGCGCCGAACGGCATCGTCCCGCTCGTCGTCACCACCTTCGCGGTTCCCGCGAGCACGCTCGTCGTCGCGGAGAACAACAGCTATCGCGCCGCGGTGGGGAGCTTCGAAGCGTGGATCTGCTCGGGCTGCGGACTCACCGAGTGGTACGCGAAGGACTTCGTCGAGGCCTTCGAGCTCGCAGCGAAGCTCCCGCAGCGTGTTCACGTACGCATCGTCGAGAGTGCGTCGACAGGCCCCTTCCGCTGACGGGGAGGAGCGTCTTCAGCGCGGGCCCTTGAAGCCCTTGACCACGCCTTCGAGGCGTTCGTCCTCGCCGTCGTCGAGGAGGCCGACCGCGAGCACGTTGAGGCGATCGGGCTGCGCGAGGAGCTGGCACATCTCGCGGACGTCCTTCGTGGTGACCGCGGTGTTCGCGGCGAGGCGCGCCTCGGGCGTCTCGAAGCGATCGAAGAGCAGTCCGCCCGCGTAGAAGCCGGCGAGCTCCTCCGGCGAATCGAAGACCGTGCGGATCTCCCACGCGTTGCGTCGCTTGGCCTTGTCGAGCTCGGCCTCTGTCGGGCCCTTGGTCGCGAGGTCGCAGAGGAGCTCGAGGATCTCGCGCGTCACGACCGAGGTGCGGGTGTGCTGCACACCGGCCATGAAGTCGAGCACGCCGTCGTCCTCGTAGCCGTCGAACGAGGCGCCCACGTCGTAGCAGAGACCCTTCGAATCGCAGATGCGGTGATAGAGCCGCGTCGACATACCGTCGTCGAGAATGCGCATGAGCATGTCCATCGCGGGGCGATGTTCGGACGCCTCGGGCACGGCGCGGAAGCACACGCGCAGCTCCGTCTGGCTCGAGACGTTTTCGACGATCTGGAGGCGCGGCTTCTTCTGGGTGTGCGTCGGAGCGTCGGTCTTGACCGGCTCACCCTTCGCTAGCCCTGAAAAGCAGCGCTCCGCGAGCGCGAGCCCCTCCGCGTGCGTGACCGCACCAGAGAACGCAAGGACGCTGTTGGCGGCATTGTAGTGCCGCGCGTGGTGCGCGCGAAGCATCGGGCGATCGAACGAGCGGACACGCTTCTCGTCGCCGGTGATGGTGTAGCCGAGCGGGTGCGTCGGGTAGATGAGCGCACGCGAGAGGTTGTCCGCGTCGACCTGGCGGCCGTCGTCGTCGAGGTCCTCGAGGATCTCCTCGCAGACGATGCCCTTCTCGATCTCGATGTCGTTGAACGTCGGGTTCGCGAGGACGTCGCCGAAGAGCCGGCTCGTCTCGGCGACCGACTCGGCCGGTGCCGTCACGGAGAAGACGCCGAAGTCCGTCTGCGTCGCGGCGTAGAGATAACCGCCGAGGCTCTCGAACGCGTGGTTGACCTGGTGGGCCGTCTCGAGGGCGGGCGTCCCTCGGTAGAGCATGTGCTCGAGGAAGTGGCTGAGCCCGTTCGTCGGGGGAGCTTCGAAGCGCGAGCCGACGCGCACGTACAGGGCGACGTGCGCGCGGCTGATGTGTGGCTGCGATGCGACGACGACGCGCAGGCCATTGGCCAGTGTCGTGATCTCGAACGGGCGCTCGCTGACCGCGCTCATACGGCGGGCCTGGCCGACCTTCGGGGGGCTGTGTCGTGTGCGTTGCACACGACCTACGGCCCCTCGTCTTCCTCTTCGCGGGCCACGCCGGCGTCGGACTTCGCGCCGAGGACGTTGTTCTCGTCGATCTTGATCTCGGCCTTCGCGGCTTCGCGCATGCGGCGCGTGTAGTTGCCGAGCGCCTCGGCCTTCTTCGCGAAGAGGAGCGCCTGCATGTACGGGTCGCGCTCCTTGTCGAAGAGCTCCTTGGTCGCGGGGTTCAGGTCCTTCAGCTGGACCACGAGGAAGCCGTCGTCGGTGCGGATCGGGTCGGACGTCACGTCGCCGGCCTTCGCGGTGCCGAACGAGAACCCGGTGACGGCCTGCGAGGCCTCGCCAGAGATCGCCGGGATCGGGTCGCCGCCGCGGTTGAACGCGCTCGACGTGTTGAGCTGCGGACGCTCGGGATCGGTATCTGCGGTGTACGCGGGGGTGGCGGGAGCAGCGGGACCAGCATCGGCCGCGGCGCCCGCGTCGGCGGCGCCCTT
>JAYSXP010000339.1:0-1492 GCA_043717125.1 Polyangiaceae bacterium | reverse complement strand
TGGCTGTCGTTGCAAGTGCCCTATTAATTATAACCATCTTTCTTAAAGAACTGCTAGGACATTTCCAGGGGAAATTGGCCGGCCACTTGAGGCTATGGTTAACCTTCCTTATTCCTTTGTTGCTGCTCATCTTTGTCAGCATTTTCTTGAATAAATTTAATCTTGTTTATCTGGGTAGCTGACCCTGACTGAGCAGGACCAGTAACTATACCCGGTGAGTGCTAGGTAGCATCAGGATATGTCCAGGATATTTTAAAATAAACGCAGTCATTCCGACTTACCAGCGCTGCGAATCGGTCCGGCGGTTGCTCAAAACCTTGGCCGACCAGACCATGCCCGCCGGGGATTACGAGGTAATTGTCTCGATAGGCGGCTCAAAAGATGCTACGAGGGAGATGGTGGCCGCCTTTGATGCGTCTTATCTCCTCCAGGGTCTGTGGCAGCCCAACCGGGGGCGGGCTGCGGCTCGTTCTGAGACGAATGAAAGGCTGATTTAGCTGACTACTATCAGCTTAACGGTTTCTGGTTTAAGTCGGCTTTACTTCTTTTCAAATAGTCACTAACTATTCTAGCTTGATCAGGGTAAACTAATTTTACGAAACTCCTGGGCCGCCGGTTTTGATTGGAGTTTCGCTGTGTAAAGCCCGTAAAAGGTTTCTTTATCGTAAAGACTATAGCCTGGGTCATCAAAGGGCCGGTCTATCAGGTTATACCAGATCGCTACCGGTACAAAATCCCAAGACTTTAAAGTTTCAAAGGCTTGTTTTAAATAGGCTGCCTGGTCCTCCTCTCCGACCCCACCTTTACCGGTATAGCTGCTCCAGCCTATTTCAGTGATCCATACAGGCCTGGCATCTCCCTGGCCTAACATTGTATTGTGAATAAGAGACACTCCACACAGGAAGCTAGCCCGCAAATCCTCGCAATTATCAGGAGGATCCGTATCGCTATAAGGATGAAGGGCTAAAGCATCGTAATAATCTTTAGCTCCGGCCTGGTACATCGCCTTCAAATAATTAAGATCGCTCCCCGAAAGAGACCCCCCCAGTATTACAGAGCCGGGGTTGACCGCTTTAGCGGCCTGGTAAGCCGTTTTAAGCAGGGAAACGTAAGCTGCGGCATCAGGAGGCATGTTCCCCCAGAATTGGGCCAGATTCGGTTCATTCCAGATCTCCCAGGCCTGGACCTGTGAGCCGTAACGTTGCATTACAAGCCTGAAAGCGCCTGCCAGGTCTTCGGGATGCGCCGGTGGATACCAGACATTGTAATCCGGTCGGCTGCCGCCGCACTGTTTTTTCGGGTCAGCCGATGCCCAGCAAGGTGTTTGAGAAAAGGTTACCAGCACCCGTAGCCCCTGCTGTCGAGCCTGCTCGATGGCGTAATCCAGGGCCTGTAAATACCAGCCGGTATACTGCTCCTTGCCGCTTTGCTCTAAAGTACTCCAGAGTATGCCTAATCTCACCAGCTTAGCCCCGGATTGGTGAGCCAGTTC
>JAYSXP010000338.1:0-13305 GCA_043717125.1 Polyangiaceae bacterium | reverse complement strand
GCGGGCTGCCCGGCCGGAACCACGTGCGTTCTACCCCGCGGTCGTACCTCGGCGGACGACCAGCAGTGCTCGCCCTAGAGCCGCGCGCCTGAAGTTTGTACGGGTACGAACTTCGTGTCTCGCGCCGCGGCCGATCTCTTTCAGTTCGCGACGCCGGCGCTCTGAATCTTCGTGAGCTTCACACCGCCGGCAGTTGTGCGCGACTTCGCGGCGGGCGCGCGACCCGCTGCCTTCGGCGGGGGCTTCGAGCTCGTCGTCGCGCCGGTCGTCGGGGGCGCGGGCAGTGCCTGCGTCGCGACGGGAGCCGGCGGCGGGATGACCACCGGCGCCGCGATCGTCGCGGCGGGCGGCGGCGGAGCAGGAGCGGCAGCCGCCGCGGAGGCCTTCGTCGGCTCGGCGGTCGAGCTGCCCGAAGACGCGAAGATCACGACGAGCGCGAGCAACGCGGCAGCGCCGCCACTGAAGAGTATGAGCTTCTTCTTCCTCGCCTTCAGATCGGGCGCGAACGGATTGTCGTCGCCGTATTCCTGGCTGCCGAGCTCGTGCTCGCTCGGTCCGGCGTAGAGGTCCGTCGTGCACGCGGGCGGTTGCGCGCTGTAGAGGTCGCGAGGGACCGCGGCGGTCGTGGCGGCGGCGGCCCGCGCGCGCGAGTTCAGAGCGAAGAGGTCGATGACACCCGAATCTTCTCGTTCCACACCCTCCTTCATGCAAAAGCCGGGTCCACGGCTCGAGAGCCGCCGGCACTGGAAAAGGCGGGTTCCGGCACCTCTGCCGGCCCCGGCGGAGCGGAAAGTTCCGGCCACGACGCTCCGGCAGCCCGGCCTGAGCTCTCGAGGTGGATCACGCGGGAACCGCCGCTCGGAGGCACGCGTGATGCATCTCATGGCCGTCGAGCTGGGCGCCCTCGATCGGCCGCGTGGAGCGCAGCAAAGGCCGCGTGATCGCGATCTTCGATGCCGCCGCCGCGAGCGTGGCCGACGTCGCAATGCGTCGGCCCACCTCAGGACCTCTCGCACACGGGCTCACTTGCTGATCTCGCGTTCTGACTCCGCGGCGTTGCGATCGACCGCGGACTGAGGCGTGCCCGGGGCCGCACGCTTCATCGCCGTACCGCATCGTGCCTGGAACACACCGCTCAGCGTGAAGACTGCCGCGACCAGGAAGAGCAGCGCGACTGGCCACGGCGGCGGGCCCCTGCGGCTCTCGACCCGTCGCGGCGCCAGCCTCGCCAGGACCGCCCCCCCTTGGTCGTCGTCGTTCTCATGCCTCACGAACGCGGCCCGCTCGCGGATCGCGGCGACCTCGGCCTCTCGGCGTACCGCTTCGTCGCCCACCTGCTCGCGGAGCTTCGTGAACCGTATGACCGCGCCGCCCTCCCCCGGATCGAGCCAGATGCCGTGGCGCGCGGTACACGTGTCCACGAGGATGTCCGTGAACGCGGCGAAGTTCATGCGATCCATCTCGCGCGCGCAGACCGGACAGCTCACGGAAGCGACGAGCGCGCCGGGCGCCAGCGGGTGGGGTGGCAGCTTTGCCTCGAGCTCCTCGACGTACTCGGGTGAGGTGAGCACGACGTTCCACGCCCGAGGTGGAACGAACATCCCGTGGCAGCGCTCGCAGACATGCAACACCGAGGTGACGTCCGGCGCGATGGCGAGCATCGGCACGTTGCATCGCGGGCATAGCGGATCGCGCAGCACACGCGCGGCCTCTTCGGTCGACGGGAGGGGGACAGCGCACGTCGCGCACGTGGAGCCTGGCAGCCCTGCGATGCCGCAGAGCATGCAGGAGGCAGAGGGCCGCACGTCTGCGGAACGGTAGGGTGTCGGAGGGATCGAGGACATCGTGTGAGGTCGCTCGATGTTACGTCGCGCAGCTGTCACGGGGAAGGCGCGAGCGATCCGCCCCGCTCAGTCGCCCGGGTCGGGATGACGCGGCGAGAACTGCCAGCGGCGCATGCGTCGCTTCGAGTCTTCCGGGTGGCCGCCCGTGCCCTCGAAGCCCACGAGGTACACGTGACCGTCGTACCAGCCCGTCACCAGCGCGTGCGTGCCGTCGGGCGTCACCGCCACGCCACTCCCGCGGTCCATCGCCTGGATGGGGAAGACGCGCGCCGTCCAGTCTGCGGTGTCGACGATCGAGACGCTGCGGCTTTCGCCGTAGTCTGCTGAATACACGTATCGGCCGTCTCTCGAGACGCTGATGCTCTTCGGCGCGGTCCCGATCTGCACGCGATGAGCGACCGTCTCGCTCGCCACGTCCATCGCGTGGAGCTGGGAGAAATTGAGGCACGAGATGTAGAGCGTCTTGTCGTCCGGCGCGAGCGCGAGGTGCCGCGGACACTTGCAGACCGGGATACGGTGCTTCTTCTCGAGATTCTTGCCCTCGAAGACGTCGACCGAGTCGCCGTAGAAATTCGCGACGTAGAGAACGCCGCTCCTCGACATCGCCATGCCGCGCGGCTGCTTGCCGACATCGAGCGTGCGCACGACCGTCGCGGTAGCGACGTCGATCTGCGTGACCGACTGCCCCATCCAATTCGCGGCGAACACGCTCTTGCCGTCGGGTGAGGCGACGAGGATCTTCGGGTGCTGCCCCGCCTTCACCTCGTGCGTGACCTTCCGCGACGCGAGATCGACGAACATCACCGAGTTGCGGAGGAAGTTGGAGATGAAGAGCGTCGCGCCGTCGACCGAGAGCGCGCTCTCGCAGATGATGCCGGGCACGTCGAGCTGGTCGACGACCGCGAGCGTGTGCGCGTCGAAGATGGTGACGTTCTTCGTGTCCTTCTGGCCGAAGTTCGTGACGTAGAACCGCGTCCCGTCGTGGGAGAGCGTCGCGCCCTTGGGCATCGAGCCGGTGGGCGCTACCTCCTGCACCTCGACGACGGGCGGCTCGGCGAGCGCGGGCCGCGCCAGCGCCACCCACGCGAGAACGAACGCGGCCTTCACGAGCCTTCCGACACCGCCCATCCGGCCAGGGTAGTGAGCCGCGCGAAAGAAGTGAAAGACCCGTCCGAAACGCCTTCAGGCGCGCGCTTCGCTACCGCGAGCTAGAGTCATGATTTCAGCTTTGCGCACGCCGCAGCGTGACCGCCGTCGCACGCTCTCGTGAACATCTTCTTCGCGCCCCGAAGATGGGCGCAGAGCCGCCCGAACGCGTCAGGCGGGCTTCGCCGAGTCCACCCCCATCGTCGCGAGGACGTCGCGGATCGCGGCAAGGAGGTTCAGCACGTCGCTCTCGAAGATGCGGCCGATGCTCCCGATGCGAAAGCAGTCCGCGCTCGTGAGCTTGCCCGGATAGATCGCGAACCCGCGATCACTGAGGCCCTCGTAGAATGCTTCGAACCCGAACTTCGCGTGGCCCGGATAGCGGAACGTCGTGATGATCGGACCCTGCAGCTCCGGGGGCAGATACGCGGCGAAGCCGAGCGTCTTCATCCCGTCGGCGAGCGCCTTCTGGCATGCGCGATAGCGTGCGCCGCGCCCCGCGACGCCGCCCTCCTCGGTGAGCTCGCGGAGCGCCTGGTGGAACGCGAGCAGCGCGTGCGTCGGCGGCGTGAAGCGGAACTGCCCGTCCTTCTCGAGGCCGCGCCACTGCGCATGCAGATCGAGGCTCAGGCTCCGTGCCGAGCCCTCCGACGCGAGGAGCGGCTCTCGGCGCGCGATGACGAACGAGAAGCCCGGAACGCCCTCGATGCACTTGTTGGCCGACGAGACGATGTAGTCGATCGCGCATCGCTCGACGTCGATCGGGATCGCCCCGAACGAGCTCATCGCATCGACGATGAAGCTCCGCTTCGCCTCGCGCACGACGCGCCCGATCTGCTCGATCGGATTGACGAGGCCAGTGGTGGTCTCGGAGTGCACCATCGCGACGTGTGAGATCGCCCCGTCGCTCGCCAGCGCCGAGGCCACGGCAGAGACGTCCGGCAGCGTGTCCTCCGCGTAGGTCTGGACGGTCACCGGAATGCCGTGCACCTCGGCCATGCGCACGATGCGCTTGCCGTAGGCGCCGTTCACCACGACGAGCAGCTTGCCGTTCTTCGAGATCGCCGACGAGATGACCGACTCGATCCCGAAGGTGCCGCTCCCCTGGACGAGCACGGTCTCGTAGGCGCCGCTGACCTGGCCGATCTCGAGCAGCGCACGCCTGATCTCGCGGACGACGCCGATGAACTCTCCGTCACGCGAGCCGAGGTCGCGGAGCATGGCCTGCCTCACCGTGCGGCTCGTCGTGAGCGGTCCGGGCGTGAAGAGCAGCTTGTCGGTCGCGCGCGGCAGGGAGTTTCGCTCGTTCGAAGTCATGGCGCCGGAGACTACATGGCCGGCGCGCCGTTCGCACGGAGCAGCGGCCGCTCCACGAGGTAGGGCACGAGCCGCGGTCTGCGCCGAAGAGCAACGGCGTGACAGGTCAGCGCACGATGACCGTGTACGTCCCCGGCGCGTCGATCACGAAGTCGCCGCGGATCGTTTTGCTCACGGCGCCCCGGATGCGCCAGCGATGACCCGTGTACGTCGGCTGCGTGTATTGCCGGTTCACGCCGAGCGTCCCGTAGTTGTCCTCGTTGCAGATGTAGTTCACCCAGCCGAGCGTGACGGGCTCGGTGCTCAGGTTCTTCACGTTCAGAGCCGCGGGGCCGAAGCCCCCAATCGAGCACGGGAGGACCTCTCCGGGAGTGACGCCGTGGAAGGCACCACCCACGGGCCCGATGATCTCGAACGGCTGGGCCGTCTGTGCATCCGTGGTCGCGTCGAGCTTCGCGTCCGCCTCGGCGTCACCCGCGTCGCCCGCGTCGGCGTCGGCGATCGGGATCTGCGTCGAGCCGGCGCCCGGGACAGGAGGCAACGTCGTATCGGGCGCCGAGGTCTCGGGGACGCTCGCACGGGCGTCGACCTCCGGTGCGGGACCCGGTGGCTCCTCGTGCAGGCCGACGGCCGAGAGGCCGCATCCTGCCCAGGCGATGGCGAGGGCCGTGCCGATCAGGAGCGCGCGCGCGTTCACGAACACAGCATAACCCTATACGACGCGTGGAAGGTCACGAACACCGGGGGCAACCCGCTCCCGCTCTACGCGAACGAGACCATCGGTCGCGGCGCGGAGACGAACTACACGGCCGGGTTCCTCACGGGCGAGCTCGGCATTCGCGTCGCGTGAGCCTTCTCATCTTCTGGGGCAACGGCGGGCAAATGGTCAGCGCTCGGGTACCTCACGGCCCTCCAGCGTGCCGCGTGGGAGTCGAGCTCGGGCACGTCGGCGCCGGAGAGCACCGAGCTTCGGGGCGGCGGCCAGCACGACGGCGAGCATCCAACGCACGACTGAGCCGTCGGGCTGAGTCTTACTGGACCGGGATGCTCTCGAGCTCCGGTACACCGCGCGGCGAGACGGTCTCGCGCTCGCGCGCGCGCGCACCGGGCGAGCGTTCGTCCGCCTTGCGGTGGTCCTTGGCGAGCAAGATATAGAGCGACGGGACGACGAAGAGCGTGAACATCGTGCCGATCGCCATTCCTCCGACGAGGACGACGCCGATCGAGTTACGCGCGACGGCCCCGGGCCCGGTGACGAGCGTGAGCGGGAAGTGGCCCGCGACAGTCGCCACCGTGGTCATGAGGATGGGACGAAGGCGCGTCGAGGTCGCAGCCTTGATGGCCTCGAGCTTCGAAGCGCCCTTTCCTTGCTGGGCATTCGCGAACTCGACGATGAGGATGCCGTTCTTCGACACGAGGCCTACGAGCGTCACGAGTCCGACCTGCGAGTAGATGTTCAGCGTGGTCGTCCAGCCCTGGGTGAGCGCGAAACGCATCCCAGGCGGCCCCGAGAACTTCAGGAACGTGAAGATGAGGGCGCCGAACATCGCGAGGGGTACCGAGCCCGCGAGGATGACGAGCGGATCACGGAACGAGTTGAACTGCGCCGCGAGCACCAGGAAGATGAGGAGGACCGCGAGGGCCATCGCGGGGAGGAATTTCCCGCCCTCCTGGCGGAGCTGGCGAGACTCGCCCGTGTACTCGACACGATACCCAGGCGGCAGCTTCGTCGCGGCGGCGGTCTCGAGCACCACGAGCGCGGCGTCGAGGCCCTGCGTGGCGATGCCCGAGAGCTTCACGGCATTGAGCTGCTGGACCCGGTTCAGCGTGCGAGGCTCGACGCCTTCCTTGAGCGTGGCGATCGAGCCGAGCGGAATGAGCTGCCCGGCGGGGCCGGTGACGTGGATCTGGGCGAGCTGCTCGGGCGTGAGGCGTCCGGCGCGCTCGATCTGCGGAATGAC
The DNA here is from genome assembly GCA_043717125.1 of Polyangiaceae bacterium. GTDB lineage: Bacteria > Myxococcota_A > Polyangia > Polyangiales > Polyangiaceae > Labilithrix. The sequence continues at coordinate 7,037 of JAYSXP010000338.1, read as the reverse complement.
CTTGTAGCTACGGCCCTCGATGTCGAAGCGGTTGACGAAGTTGCCGCCGAGCATCGAGCCGAGGTCGCTGCCGACCTGCTGCATCGTGAGTCCCATCGCGGAGATCTTGTCGCGGTCGAGCACGATCACGGTCTTCGCCTGGTCGATCTTCACGTCGATGAACGGCGGGAACGCGAACTTGCCGCTCTTCGCCGCCTCCATCGAGAGCTCCTGGGCGAACTTCAGGATCTCCTCGTGGGGCGCGGTCGAAGCGATGACGAACTCGACGGGAAAGGTGCCCGGGCTCGGGAGCGGAGCGGGGAGGAACATCGGCGCATGGATGCCCGCGATGTCGGAGGCCTTCCCCGCGAGCTCCGCCTGAAGCTCGAAGATGTTGCGCTTCCGCTCGTCCCACGGCTTGGCGAGCATGCCGCCGAAGCCGCCTGACGCGAACGTGAGCTGGAAGGAGTGATCGAACTCCGGCGTCGACTCGAAGCGCTTCTCGATCTGCGCGGAGTAGGCTGCCGTCTGCTCGAGACTCGCGTTTGCGGGCACCTCCGGGGCGGTGAACACGGCGCCCTGGTCCTCGTTCGGCGCGAGCTCGGTCGGCGAGAACATGTACATCGGTACGACCAGCAGCGAGAGCACGATCCAGACCGAGTAGACGGCGGGGCGCGCCTCGAGCGTGCGGTCGAGCAGCCACCCGTAGAGTCGGCGCAGCGCGCCGAAGCCGCGGTCGATGTTGCGCGGGAGCCAGCCCTCGCTGTGCTCGGCGCGAAGGAGGCGCGAGGACATCATCGGCGAGAGCGTGAGCGCGACGACGCCGGAGATGAAGACGGCGCCGGCGAGGGTGAACGCGAACTCACGGAAGAGCGCCCCCGTGAGACCGCCCTGGAAGCCGATCGGCGCGTAGACCGCCGCGAGCGTGATCGTCATCGCGATGATCGGTGAGACGAGCTCCCGCGCGCCGGCGATCGCGGCGTCGAAGGGCGTCTTCCCCTCGCGGATGTTTCGCTCGACGTTCTCGACGACCACGATCGCGTCGTCGACGACGAGACCGACGGCCAGGACGACGGCGAGTAGCGTGAGCAGGTTCAGCGTGAAGCCAAGCACCTGCATGAGGAAGACCGCGCCGATGAGCGATACGGGGATCGCGACGAGCGGCACGAGCACGGTCCGCAAGGAGCCGAGAAAGAGGAAGATCACGACGACGACGATGAGGATCGTCTCGAGCAGCGTGCTCACGACCTCGTGAATCGCGTTGTCGATATACTTCGTCGAGTCGAAGGCGATGTTGGCCTCCATGCCCGACGGTAGATCGCGCTTGATGGCGTCCATCTCCGTGCGCACCTTCGCGATCACGTCGAGGGCGTTGGCATTCGGGAGCACCCAGACGCCCATGAATACGGCTTGCTTGCCGGACATGCGGACGTCCTGGTCGTATGTGTCGGCGCCGAGCACGACCTCGGCGACGTCCTCGAGGTGGATGAGTGTGTCGCCTTGACGCTTGACGACGAGCTTGCGGAACTCGTCGACCGACTTCAGGTCCGTGGTCGCTGTGAGGTTGACCTGGAAGAGGGCACCCTTTGTCTGACCGACGGCGGACAGGAAGTTGTTGGCTGAGAGCGCCTGCCTCACCTGGGACGGGGTCACGCCGAGCGCGGCCATGCGATCGGGCTTCAGCCAGGCACGGATCGCGAACGCGCGGCCACCGAGGATGTCCGCGCGCTGCACTCCCGCGATCGCGGAGAGTCGCGGCTGCACGACGCGCAAGAGGTAGTCGGTGACCTGGTTCTCCTCGAGGATCGTGGAGCCGAAGCTCAGATACATCGCGGCGATCTGGGCGTCCGAGGGCTCGATGTTGATCGACGGCACCTCGGCTTCCGGGGGCAGGTCGGCGCGAACCTGATTCACGCGCGCGGTGATGTCGGCGAGCGCATTGCCCGCGCTCGTGTTGAGCTTGAGGCGGACATTGATGGTCGAGAGGCCCTGGACGCTCTGCGACTCGAGGTAGTCGATCCCGTCGGAGGCGGCGATGGCGCGCTCGAGCGGCGTCGTGATGAAGCCGCGGACGAGATCGGCGCTCGCGCCGACGTACGCGGTACGCACCGTGACGGTCGCGCTCTCGAGCTTCGGATACTGGCGGACGTTCAGCGAACGCATCGCCTGCAGCCCCGCGACGACGATCACGAGGTTCACGACGATGGCGAGGACGGGCCTCTTGATGAAGATGTCGGTGAGCTTCATCCGATCACCTGTTCTGGGGCTTCGGGTCGAGCGAGGGCTTCGGCCCGGACGCGTCGCCGAGGAAGACCGAGGAGTTGTTGCGGAGCTTGAAGGCGCCGATGGCGACGACCTCCTGGCCGACCTTCACGCCGTCGAGAACCGTGACGAAGTCGCCGCGCGACTCGCCGAGCTTCACGAATTGCTGCCGTACCGTCTTCACTGGCTTGCCGTCCGGCGTGGTGCTCGAACCGGGCGCGTCGGGCTTCCTGTCCTCGACGATGAAGACCGAGTCGCCATAGGGCGCATGGACCACCGCGGTGGCGGGGACGGTGATGACCGTCTTCTTCTCCGGGCGGATGACGTGGACGTCGACGAACATGCCGGAACGCAGGCGGTCTCCGTCGTTGGGCATCGTCGCGCGCAGCTTGATGGTGCGGGTGACGCTGTCGACGGTCGGATCGACCGCAGCGATGGCGCCCTCCATCGGCGGACCCTTGGCGCCGTCGAGCGACACGCGCACGGTCATGCCAACGGCGACATCGCCAAGACGCTGCTGCGGGAGTGTGAAGTCGACGTAGAGCTTGTCGAGCGACTCGAGCACGGTGATGGACGTACCCGGGTTCAGGTACTGGCCGACGTTGACCTGCCGGATGCCGAGCTTGCCGGTGAACGGCGCGCGGACCGTCTTGCGGGCGATCTGCGCCTGGATGGTCTCGGCATCGTTCTTCGACGTCTTGAGGACGTTCTCGTCGTTGTCAGCCTGGGCCTGCGAGATGGCAGCCTTCTCGACGAGGGCGCGCGAGCGGCCCGCGGTGGTGGTCGCGAGCTCTTTACGTGACAGCGCGGAGGCGAGCTGCGCGCGCTCGACGCTCGTGTCGAGCTCGAGGAGCGTCTGCCCTTCCTTCACGAGCGCGCCCGATTCGAAGAGGATGCGCGTCACGGTGCCAGGCGCCTCGTTGCTCACGCTGACGCCCTTGGCGGCAGCGACGCTCCCGACGGCGGACAGCGTGCCCTCCCAGGCCTGCTCTTCGGCGCGCGCGACGCCGACGGCCTCGGGCGGCGGGCCGGCAGCCTTCATCTTTTTCCCGAAGGCGATCAGCGACCCGATCTGGGCGCCCTTGATGCCGCCAAGCACGACGATGACCGCGACGAGCGCGATTCCTGTGACGAGATACCGCAAAATCTTCGAAGAACGGTTCGACACGCGGCTCCGATGCCCGCCGCCCCCACCCCATCGCGAGCTTTGTCGCAAATCCCTCGGCGTTCCTTTTGAATCGAAGCGATGACGAGGGGTTGGGTCGAGCCACTGCGGCTTTTCCCGGCCACCGCAGGTTACGGCCCACGGTCGCGTGGCCCGTAGCGCAAACCAGGATCGCGGAGCACCCCAGACCGAGGAGTGCCGCAACGAGCGCGTTCGAGATCATGATGGGCCGTAGTGCGGTCGACCCCGGGGACCGGATCACTGCCTCCGGTCGACTTCGCGACAGAGCCGCGTTCGAGACGTCTTCTTGCGCTTGCAGAAAACCGCGGCCCGCGCGCCTGCTAGAAGCTCGAAATCACTCGCCGCGCTGGGCGCGGTCGACGGCGTCGACATCCGCGCCGACGACCCAGACGGTGCTCGAGCTGCGAACGATGCCGGTGAGCGGGATGGCGTTCGATGCCCCGGCAGCCTCACGCGCTCGCGTGAAGGCGCTCGGGTTGGCGTCGACGTCCACGGTGTCGAACGCGATCTTGCGCTCGTTCAGGCCGCGCTCGAGCGAGCGACATGCGCTGCACCACTTCGCGCTGTAGACGGTCACGGGCGAGGTCGAGATCGACGACACCTCGGGTGGCGCGAGGGCCGCGGCGCTGGCGGTGCCTCCCGTCGCTCCAATGCTCACGCTGACGAGTGCGACGATGCCGAGAACGATCGAGCGGAGGCGGGTCACCCCTACAGAGTACGAGACCTCACGTGCGGCGCAAGTCGCCTGAACGTTGCGTTAGCCTTTCCTCAGCGTCCGAACGAAGGAACGACGCCCGACACAGCGTCGGCGAGGAAGCGGTCGGCGTTCACCTTGGCGTCCGCGTCCTTGAACACGACGAAGTGACCGTCGTAGCCGCTCGGCGCGTACTGCCGCGCGACCGCCGTGAGGTTGCCGGAGGCGTTGCCGCTGATCGGAACGGCAGCGGCGGTGCTCATGAGATCGTCCGGCGTCGCGACGCTCGAAGGCGGCGTTGCGACGCCCAACTTGGCCGCGACGATGTACGTGAGCTGCGTGATCGGCGTTGCGTACGTGTCGCCTTGCCCGTACGGGACGAACACGTGCTTGGCGAACGGCCCGGTGCCGATGATCGCCGCCGCGTGATCGAGCGGGTCGGCCGGATCGATCGCGTTCTGGAGCATGCCGAGCACCGGATGCGCGACCCCGATGTTCGCGGGGGCCTCCGAGAGCACCACCGGAATGATCGCCGAGATGTCCACGGGGTTCTTCTTCGTCAGGAGCGAGTCGATGAGGCTCGCGCCCTCGCCGCTGAAGAGCGCGCCCGTCACGTTCGCCGTGTAAGGCATCGCGATCGCGCCCTCCGTCGCGCCCTGCGAGTGACCCCAGAAGGCGACGTTGCCGACCGCGATGTCGGCGCCGGTCGGCGACGTCCCCGCGGGGAGTGAGAGCGCCTTCGCGAAGCGCACGAGCGCCATCTGATCGGCCGCGCCCTGGAGGACGTTGCCACGCGCCGCGGCGGGGTTCGTGAAGTTGAAGAACAGGTTCTGCGGAGCGACCATCGACGCCCCGCGCCGCGTGCCGTGAGCGACCTGATCGATCCCGAGCACGGCGATGCGCGTCGTGCCGTCGACGTTCGCGAGCCGCGCCGCGACGCCCTCGGTCACGTGGCTGCGGAAGCTTCCGCCCGTGCCGTGCGCATAAACGACGAGCGGCCATCCGCCGGCGGGCATCGTCGTCTTCGGCACGGTGAGCGCCATGCAGACTTCGAGCGACCCCTGCGAGATCGGCTGTCCGCTGCCGTCGAGCACGAGGTCTCCGCCGTCGGCGGGATCCTTGTAGGGGAGCGTTCCCTTCTGGAAGTTCGGCAGCGTGACGAGCGCGTGGAGCTCGTCGAACGCGGGGTCGGCGGTCGCGGGGCATGCGCCCTGCGTGCACGGAGACACGGCGCCACCTCCACACTTCACCCAGCCTGTCGCGGTCGGCACGGGCGCGGCCTCGACGGCGGATGCGAGCTTCTTCCCGATCTCGTCGTGCTTGCCGACCGTGAAGACCGCGGCGTTGACGAGCGTGCTCGTGGCGAACGATTTCGACGTCGCCCAGGTGCGGAGCGGCGCATACGCAACCCATGCGGCAGAGAGCGCGCCGCCGGGATCGCTCGCGCCGAGCACCGCCGTGAGATCAGGCGCGACCGCGATGGCCCCGCCGCCCTTCGCTTTCGCGCCGTTCGTCATCAGCACGGCGTACGTGTGACCGGGCTTCATCGGCGCGCCCGTCGGCGGGCGGAAGCTCACCCCGTTCGGGCAGACGTACGCGGTGCGTCCCGTACCTCCCGACCACGAGTGACCGATCTCTCCTCCTTCGCCGGCCGTGATGTCGACCCACTTCGTCGCGTAATTCGTCTTGAGCGAGCCGAAATCGATCTCGCCGCTGAAGCGGAACGTGACCGTGGGGTAGGCGCTCCAGCCCGTCCCCGTCAGCTCGAGGTAGCGCGCCCAGCGATCGATCAGATCGTACCCGAGGAGATCGGAGCCTGGCGTCGGGAACCCGGTGAGATCGAGCTTTCCGCTCTTCATCCGGATGTCGTTGGGGAACGGAAGACGGAAGTAGTCCTTGTCGGCGCCCGCGCCGCGCGGAACGCTGAAGTGCGCCGTCACCGGCCCCGTCTCGGCCTCGCATACGACGCCCTTGAAGCTGGGAACACCGAGCGGTGGCGGCCCACCTGGGGGCGGCGGCGCGCACGTCTTCTCCGCGCAGAGCAGGCCGCCGAAGCACTCGCCGCTCACTGCGCACACTCCGCCGACGTCCTTCGTGCCTTCGGCCTGGCACTGCGCGTCGAGCCCGACGAGGTTGCAGCGGAAGCCCGACTTGCAGTCGCCGTCCGAGGTGCATGCGGCGCCGCCCACGCCCACGCCCGCGGCCACGCACGTACGCGCGGGTCCGCAGTAGAGGCCATCCTTGCACTCTGCACTGATCACGCACGGGGTGCCGTCGGCGGACGCATGCGCCGGCTGACACACGCCCGCGGTGCAGGCGAGGCCCGCACGACAGAGTCCGCCGTCGTCGCATCGCTCGCCGACACCGCGCCCGGCGATGCCGCCTTCGCCGGCCTCGATGTAGACGTCGAAACCTGCGTCCTGGGCGAGCGTCACCTCGCCGCCGCCGCCACACGCAGGCACCATCACGAGCCCCACGACGCCCGCGCCGAGCAAGGCAAGCGAGGAATAGAAGACACGCATGGCGGATCCCTCCAGACCTCGAGCATATCGCAGACCGCCGCGAAACTTCTAGGTCAGGGCGCTTTCGGCGCCGAGCCTTCGACTACGCGCGTCCGGACGGATGCATCCCAGACCCGCGCTCCCGTCTTCGAATCGAGCGGCGGCCCCGACAGGTTCACGCTCGTCCGGCCGTAGGGGACGGAGGCTGTATCTCGCGGCAGCTCGACACTGACGAGTAGCTCGCCGTCGAGCACGCCGAGCGCGGAGAGGTTGATCCACCCGTAGCCCGCACCGAACAGCGCTTCGAATCGCGGCTCGAACGCCTCGACCGTAAGTAGCGCGGAAGCCGGAATCGTATCGGTCGGCCCGTACTGGATGCTCTTCGACTCGACGAACCGCACTGCCGTCCACGTCG
>JAYSXP010000337.1:0-13324 GCA_043717125.1 Polyangiaceae bacterium | reverse complement strand
GTTTGACCTGCACCTGGAGGTCGTCGTTCGTCTCGACCTTGGGGGACTCCGAAACCGGCTGCGCGAGCTTCTCGTTCTTCATGGCGTCTTCTCCGTTGAGCTTGGCCGCGGGGGCATCCGCGTGTGCAGACCGATGATGCAGTCGCCGTGCCGTCGCTCCCAACCCAAGTTTCTCCGTGTTTTCTCACGACAGCGCAGCCACCTGTCGACCGCGTGTCCACTTCCTGGGTCTCGGATGTGGACGCGCCGTCCAGTTCGTCGACTAACGCTCCACACGCCCACGCCGTGATTGGCAACCCCGACCGCCTGCCCCAACATGCTCGGATGACTTGGCTACGTGACGCGGGCTTCTTCGTCATTCGATCGGCGCTGCTTCCGGATTCCGGAAAACCCCACGGCGCGATGGGCGAGGACGCGGTCTCCATCGCCGCTCGCCGCCTCACGGACCCTCTGGTTGCGGAGGCGATCAAGCTCGCCAGCCCATCGCTGCTCGCCGCCGTGGCCAGCACGCGCGATCCTCACAGCGCCGCGCTCGCGGTCATCCGCTACCTCGAAAGGATGAGGGGGCGCGCCACCCCCTTCAAGCTGATGGGAGGGTACACGGTCGGGCGCATCGAGCCTGACGCCGCGGCGGAAGTATCGCTCGTTCCGGTCCAAGACTACGAGCGCGTCACCCGGCTGGATGTCGACGTCGTCCACAAGCTCGTGGCCGCTTCGATGGCTGGCGTTCCCGCCGAGTCCACGCGATGGCTCGCGAAGCGCGATGTCCTCGTCTTTCCCGACATCTTCCGCCTAGGGGATCGAACGGACGAAGACCACCTGACTCACCGAGACATTCGCCGGTCACGCGCGCTCGATGCCGTGCTTGGGTTTGCCAAGGTCCCGCGCACGAATGCGGAGCTCGTCGCATTCGTCGGAAAGGAAGCCTCAGGCTCCGCGGAGAGAGCGCAGTCCTTCGTTCGTTCGATTACCGAGCTCGGGCTCCTGGTCCCCGAAGCGTCGCCGCCGCTCTTCGCGGACAACGAGCTCGACTCGCTCTCCACCATCCCGGCGCTTCGGAAAATCCACGAGCTTGCCACCCAGGTCCGCTTCAGCCGACTGGCGACCTCGGTGACTGCAGCGGTCGACGATCTCCGTGCGGAGATCGCCAGCGTGTCCGGGGCCGACGACGCATTCATCTTCGTGACCGACCTCCTCAAGCCGGCAAAGGTCGCAGTGCTCGGCCATCGGGTGATGGGCGAAGTGTCGAGCTGCATCGAAATGCTGGCGCGGCTGCCTGGTCTGGCGCCCGACCTCGCGCTCGCGGCCTTCTTAGAGGCCTTCACGGAGCGCTACGAGGGCGAAGAAGTCCCCCTGGTCCAGGCGCTGGACGAGGACCGAGGTTATGCGTTTCCCATCGAGCAGGGCGAGCGACGCGCCGCCCAAGACGCCAGGGTCGATGCGCTCGCCGTTCGACTCTACGAACGTGCCATCCGCGCAGGCACGATGGAGGTCACGCTCACCGACGAGGACCTCGCAGCTTTCGCGCCGCGCACGGCCTGGCCGACGAGCGTGGCCGCGCACTTTCGCGCAGCGATCGCCGAGGACGGCGAGATCGAGCTCCATTCGCCGCGTATCTTGCCAGCGCCGGGAACGACGTTCTTCGCCCGTGCCACCGCGTTCGACACGGCCCTCAAGGAAGCCACGCGTGGGCTGCTCGACGCCGCCGCGTCGAGCGCTCCCTCCGTCGACTTTGCGGAGCTGTCCTATTTCATCGTCGGCCGCGCCGGTCGGGTCATGCAGTATCCCGCGCTCCAGCCGTACGAAATGACCCTGTCGGCGCGAAGCGGCGTCGAGCCTTCGCGACAGATCGACGTCAACGACCTGCTCCTCTCCGTACGCCGCGGCCGATTCCTGCTTCGCTCCCGCACCACCCTCCGCGAGGTGAGGGTGAGACGCACCGGGCCGGTCGCCATCGGCGGGGAGGATACGACGAGCCTCGTCCGCTTTCTGGAGGCCCTCTCCTCCATGAGCTCCTCGAGCGTCGCATGGACATGGGGGTCGATGTCGACCGCCTCTGCGCTGCCTCGGCTGCTCTATCGTCGTCATGTCCTTGCGCCCCGCACCTGGCGACTTGCGGCGGCCGCCACCAAGCGCCTCGAGCAAGCTGCTAGCGCAGGCACCGACACGCTCCTGACGGCCGTTCGCGCGCTGCAGACAGAGCTCGGTCTGCCTCGACGTATCCTCTTCGAGCAGTTCGGCGATCAACGTCTGCCGGTCGACCTCGCGGATCCGATCAGTGTGGAGGCATGGCTCGACATCGTGGAAGGAGAAGCGAGAATCACAGAGAGCTTCCCGGTCGAGCGCTCACTCGTTCGGGGACCCGAGGGGCCGTTTGCGCACGAGATCGTCGTTCCATTGCTCGCGGCTCCGAGCTCTGCGCCGGTGACCGAGCCCGCCCCACCGCTCGCCGTCGGCGACCCCGACGACCTGTGCGCTCCAGGAGGCGACGTGCTGTATGCGGTGATCACGGGCGATCGCCGCGAGCTGCTTCCCATCCTCCTGGAGGCTCACGAAAGCGTCATCCGTCCGCTCGCGGACAGCGGGGCACTCACGCGGTGGTTCTTCCTGCCGTATTCGGATCCCGCTCCCCATTTGCGCCTCCGATTCTTCGGCGCTCCAGAGCGTCTCCTGGGGGAGGTCCTTCCGCGACTGCGCGCCTTGCTGTCGCCGTACGTGCGGGACGGAATCGTCTCCGACATGACACTCTCGACGTACCGACGTGAGAGCTATCGCTACGGCGGACGCCGAGGGGTCGAGCTCGCGGAGCGCATGTGGCACGTGAGCAGCGAAATGCTCATCCAGGCTCATGCCGAGATCGACGTGCTGGATGTGGACGAGCTCGCTCTCATCGAGAAGCTCGTCGAGCTCCACATGGTCGTCCTGGAGTCCTCTGCGCTTTCGACGGATGCGAAGCGAGCCGCGAGTCAGCTCGCGTTCCAGCGATTCGCACGCACGCCAGATCCCGTCCCGCTCCGCAAGCAAGCCACGGTCATGCATCGCGAGCTCACCTCTCGCGGCCTAATTCCCCGCACCGTGAGCGCCTCGACGGCCATCGCGGAAATCCTCGCGGAGGTCTCGGCCGGTGTTGCCAGCGGTAATCTTGCGCGTCCGTTTCCCGAGCTCCTCACGGACTATCTTCACACCCAGACCGTACGTCTGCTCACGACTTGGACTCGCTTCCCTCGCACGGAGCCCTTGGCCTACGTCGTCCTGGAAAAAATCTACGCCGGGATCGGCGCGCGCGCCCGTACGTCGGCGCCGTGAGCTACACGTGAGCGATGACGATGAGCGTTTTCGCTCGGCGTCGAACGCACCCGACGACGAGCTTCAGCGTGACAGGGTCGAGCGCCGCGAAGCTCTCGTCGAAGATGACGAGCTCTGACTTTTGAAGCAGCGCGCGCGCGATGAAGAGGCGGCTGCGCTCGCCATGCGACAGCTGCCATCCCGTCTCTCCGAGCAGCTGACTTCCTCCCGCTGGCATCCGCCGCAAGACGTGTCCGAGATCGAGCTCCTCGCAGATGCGACCCGCTTCGCCGCTGAGGCCGTCGATGCCGCGCTTCGGGTCCACGTTGAACGCAAACGTGCCGGAAAACACGTAATTTTCGTGAAATTGCGGTGCCGACGCCACGAGCTCGCGCCATTGCGCTTCGGAGGTCGTGAAGGGATCCAGCCCGCTCACCAGGAGCGACCCTCCCTGCGGGCGCAGCTCTCCCGCAACGAGCTTGGCCAGCGTGCTCTTCCCACCGCCCGAGGGTCCTTCGATGAGCACTCGGTCCCCCTGCGCGATCCGAATACTGGCTTCGCGCAGTACGGCACGACCTCCCTTGCGATAAGAGAACGCGAGTCCCGACGCAGCGAGGACGGTCGGCGCTCCCTGATCGCGAGTGTCGGTCTCCACGCGATGCCGCGCGCGCTCGCGTCTGCGCCCAGCCTTCACGAGCGACTCGATCGCCTGCCAAGACGACATCCACACGACAGCGCGCTCCGCCGCTGCGCCGAGCGCGGTGAACGCCTGCACGCCGAGATACAGCCCGATCGCAGGCAGAACAAGGTCCTGGGCCGGCGCGCCGACCACGAAGTAGTAGACGAGCACGCCGCCGCTGAGGACGATCCATAGACGCGGAAGTATGGCCACGAGGGTCGCCGCGGAGTCGTTGACACGAAGCCCCGTCGCGTACTCGAGGAGCTTCTTGTCTTCGCTTCCGTGACGACGAGAAGGGTGCTCCTGGGCCGCTCTCGTACGGTGGCCGATCACCTTGTCGACGACCTGTTCGGTCAGGCCCAACCGATGGCGGTAGGTGAGCGCGTAGGTCCTCGCAGACTTCACGATCGCATAGACGCCGATCACGATCATCACGCTCTCGACGAGCAAGAACGCCGCGGGCTGCCGGCTGATCGCAAAGAGCCAAGTCATCGCGATCAGCCCTGCTGCGGGCACGATCAGGCCGAATACCTCGGCGATGCTCGTGCGCTCGACGACGGCGGCCTCGTTCAGCCGAGCGAGAGTCGCGCCATACCCTTGCCGCCTCAGCTCGTCTTCGCCGAGGAAGAATGCGCCTTCGAGCGCTCGCTTCTTGAGCGCCATACCGCCGAGAACCGACAACGTGCCGATCGCGCGTGTCGTCCAGAACGTGAGCGGAACGCTCGCCAGCGAGATCATCGCCCACGCCAACACGCGGCCGCGATCGACGATGCCATCCACCGCGGCTTGACCGAGGGTGAGTGCCGCGACGCTCAGCAAGCCGATGCGCAAGAGCGTGAGCGCTACGAACCACGCCAGCAGCTTGTTGCCGCCGGCACTACCGATCTGCGCAAGAATGGGAGAGGCACCGTCGAGGCGGTACGAGACGACGGAGAGCGGAAGCGCATCCAGACGCTCCCTCTGCGCAAGCCGCTCGAACACCGCAGGCCCGCCAGGTAACGACGCGAAGACCCGGCGGATGGCGTCGGAGCCTTCGTGAAGGAGCGCGCAGACGCGTTTCGCGACGTCACCGACGCTTGCCATGATGGTGCTGCCGTCCACGAGGAGGACGCGACATCCGGCGCCCTCGGTGACGACACCGAGCAGGTAGACGGACGGCGCCGCCGGCGTGCCGACAGGCACGATCACGACGTGCGGACCCGCCGGCAAGAGCGCTTCGAAGAGGTCGACGGGCGCCACGCTCGTCTCGACGCCCTCGACACCCACCACGCGTGCTCCGTGCCTGAACCACTGGATGAGCTCACGTTCGCTTTCGAAGGCGGAGGCCGAGATACCTTCGGTCCCGATCGGATGCCCCGAGCTCGCAAGCAAGGACTCCACGAGATTCGCGCGGGCCGACAGCGGCCAGAGGATCTCGACGCCCTCGAGCGAGGTCATTTCGCCGGAACCTCGGCGACACTACCTTGCAGCACGCGCAGCCGCCGCCAGTCGCGCGGGTTCCACACGTCCTCGAGCATCTCGCGCTCGGCCTCCAGGAGCGCGCGGAACACCGAGGTCGATTGGGAGAGCTCGAGCGGATGGCCGTCCTCGACGATACGTCCGCCGTCGATGACGAGAACGCGATCGAAGTCGAGCGCATGGGAGATGTCGTGGCTGACGAACAGCATCGTGGCGCGGCGCCACGCGAGACGAGCTCGAAACGCGAGACGCTTCCGCGTCGGACGATCGACGCCGCGGAACGGCTCATCGAGGAGCACGAGGCGCGCGTCGCTCCGCAGCAGCGCACGGCCGAGACGAACACGCTGACCTTCTCCGCCGGAGATGAGACGCCCGTCGGAGCCGAGCTCGGTCGACATCCCCTGATCCATTCCATCGAGCACACCGAGGAGGTCGGAGGACTCGAGCGTCTCGAGCAAGTCCCGCTGGCGATAGCCGTTCGCCGCGTAGCGCACGTTGTCGTCGAGGCTCTCGTTCCATAGCTGCACCGCGGGATCGACCCACGCGGTGGCGTGTTTCAGCGCACGTCCGTTCTCCGCCGTGAGCGGCACGCCGTCGACGAGCACCTCGCCCGAAGCCACCCGATGGAAGCCGAGCAGCACGCTGAGGAGCGTCGACTTCCCGGCCCCGGAGGGCCCGACGATCGCGACGTGTTGACCCGCCGGGATCTCGAGGTCGACACCGCTGAGCAGCGTCGTTCCGTTGGCCACCACCGAAGCTCCATGGACCCTGATCCCGACCCCGATGGACGCCTCGTCCGACGGGTTCGGGTCCGGGTCCCCTTCGTCGGCCTTGGCGTACCGTGCGATCTCGAGGAGCCGCGTGAAGGCGCTGCGCTGCGCGGGATACGCCTGGGATTGGGTGATCAGGCCGCCCACGATCGCTGGAATTCGCAGGGACCAGAAGGCGAGGATGACGAAGGCTCGCGCATCGCCGGCGCGCGTCACGTGAACCAGGAAAACGCCGGCGATGAGCGCGACTCCGAGAAACGCATCACACGCACGGAGGACGCCCATCAGCTGAGCCTGCGTTGCGCCTGTCTGGCGCCAGAGCCCGAGCTCCGACATCTGCTCCGAACGAAACGCGTCCTGGAACCCGTGCAGACGGACTGGCCTGAACCCGCGGAGAGCATCGAGAAAGATGTTCAGGAGGCGCGCGCCATGAGCCTGGAAGCGCCCATCCACCTCCTGGAGGCGGCGGCGGCTGACAAGAGAGAGCATCACGAGCGCGCCCGAGCCCGTGAGCGTCACCACCAGCGTCCACGGCTCCAGGTAGGCGAGCGCTGCGATGCTGACGACGAGGTCGAGCACGCCGCGAATCACCGAGACGACGAGGTTGGGGAGACTGCGACCGAGGGCGAGGCTGTGCGCGCGGTAAGCGAGGTCCGAAGTCGCGCGCGTTCGAATGAAATTATCGTCGACGCGAGGGAGGAGCGTGAACGTCACGAGGCGGAGGCGGAGCTCCAAGAGTCGACCGATGGTGCGGCTACCCGCGGCGATCGTGACGTCGAGGACGATCATCAACGCGAAGACGGCGGCGACCACCAAGGCAACGCCGAGACGTGAGCCGAACGTAGGAAACATTCGTGGCGCATCCAGCGCCGCCCGATAGAGCAGGACCTCGATCGCAGAGGCGACCACCGAAGCGACGATCCCCACGGCGATCGCAACGGCGAGGAATCGGGCTCGCGGCTCGAGCAGCCCATAGAGCTCTCGCCAGATTCGATCGCCGCCCTCGTGCTCGTCGCGGAGGACCGAACGCGCTCGCGCCGTGCTCGCCTTGGGGCCCGGCGTCGCGGCGCCGCCCGCGGTGGACGTCGGACTACGCTCGACAGGCGCAAGGAACACGCCGGCGTCGACGTGCAAGCCGTCCTCGACGGCTTGCAGCGCACGGAAGGCGCCCGGCAGCTGCGCGTCGTTCTCCATCGCGACGGCGAACGTCGCGTCGTACAAGTGGTCGCGCCATGCCTTGTCTTGGCGGCCGCCCGCGGCGGCTGCGCGCGCCACGACGCGGAGCGCGGTATCGCATGCCGCCACCTCCACCGCGTTCGTCGATGCGCAGCTTCGGCGGACGCGAGCGACGTGGTCCGCGGACAACAGTCTCGAAGCGCGCGTCAGCATCGTCTCCAAGAGCGCGCTGCTGGCTAGCCACTCGGGCCAATCTTCCGTGGGCACCACATGAGAAATCTTGAAGAGGTCGCGCTGCAGCTCTTCGACGCGAACCCATCGCCGGCCGCTTGCAGGGTCCATCACGTGCAGCCACCCTCCGACCCGCCGCCAGATCGTCACGAAGTGCGCCGGAGCTCCGGAGTGACGCACCATCGCGATCGCCGGAAGCCGTCCTTCCAGGCCTTCGATCATCATCTCGCCAGGCAACAGGTGCTGGCAGACGTCGAGCCCGAGCTCGACGGTGAGATCCTGCAGCGCGTCGATCGATGTCCCGTCGACGCTCGTCTGACACATGTCGCGCAATCGCTCGTAGCTCGAGCGGACGCCATAGCCTTCGAGGAACGACGAGAGCGCCGCGACACCGCAATCCATCGCGGATATCTGGAGTACTTCGGGGGCAAGAAAGCTTCGCCGCGCCGCCATCGACTATCGAGCTGCGCTGCCGTTGGCACTTGGTGGCGGTGGGGCGGCGGGAGCTGCGACCGCCCAGGGCTGGCCAGCCATGCGCAGCAGCAGCGTCGCGGGCGTCATCTTCTCCGTCGCGACCTCGGCCGATGCGACGAGACCATGGACCACTGGGATCCTCGGGTTGGTCTCGAGCACCGTCATCTCCACTCTGATGACACCGTCTCGAGCCTCGGCACCCGCAGTCCTCACGACGGCGTCGAGGGTCCCGAACTGGGTCCACGGATAGCTCTCCACGCGAAGGATTGCGCGCTGGCCGGGCTGCACTCGGCCGATCGCCTCCTTCGGATCGAAATACGCGACCAACCGCACCTCTCCCTCGGGGAGGATCGTCGCCAATCGCTGGGTCGTGCCGACGCTCATGCCCGCCGTGCACGGCACGACGTCGGTGAGCGTTCCGGCCACCGATGCGCGCAGGCTTCTCCGCTCGACCTCGTACTCTAGGGTCCGTAAACGCGCCTCTTCGACGGCGAGATCGTTCTCTACGTCGACGATCTCTTTGGCCAACGACGTCAGTTGCACGTCGCGATCGCTCAAAGTGGTCTTCGCGCTGCTCGTCTCGAGCGCCGCCTGATCGAGCGCCAGATCGGCCTGCAGACGAAGTGCTTCGGCCTCCGACTTCGTCCGTAGCGCGTCGAGCTTGGAGGCGACCTGCGCCTCACGGAGCCGCCCCATGATCTCGTTTTCCTCTTGCTTCAGCGTCGAGTTCTGCTTGCCCGCGAGCGCCCGCGCCCTTCCCATACGCGCAGTATTCCCGACGACCTCCGCGACGGAGGCTCGGGCGCGCGACTGCGCAGCCAACTGCTTTTTCAGGGCGTCGGCGACGGCACGACGCGCCGCCATCGTGGCGCGTTTCTCGTTCGACTGAAGCTCGTAGGTTCGCGCATCGAGTCGCGCCAGAAGGTCACCTTCGAGAACGTGCCGCCCAAGCGACAGATCGCACGCGACCACGACGCCCTCGACAGGGGCATTGACCTGCACTGCGCTCTGCGAGACCTCGAGCCTGGCACTCGAGGAGCGGACATAGATGTCCACGCGCGAGCGGAACAGCCAGACGCACCATGCCGTCAGGAGCATCGCCATCACGACGAGGAGCGCCCCGTTGGCTCGCAACCGCGTCGTCAGCAACAGCCGCCGAGTGTGTTCGAATGACAGGACGACCCTCTCACGCGCCGCGAGAACGTTGCGCGCGCTATCATCCTAGCCGCTCCATCACTACCGATGCGAGGAGTTGGTCACCGACTAGGGGCCAGCGTCCACGGAATGAGCGAGTGCGAACCGCACCGACACATCGTCCGCGAAGACGACGACCTGCGTCTTTGGCTCGTATCCTTGCGCGCTGGCGCTAACTCGGTGCTGAGACCCGTCGCGCTTGAACCGGCCGATATACGGGTTCGGCAGCTGGGCGCCGTCGTCGATGCGGAAGACCGCCGAGTTCGGCGTCGCACGAACGCTGATCGTGATGTCGGAAACCAGCTCGGCAGGCTTGTTTGCATTTCCTAGCTGAGAGGCCCAGCCCCCTTCGCGCGTCCCCAACATCACCGCGATCACGGCGACTGCCGTGAGGCAGACCGCAACGAGGACGCTCACGCGGGCACTCGAACGCGATCGTTGTTCGCCGGGGGAAGGGCTCGCGACATGCTCGACATGAACGGGCTTTGCCGCCGCGGTGGCGTGCGCCTGCCTCAAGTCCAGCGCCACCATCTGTGTCGGCGTCGTCGACGCCGATAGCTGCGTGGCGCCGACCGCATCCGCGCTCATTCCCAGCCCCGTCGACGAAGGAGGGTCCTGCGGGATGTTGACGATCTTGAGCGTGGCGGTCTTCGCATCCTTGAGGTCGGCGAGCTGCGATTCGATGACGTTCTTGGTCAGCTCGCGTTTGTCCTTGAAACGCTCCGCCACCCACGCGCCGAGCTCGCGTGCGCTCGGGCGGCGCGTCGTCGCGCTCACGAAGTTCTCGAGGTCGGTCGCGAACTCCTCTGCGGTCTGGTAGCGGTCGGCTGGCGATCGAGCCAATGACTTCTGGCAGATTCGATCGAGCTCTTCGGGGATGAGCGGATTCATCTCGCGCGGGGACGTCGGCGGCTTGCCCTTGATGAGCGCGCGAAGCACGTCGACGTCCTGCTTGCCGCCCCACATGCGCTTTCGCGTGCAGGCCTCGTAGAGCATGATCCCGACCGCGTAGACGTCGGTGCGTCGGTCGACCATCTCGCCCTTGGCCTGCTCGGGCGCCATGTACGCGACCTTGCCCTTCACGATCCCGTGCTTTGTCTCGGACGCGCGGCCTTCGGCCTTCGCGATGCCGAAGTCGACGACCTTCACTTGGCCGTTGTAGGTCACGAAGATGTTGTGAGGCGTCACGTCACGATGAACCACGTTCAGCGGCGTTCCGTCGAAGTCGGTGAGCTCGTGGGCGTGGTGAATCCCGGTCAGCACATCGGCGAGGACCGACAGATGCATCTCTACCGGAAACGTGTCTCGGGCACGCGAGAGAACGCGATGGAGCGGCTGCCCATCGAGATACTCCATCGCAATGTAGAACTCACCGTCGGCCTTGTCGACCTCGAGCGTCTGGACAACATTCGGGTGATTGAGGCGCGCGGCGATGCGCCCTTCGTCCATCAGCATCGTCACGAAGTCGGGGTCGTCCGCCACGTGCTCGCGCAACCGCTTCAAGACGACGAGCTTGTTGAAGTTGATGCCCATGGCGCCCTCGGTGACGGCAAGGAAGACGGTCGCCATCCCGCCGCGGCCGAGCTCTGCAATCAGTCGATATTTACCGAGCGTGGTCAACGTGCATCTCTTCTCAACCGCGCCGTGCGTCTCCCGCCGACGCGCTTTTACAGCGTATACGAGTTGAGCACGACTGCGAAGGTTCGGTGGGCCGGTCACCGGAGTTACCGGCCGGGGCCGAGCCCCTGCCCAACGGGAACACACGCCGCAGTTGCAAGCAAGGCCACAGACCGCCCCCTCCTGCTAGCATCCGTCGACGAAGACATGCCCGAACCGAAGAACAAGGGCGACGTCATCCGCTTGGATTTGGATACGGTCCCGCCACCTGCCAGCGGCGATGCCTACAGCGCGGAGACCCGGGTGGGCGGGATTCCGGACGAGCTCTTGAAGGAGCTCATGACGGACGCTGCATCTGCAGCCGCCGCCACGAACGCCGTCGCGGGAAGCGTGGCAGAGGCGGCAGCGAGCCCACGCCCCGTGAGCGCAGCACCGATTTCGCTCCGCGCGCCGAAGGTTCCTCGCGACGTCCCTCGCATCGACGAGGAGGAAGAGATCGACAACGACGACGTCGCGGCGACGATGTTGCACATCTCATCGAAGTCTCCGCCATCGGCGCGGCTCGGCGGTACGCCGATCGAACGGGGCGAGATCGGCGAGGCGCTCGACCTTCGCGGGGAGCTCATCGGCAAGCTCGAAGCTCCCCGCCTTGCCGCTCTCGCGCCGCCCAAGCTGCCCGCTGAGCACCGACGCGCCGCGCCGCTGACGGCGACGCCCGCATGGACGACGGCGACCACCACCACGACCCGCTACGGCGCTTGGCGACAGCTCGTACTCGTAATGCTAGTGCTCGCGCTGGTCGCATTTGCGCTCACGCTAGCGAAGTAGCTTCTCGCGGTCGACCTAGTCTCAGAGCTCGTGCTTGCGGATTAGCCGGTAAAGATGCGTGCGGTCGACGTCGGCTTCCTTCGCCGCCGCGAGCACGTTGCGGTCGTGCTTGAGAAGAAGGCGCTTCAGGTACGCCTTCTCGCCGGCGTCGACCCACGCGTCGCGAAAGTCACGGTACGGCTTGCCGAACATCGCTTCGGTTTGTGCCGCGTCCATCCCTTCGCTCGTCGACGCCACAGCGGGGGACGCAGGTGCAGCGGCCGCGACCGAGGCCAGCGGTGTACGCGTCGAGAGGGGTGCCGCGGTCCTCACGCGCCCCGATGACGTCCCGCCTTGCCTGGTCATCGCGAGCGCCTCTTGCGGTCCCAGCGCGCACGCCCTCTCGACGAAGTTCCGGAGCTCGCGGACGTTGCCGCGCCACGGTCGGCTCGCGACCTCGCGCATCAGATCGGGACTGAGGCGGCCGCTGTTACCCACTTGCGTGAGAAAGTGATTCACGAGGAGCTCGATGTCCTCGGGACGCTCGCGAAGCGGGGGGACATCGACGGGGATCACGCAGAGTCGGAAATAGAGGTCTTCGCGGAATTCCCCTGCGTTGACCATGCGAAGGAGATCGCGGTGCGTCGCGGAGACGAAGCGCACGTCCACCTTGCGATGATTCGCTTCGCCGACGCGCCGCACGGTGTGCTGCTCGAGGACGCGCAGCAGCTTCGGCTGCATCGCGAGCGGGAGCTCACCGATCTCGTCGAGGAAGACCGTGCCGCCGTCGGCGCTCTCGATTGCGCCTTCGCGATCGCTGATCGCGCCCGTAAACGAGCCGCGGGCGTGCCCGAAGAGCTCGCTGTCGAGAAGCGCTTCGGGAAGCGCGGCACAATCAACGACCACCAACGGACCGGCAGCTCGAGGAGAGGAGTCGTGGATCGCTCGCGCGACGAGCTCTTTGCCCGTGCCGGTCTCGCCGTGGATCAGCACCGGCGCATCACTCGCCGCGATCCGCGCCAGCGTCGCGAAGAGCTCGCGCATGCGGGCGCTCGATCCGACGAGCTTTTGGAAGCTGGAGGTCGGCCAGAGCTCGATCTCGCGCGACCCTGCGGACGCGTAATCGACCGTGATAACGGCTCCACCGAGCCGAATCGTGCCGTCGTCGGGGACGCGACAGCCGCTCACCTGGATGCCGTTCACGAACGAGCCGTTTCGGCTGCCGAGGTCGCGCAGCCACAGCCCGTCGTCGCGAACCTCGAGCTCGGCGTGGAGGCGCGAGACGGTGTCGTCCGCGATCACGACGCCGGAGCCAGCCGACGACCCGACGACGATCTTTCCCTCCACGATCGCCGAATGGTCGCCCGTGCGATCGTGCCATTGGACCTGCGGCTGCGTCAGCGTCTTCGTGTCGAACGCAAACGCCTGAAGTCTCGTCTCCTCCGGAGGGGCCTCGGATTCCGACATGGGAAGAGGCTACCCGAAGCCCTGCCTGCTTGCGATTGTCGACGCGGCGGCGACAGCTCGTGCGGCGGTGGCGGACGGCGCCACGAGTGGCGCGCCATGAAACCGATTTTTTTCGGTGTTTCTCGATCTCCTACATCGGCGCACGACAAGGGAACGGCGCTTGCTG
>JAYSXP010000336.1:0-4639 GCA_043717125.1 Polyangiaceae bacterium | reverse complement strand
GTCGACGTAGACGTGCTTCGCGTCGATCCCCGGGTACTCCCTGGCTACCTCGAAGAAGCAGCGATGCCACAGCTCGTGCGCGTGCTTCATCGCGTTTGACTTGTCGGCCATGTGCACGGTCTTCTTGCCGTGCTTCTTCGCGTAGTCGAAGCCGGCGCGGATGAGGCGCTCGACGCCCTTGCGCGTGTTGATGTCCTCGTTGATCGCGATCTCGTCCGGCGTGCCTCGCTTGAACTGGCCGCCGATGTTGACGTAGATGCCCTCGGTGTTCTCGCGGAAGACGACGAAGTCGATGTCCTTCGCGGTGCGATCCTTCAGCGGCACGAGGCGATCGGCGAGCGCCTTCACCGGCCTCATGTTCGCGTAGAGGTCGAGGCCGAAGCGGAGGCCGAAAAGGATGTCGCGGGCGTACTCGAGCCCGGGTACGCGCGGATCGCCGAGCGCACCGAGCAGGACCGCGCTCGCCTCGTTCGTGATGCGGTCGGCGACGTCCTTGGGAAACGTCGTGCCGTCGCGAAGGAAGCGATCGGCGCCGAGATCGAGCTCCCACAGCTCGAGCGGCAGCTTGCGCTCGTCTCTGTAGTGCTCGAGAGCGCGGCGCGCGTGAAGGACGACCTCGGGTCCGATCCCGTCGCCGGGGATGATCGCGATGAGCGGCATGAGGGCACGTACGCTACCATGTCGTGCGATGGCTGGACCCGTTCGGAACCTCGTTGCGGCAGTCCTGCTCCCGCTGCTCCCGGTGACCGCGCTCGCGTGCGGAGTCCCCACGGCCGAGGGCGCATCGCCTGCGTCGCCCGCTGCGCCTCCGCCCGCCCTTGCCACTCCGCCGTCGCCCGCCGCGGGCTCCGACGACCCGTCCACCAAGGCTGCGACGCCTGCGCCCCCCTCGGATCAAGCCGGCTGGCCGTTCGCGCCTGCGCCCACGGCCGACGAGCTACGCGCGCAGGCCGATCGCCTCGTGAAGGACCCGGGGCCCGTCAAGACGAACTGGACGCCCCCGGGAAAGAGCGATCGCTACGGCCATGCCGAGGCGATCATTGCAGCGCCGTACACGGTGGTGAGGGAGCGGCTCCTCGACTTCCCTCACTACAAGGAGCTCGCCGGGCCCAAGTTCAAGAAGGTGAGCCTCGTCGACAAGTCGGCGAACGGAACGGACCTCTACTTTCAGCTGCCGATCATGAAGGGGCTCGTCACGATCTGGTACGTGACACGCTTTGCCACCGCCCGCCCCGGCATGAACGGCGCGGAGATCATCGAGGGCAGGTTCGTGAAGGGCAACATCAAGGACATGCAGATCGCCTTCACCATCCGTCCGACGCCGGACCAAAAGACGATCCTCGTGTGCGATCTGAATCTGGCAATCCACCTGCCGGCTCCTCAAGCCGCGCTCGACGAAGAGCTCCGCGACGCGTGCGGCGACGCCGTGAACGCCCTCCGCGCGCGCACCGCACAGCCCGCGCCGTAAGCGCCGTGAGCGCCTCTCACGGCAAGGAACGAAGGCCCGCCCAGAAGACGCTGCGCACGGCATGGTGCCCGAGCGAGCTCGGATGAATGCAGTCCTTGTAGAACCAGTTCGTGCTCGCGGGCGACGCCACGGCATGGGGCGCGAACGGTGAGGCGAGGTCGAGGAGCTTGACCCCTGGATGCTTCGCGGCCTCCGCGGCGAGCGCGGCGTTCCACGGATCGAGCGCGCTCTTCGTCTCCTTGTGGTCCGGCCAGAACCCGAGCGCGCCGGAGCACGTCGCGCTGCCCGGCTCGTAGTAGAAGTGCCCGGTCCCGCCGCTCGGGTCATAGACGTTCGTCAACAGGACCTCGACCTTCACGCCGGGGCCGAAACGATCGGGCATGGTCAGCTCGGTGAGCGCCGCACCGAAGCCCGAGGCGAAGGCGTCGATCTGGGCGTGCACCTGCGCCGCCGTACCGGTGAGGACCGTGACGAGCCCGGACTGCACGTCGTTGCCGCCGATCGTCCCCACCACCAGCACCGGACCTTCGAGCGTCGCGGGTAGACCCGTCACTTGATTGAGCAAGATACCCATGTTGCTCGGGTCGTTCGGTGACGGCACGGTGGCGATGGCACCGCCCCTCGAGACCTTGACCACGTTCGTGGTCGCATCGAGCCCCCAGCATGTCGAGAGGTCGAAGCCTGCCCAGTCCGGATACTTCGCGTCGTCGTTCTTGACGAGCAGCGTGCGGTAGAACGGCACCTCCTTGGCGGAGCCGGTAGCGGATCCGACGTCGGAGATCGAGTCGCCGACCACTACGACCGTCTTATACTTCGCGGTCGGGCACGCGGTCGGCGCGACGATCCCCTCGGTCGGGCTCGCGGCGCCTTCCGTACCCCCCTCGGGCGCGGTCACGGCGTCCTCGCCTCCGGCATCCTCGGAGGTCGCGGCCGGCGCCACCACGGGTGAGCCCTCACTGGCGTTGCAGGCCGCGAAGAGCGCGACCATCACGCAAGGGAGCGCCAGCTTGGTTTGCACGAGCTTCATCAGACCCTCCAGACGGACCTCGACGAGAGGCCTTCCGACGAACGACGTCGGAGCCCTGGAGCTGTCGCAAAGAAAGGTCGAAAAGAGACCGGGGATCCTGGGATACGGCGGGAGCAGGGAAGATCTTCCCTGCAAAAAGGCGGCTGATTCTCGCGCGAAATCCGTGGGTCGCCTGTGAATCACCGTGGCGCAGCTTCGTCTGAATCCCCGCTCACGTAGGGCCGCTGCGCCACGTGCACCGAGGAAGGTGGACGGCGCGCGCGGCGTACAGGAGCCCGGAGGTTATTGGTCATGAAGCTTCGCCTGCTTTCCACGTTCGCCGCGTTCTTCTCCGTCGCTGCCGTCGCCGGCTGCGCGACCTCGACCCAGACGAAGATCGCCGACGGCCCCGCGCCCGACGGCATCACGCCGGACACGACGCCGGCCGCGGAGGAGTCCGACGACCCCGCGCTCCAGCCCCCGCACTCGCTCGGCACCATCGTCCTTGGTGAGGCCCACGGCTCCGGCACGTCGAAGTCGACGTCGATCGTGAGCGCCACGTTCATCCCCGACGCGATCCTCGGCAAGGCCTGCACGAAGAAGCTCACCGACGCGTGCGTCATCCAGGAAATTCCGAAGTGCTCGAAGGTCACCTCGAGCTCGACCGGCTGTAACTCGAACGAGCTCTGCTCCTTCGACACGTCCTGCAAGGCCGTCTGCAAGGCCATCGCCGTGTGCGAGACCTCCTGCGCGTCGGACGAGGTTTGCAAGGCCGTCTCCACGGGCTCCCCCAGCACCGCAGGTGAGTGCGTGAAGGTCGGCAGCTTCGACGCCGGGCCGCTCGCGTTCAGCGGCACGACGACGTCGATCACGATGTTCCCCCCGTACAGCTTCGAGGGCACCGGGTCGGGTGCGCCCTTCCTCGGCGGCGCCGAGCTCCACGTGCAGGCCTCCGGCGCGACCGAAGCGGGCTTCGAGAAGTTCGACGAGAAATTCACCGCGACGACCTTCCTGCAGACGACGCCGTCGCTCTCGAAGATCACGCGCGACAAGGTCTTCGGCACCGGCGTGCTGCCCATCGCCTGGTTGCCCGCGAACGACTCGATCGTCATCACCGTCAGCGGCGCGGGCGGCAGCGCCACCTGCAAGGCGCAGGACTCGCTCGGCAAGTTCGACGTCCCCCGCTCGGTCGTGAAGGCCGCGCAGGGCAACGGCACGACGACCTCGTCGTCGAGCTCGTCGATCTCCGTCTCCGTCGCGCGTCAGCGCAAGGAGGTGAAGAAGGACAAGCACGCGAAGACGAGCCTCGACTACCTGAAGGTCCAGCCGGACGGCTGGCTCGAGCTCGTCACGCTCTCCACCGAGAGCGCGTCTTTCCAGGGATGCTCGAGCGGTCAGGACATCTGCGGCGACACGTGCACGGACGTGACCTACGACTCGAAGAACTGCGGCGCCTGCGGGAACACCTGCTCCAGCGGCCAGTCTTGCTACAACGGCAGCTGCAGCGGCGGTAGCAGCTCGGGCAGCAGCGGCACCACCTGCACGACGTGCCGGTCCAACGCGAAGTCGGGCTCGTGCGGCTCGTACAACACGGCCTGCCAGGCGAATGTCGACTGCTACGACATCTCGTACTGTGCGGCGAGCTGCACGACGGCGAGCTGCATCACCAGCTGCGAGCAGGACTATCCCGCTGGCGTCACGAAGTGGAGTCCGCTCAAGAGCTGCCTCAGCTCGTACTGCAGCTCGAGCTGCGGCTTCTGATTCAGCGTCGGAGGGCCCGCGCGACAGCGACGACGCCGGGGACACGCGGCACCTCGAGGTGGCGACCTGCGTAGTGCCCGTACGGATCGATGAGCGCATGGCGGATCCCCGCGGCGCGGGCGCCGAGGACGTCGGTCGCGAAGACGTCACCGAGGTGGAGCGTGCGCTCGGGCGCGACGCCGAAGCGGTCGAGCGCGATGCGGAAGATGCGCGGGTCCGGCTTCTCGATGCCCACCTTGCCGCTGTCGACGACGAGGTCGAAGTGACGGAGCACGTCGAGGTCGGTGAAGAGCCGGTCGAGCATGCCCTCGGAGTTCGAGATGATCGCGACCTTCACGCCGTGCACGCGCATCGCGTCGAGCGCATCGCCCATTCCCTCGGGCACCTTGCACCAGAGATTTCGC
>JAYSXP010000335.1:0-4642 GCA_043717125.1 Polyangiaceae bacterium | reverse complement strand
ACGAGAAGGGCGAGCAGTGGCCTGGTCTCGCCGAGACGCTCGAGGCCGAGCTCGCCCTCGCCACGGCCGACGAGGATCGCATCGCGCTCCTCACCCGGCTAGGCGACGTCCGGCGCAAGAAGCTGTCCGACGTCAGCGAGGCGATCGAGTCGTACCGGCAGGCGCTCACGCTCGACCCCGCCAACGTTCCGGCGCGTTCCGCACTCGAGGAGCTGCTCGAGCAGGATGGACACGCCGACGCGCGCCGCGAGGCCGCCGAGATCCTCCGTCCGCTCTACGAGGCTGCGAGCCAGGACGCGAAGCTGCTCCGCGTGCTCGACATCCAGATCGAGAATGAATCCACGCTCGAGATCCGCCTCGACCTTTATGCCCGCGCCGTGCAGGTCGCCGAGGGCCCACTCGGGGATGCTCCGAAGGCGTTCGCCTACGTGGCGAAGGCGCTCCGTGAATCGGCTGGCGACCCCGCGATCGCGGCGTGGGTGGAACGCGCCGAGCGCCTCACCGAACGCACGGGGAGCTACGCCGACCTCGTCCAGCTCTATCGCGACGTCGTCCCCGAGGTCTCCGACGAGGACGAGCAGGTCGCCCTCACGCTGCGCGTAGCGGAGCTGGCGCGCACCAAGCTCGCCGACGCCGCGCTCGCCAAGCAGTACTTCAAGCGCAGCCTCGAGCTGCGCCCCGATGAAGGTCGAGCGCTCCTCGCACTCGAGCAACTCCACGAGGACGCGGCCGAGCACGAGCCGCTGCTCGACATCCTCAAGCGCCGGGCGGAGGTCGCCCCGGACGACGACTCCAAGCGCGCCATTCTCTACAAGGAAGCGAAAATCTGCGACGAAGCGCTCAACGATCGCGATCGCGCGGTGTCCGCGTACGAGCAGATTCTCGACCTCGGGATGGACGCTCCCGCCCTCGCTGCCCTCGAGCGGCTCTACAGCGCATCCACTCGCTGGGGTGACCTCGTCGCCCTCCACGAGCGTGAGCTCGTGGCGGAGGGAACGCCGCGCGAGCGCCGAGCCGCACTTCATCTGGGCCTCGGCCGCGTGCACGAGAAGGAGCTCGGCGAGCTCGATCGCGCGTTCGACGAGTACGCCGAGGCGCTGCGCGAGGACGCGACGCACGAGGGGACGATCGCTGCGCTCGAGCAGCTGATGACGCAGAAGGCGGCAGCGGGTCGTGCCGCCGAGATGCTCGAGCAGGTGTACCTGTCGCGCCTCGATTGGCGGATGGTCATGGGCGCCCTCGAGGCTCGCCTGGAGGGCAGCGAGGACCCCGACGAGCGCCGAACCCTGCTTCGCAGGCTCGCGAAGCTCCACGAGGAGCAGGAAGAGAACTACCGAGCGGCCCTCGACATCACGTCGAAGCTCCTCGCGGAGGACCCGACCGACGAGACCACGTGGGCCGAGCTCGAGCGCCTCGCTCGCGTGGCCAACGGGGAGGAGAGGCTCGCCGAGATCTACGCGGCCGAGCTCGAGAAGATCAGCGCCGACGAGCCCGCGACGGCGCGCCTCGCGTACCGGACGGGCGAGCTATTTGAAGGGCAGAAGCAGGGCGCCCGCGCGCTGCAGTTCTATCGCCGCGCGTATGCGTTTTCGCCCGAGGAGGGTCAGGCCGCCTTCACGGCGATCGACCGGCTGCTCACGGGGAGCGCGAAGCCCGCGGAGCGCGTCGCGCTCTACCGCGATGCTCTCGAATACCGCACCGACCCGGACCAGCGCGTGGCGACGCTGCACTCGATCGCACGGATCGAAGAAGATGAGACCAACGACGACGACGCGGCCATCGCGACGCATCGTTCGATCCTCGACGTCGACGATACCGACGGCGCCGCGCTCGACGCGCTGTCGCGGCTCTACATGCGGCGCGAGCGCTTTCGTGACCTCGCGGACCTCCTCCGCCGTCGCGCCGAGCAGAGCGCACTGCCGGAGGAAGAGGCCAAGTGGCGTCTCGGTCTCGGACGCGTGCTCGACGAGAAGCTCGGCGAGCCGGCGGCGGCGATCGACGAGCTCGAGACCGCGCTCGGCCTCGGCGGCGACGTGACGCGCGTGACTCCGCGCGGCGAAACGTACCTGACGGCGATAGCGACGCTCGAGGTGATGGTGGAGCGGGGCCAGCAAAACGGCGACCTGACCCGTCGCGTCGTCGAGCTCTTGCGCCCGGTCTACGAACAGGAAGACGACTGGCGCAAGCTCGTCGACCTCGCGAAGCACCGCTTCGCCCTCGCCACGACGCCAGGCGAGAGGGTCTCCGTCCTCCGCGACACGGCGAAGCTTCTCGAGGAGCGCGGCAACGACCTCGACAAGGCCTTCCAGTGCCTCAAGGAGGCCTTCGTCCTCGATCCCGACGACGGCGACACGCGCGAGGAGCTTGACCGGCTCGCGGTCTCGACAGAGCGCTGGGACGACCTTGCCGACGCCTACGAACAAGGCATCGCCAAGATCGACGGCATCGGACAGCGGGAGCTGCTCGAGGCCCTCGCGAAGATTCATGACAAGCGTCGCGACGACCCTCGTCGTGCGCTCGCCGCCTGGGATCGACTCTTCCAGCTTGACGAGAGTGACTCGCGCCCCCTCGACGAGATGGACCAGCTCGCGACGCTGCTCAGTGACTGGTCGACGCTCGTCCGGGTACTCGCAAAGCGCGCGGAGCTCACGAACGACGACGAGGAGCGCGCGAGCCTCTGGCGCCGCATCGGCGAGGCGCGTCGCGACATGCTCGACGACCCGCAGGGCTCGATCGACGCCTACGAGCGCGCTCTCGAGCTCGAGCCGAACAGCGCGTGGACACTCGACAACATGATCGCCCTCTACGAGGAGCGCAACGACGCTGCCCGTCTGGTCGACCTGTACCGTCGGCGGGTGGAGCTCTGCGGCGAAGCTGACGAGGGGCGGAAGCACCAGCTGCTGCTCGACGCCGCGCGCTGCTACGAGATGGGTCTGAACGACCGCCGCGAGGCCGTCGTGCTCCTTGGGCAGGCGTTGGCCACGAAGCCTGGCGACGCCGAGGTCATGCAGCGTCTCTCCGTCCTCTACGAGGCCGAGAAGATGTGGCCGGAGCTGCTCGACAACCTGCGCGCGCAGACCGACGCCGCGACCGACCCGTCGGCAAAGGCGGTGCTGACGTGTCGCATCGGCAAGCTCCTCGCGAGCGAGCTCGACGACCACGCGAAGGCGCTCGAGGCCTTCCGCGAGGTTCTCGCGCATGGTTACGACGAGGAGGCGGTGCAGGCGGTTCGTGCTATCGGAGAGTCACGCGATGAGCTCCGCCGCGAGGCGGCAGAAGTGCTCGAGCCCGTGCTCCGCGCTGCCGGCAACCACGAAGCCTTGGCCGCGGCGCTCGAGATGCGGCTGCGTGCGCAGACCGATCCGGTCGAGCGCGCGGCGACGCTGCGAACGATCGCGCTCGTGTCCGAGACGTCTCTCGCTGATCTCACTCGTGCTCTGACGGCGCTCCTCAGGGCCGTTTCCGAGCAGCCTCACGACGGCGACCTTCACACGGAGATCGAGCGCGTGGCATCGCTTCTCGGCAAGCAGGGCTGGGAGCGCTACGCCGACGCGCTCGGCGAGCGCGCTGCCTCGATCTTCGACGCGAAGATGACCGCGGCGCTGTTTCTGCGCCTTGGCAAGGTGTGCGAGCTCCAGCTGCAGGAGCTCCCGCGGGCCGCCGAGGCCTACGCACGCGCAGCGGAGCAGGGTGGAGACACGATCGAGGTGCTCACCGCTCTCGAGCGTGTTCATGGAGGCGTCGAGGACACACGCGCCCTGGTCGACGTCATCGAGCGTCGGATCGCGATCGAGAGCGGTGCGGCCGAGCAGGCCGACCTCTATCACCGGCTGGCCAGCCTCCAGATCGGCGCGCTCGAGGACAAGGCCCAGGGCCTCGCGACGTTGCGTCTCGCTCTGGAGCGCGTTCCGGAGCACGACAAGAGCCGCGCTGCTGTCGAGATGCTCCTCGGTGACAGCGCGCTCTTCGACGACGCCTTCGACACCCTCGAGGGCGTGTATCGCTCGACGAACCGTGGAGCCGACCTCGGGCGTCTCTACGCGCGTCGGGTCGACCGCGCCGACGGCGTTCGGGGCCGCACCCGTGCGCGCCTCGAGCTGTCTCGGGTCCTCGAGAACGAGGGCGGCGACGTGAACGGAGCGCAGCGCGCGCTCGAGGCCGCCGTCACCGACGATCCGCAGGATGGGGACGTCCTCGTGGAGCTCGAGCGCCTTGCCGAGCGTACGGGCAATTGGGCGACTGCCGCAGACGCGCTCGCCCGCGCGCTCGATGCTCAGGACAAGGCTGCAAAGCTCCAGTCGAGCCAGAACCTTGCCGCGATCGCGGCGGGCGGGACCGGCGAGCTATGGGGCCGCCTCGGTCGGTGGCGGCGTGACAAGGTCGTCGATGTGCGCGGTGCCGAGCTTGCATTCACGCGCGCGCTCGATCTCGATCCCGAGAACGTGGAGCTCGTTCGCGCGCTCGACGAGCTGACTCGCGCCCCCGGGCGTGAGCGCGATCGGATCGCCGTTCTGCGCCGGCTGCTGCGTCTCGAGGGTGAGCCCGCCAGGAAGCGCGAGATCGCCCGTGAGGCCCTCGACATGGCGGAGAACCTCGTCGCCGATCCTCGCCTCGCTGAGGAGGTGCTTCGCGAGCTCCTCAA
>JAYSXP010000334.1:0-4646 GCA_043717125.1 Polyangiaceae bacterium | reverse complement strand
CGGAGCCGAGCTCCTTGAGGATGCGATAGCGATTCTCGACGATCTCGCCCTTCTCGAGTGGCTCGAGCGGCTGGATCAGCTCCTCTTCTTCCATCCGGGAGAGCTTCTCCGCGAGGTCCCGCGAGCGCGCGGCGATCTGGCGGCGGAGCTCGTCGTTCAGGAGCTCGACCTCGCGGTGCTTTGCCTGGATGAGCCTCACGCGCTCACCGAGCTCGACGTTCAGGTCGTCGGCGCGCTTCAGCGAGAGAAGGTGCTCCCGCGAGAGGGCCACAGCTTGATAGAGCGAGATTCCCATGATGCCGAGGCATGCCGTGCGTATGCCTCCGGTCGGCTCGCCCTGACCGAGCCAGGCCATCATGTCCGGAAGTCCGAGCAGCACCGTCGCGGGCCATGCGAACGCGATCAGGTAGATCATCGTCGGCGGCCTGGGCGTCTCGCGACGGAGGCGCACGATGAACGCGAGCTGCGCGATCGTGCTCGCGAGGGTCACCACCACGACGAGCGGCCCCATGACGACGATGGAGACGAACGGGTTCCTCGCGATCAGCGATACGACGCCCGCGGCGAAGAACACGCCGAACCAAGCCCAGCTCGGCGGCGGCGCGCCGACATACGCGCGCGAGAAGCCCATCGCGGCAATCGAGCCGAGGATGAGCGCCACCGTCATGAACGGGAACTCGTACACGCCGAGGAGCGGTTGCGTCAGACCCAGGATGAACGCCGGGTAGGGCAGACCGCAGATGGCGCCGAGCGCGAACCATCCGTAGTACGCGCGACGCGTATCGCGTAGCGACACGAAGAGCACGGCATAGAAGAACGTGACGAAGAGCGCCGCGGCGAGGGCTCCGATCGCGGAAACGCTGTTGAAGCTGTGCACCGCGGCGAGGGTCGCGCCGCCCAGCGGGTGTGCGGTGAGCTCGGGAACCGAGTCGATCCATGCACTACGCATGAATCGGTGGGTCACGATGAGCTCGAGCGCAAGCTTGCCCTCCTTGCTCGCGTCCTCGGGGATCCGCCAGCGAAGGGGACCGGTCGCCCGGTACGAATCGAGCATGCTCGCGCCGACGGGAACCGCCTGGCTCCCGTTCACGCGGAGGGTCGCCACCGCGGGCATGTGAGCGATCGCGAGGGTGAGGGGAGCCCCCCGCATTCGCTCGGGAACATCGACGGTGGTGCGGAGGGTGTACTGAGTCGGACCTTGCGGAAGGAACGCGTCGAGGTGGACGGGGAGAGTGATCTCGGTCGGCCCCTGTTTTCCGGGCAGTTGCGCGGTCCAGCGGGGGAGGGCCATCGGCTCGTCGGTGCCCGCGGCGCAGCCCGTCAGGGCGAGAAGGACGCCCAGGGTGAGCGTGAGCGCAACCAGCCGCGCGCAGGCCCTTCGAAGCGCGGCTGACGCCTTCAAGCCGATTCGGCGTTGGTCGGGTCCCGCACGCAGCACTGAGCCATGGTAGCGTAGACCCACGATGCGCTTCCTCTATGGAGACTCGGCGCCGTTCCCGCTCGGATACAATTTCCTGGCGACGCTCGAAGTCTTCATGACGACAGCGACCCGGATCGTGCAGCTGGAGAGCGAGGCGCGCGAGTTCACGCGCCAGTCCGACGAGGTCGCGAACGGACGAATCAAGGGCCTCGAGGCCCTCGACCAGTTCCATACCGTCGTCATGCGCGCCGTCCGTGACACCGCGCAGAAGGTGCAGCACGTTCACGCGCTCGAGTACGCGCAGAAGATCTCCGAGTTCGCCTCGCACTACGTCGACGAGCACCGTCGCGCGACGGTCGGCTCGAGCGAGCGCGAGGCGGCGCAGTGCCGGAGCGACAACGAGCGCCGCATCGCCGAGCAGCGCGTGCAGCTCGAGAGCTTCCTCAAGGCGGCCAAGCTGCCCATCCTCGCGACGAAGCTGTCGATGCGCCTCGTGACCGAGGGCAAGGACTCTCGCCACCAGATGTCCGCGGTGTTCGACAACCCGGACGGCATCCAGACCTCGTTCACCCTGGGCACTTCGGGCTCGGCTCGCGTCGCCGCGTGGGCGGTGCCCCGGAAGGTCTCCGATTTCGTGCAGGGCGTCGACCTCCTCGTCGGCATCGACAAGAGCTGGCTGCGCGGCACCGTCACCCCGAAGCAGGTGAACGTCGACGACTGGATCGTCACGCAGTTCGACCTCGCCGACGACTCGTTCGCTCTGACGATCCGTCGCAAGCTGACCGAGAAGGAGACGCTGAGCTTTCACCTGCGCCGGACGGAAGCGGGGCTCAGCGGTGGAGTCGAGCACCCTGGTCAGCCCAACGCCGAGGCCTTGGACGGGCCGCTCGGCGGGGCGGATCTCGCGGCGCTCGAGCGCGTATGGCAGGCGCTCGCCGTCTCCACCCGTGACGTGCTCGAGCACAAGGAGCAGCTCGTCATGGCCGGCCTCGACGGAACCCCCGTCTTCGACGGCGGCCTGGTGATCCCGTTCGTGGTGCGCCTCGTCACGATGTTCGCGCCCACGGTGCGCGAGATCGCCAAGCGCAGCCCGAACGAGTTCGAGCTCTCTCTCAAGCAAGAGACCGACGGCGGTCGCCGCGAGGAGATCTACCTCCGGAAGGACCAGCTCGTCAGCCGGCTGCACCCGCTCTCGTCGATCGGGCGCGAGGTCTTCGCCCCGCTCGGCCTCGATACGTGGGTCCCCGGGCTCACGACCGCGCCTCCGCCGGTCGTCTCGGTCGGTCCGCCCTCGCAGGCGCCGCAGTCGCGCGCGTCGTACGTCCCTCCCGGCCCGACCTCGCAGCACCCGCACGTGCCGCCCGCACCGGCCCCCGACCCGGCGCCGGCGTCGAGCCCGCAGCTGCCCCCGGGCTCGAACCGCGCTCTTCCCGAAAGCTGACCGCCTCCTGGCCTTTCTTGTAGCCTCGGGAGGCGTCCGCGCGCGGCGGCGTAACGGCGCGGGACGGGTCCGCGTTGAAGAGGATCGAGGCGAGACCGTCGCCGACGAGATCGATCCCGTCGGGCGCACGTAGCTTCGAGGCTCACCATGACCGATTCAAGCGCGCCGCCGGGAAACTCCACACCCTCCTCCAAACCCACACGGGCTCCGACGGATGAAATTTCCGTCGAAGAGGACGCGCCGGCTACGGGAAAGATGCCGGGTCTGCCTCCGCCGCTCCCGCAGGGGAACGTGACTGCGCGGCCGCCGGACCTCGCCCCTCGCTCGAGTCCGCCGGGGGTACCCGCGCCGCCGGCTCCGGGCACCGCGGTCAAGCTCCCGCCTCGTCCCGATGCCGCGACCTCTGCACGCTCGGCCGAAGCAGCGCTCGCGGCGCCCGCAGCTCCGGCCGAGGGCACGCTCGCGCCGAACGCGCCTCCCTACGGCAATGCTCCGCAGCCGCAAACGACCCGGCAACACGCGGCTCCCGCGCCCGGCGAGGCGCCGCCTCCGCAGGGCGGTCCGTCTCATGTGCGGCAGCAGATGCCCTCGCCTCCAGGAGGCTCCTATCCGTCGAAGCGGATCCCGCTCCGGACGCTTGCCGCCGCCGCGGCCGCCGTCGCTGCGGTCCTCGTGATCATCCTCGTCATCGCGTTCCGCCCGACCACGCCGAAGAAGGCGCGCAGCATCGGAGCGCGCCTCGATCTCGCCGCGGGAGACGTCACGGTCAACGATGCAAGCGGCGACGTGAAGGCGCTCTCCGGCACGCCGCTCGGCGCGGGCGCGAGCGTCATGACGGCCAAGGGCGCGCGCGCGCTCGTTCGTACCGGCGAGGGCGCAGCCCTATTTTTGCGGGGTGAAACGAGCGTCAAGCTCCTCGAACGCGGCGTGGAAGTCGCGTCCGGCGAGGTCTTTCTCGAGGCCCCACGCGTCGACG
Source organism: Polyangiaceae bacterium (assembly GCA_043717125.1). Taxonomy (GTDB): domain Bacteria; phylum Myxococcota_A; class Polyangia; order Polyangiales; family Polyangiaceae; genus Labilithrix. The sequence goes on along the minus strand of JAYSXP010000334.1, from coordinate 809 downwards.
GTGACGCGCTCGAGTGCACGGTCGGCGCGTATCGCGTGTCGGCATCCGACGCGGGCGTCAGCATCAAGCGCGACGGCAAGGACCTCACGGTCTACGTCGCGCGCGGCCTCGCGATCCTCACGTCGCCCGGGGGTCGCGTCGAGATCACGGCCGGCGAGCAGGGCATCGCGAAGGGCGAAGGAAAGCCTGCCGTCACGCCGGTCGCCTTCTGGCAGGACTGGACGGGCGGCATGGGCGATCAGCGCAGCGCACGCTCCGTCAGCAGCGGCACCGGTCGCCTCTACGGCCTCGATCCGCAGGCTCCCATCGGCGCACCGGCGCGCAAGCTCGGCATCGCGAAGCAGGTCGTGAAGGCCGTCCTCCGCGACGGCATCGCCGAGACCGAGATCGATCAGACGTTCTCGAACCCCGGCAGCCAGCCGATCGAGGGCTGGTACTGGTTCACCGTCCCGACGACCGCGATGGTCACCGGCTTTGCGCTCGAGACGAACGGCCAGCTCGTCGAGGGTGAGGTCATCGAGAAGCGTGAGGCCGCTGCGCAGTACGGCAACGCGATGCGCCAGGGTAACGACCCGGCGCTCCTCGAATGGGTCGACGGCCGCACCTACCGCGCGCGCGTCTATCCGATCCCCGCGAGCGGCACGCGTCGCGTCGTCCTTCGCTACATCGAGATGCTCCCGATGGTGGAGGGCAAGACGCGATACGTGTATCCTCTCCGTTCCGACGACCCCGTTCGTTTCGACGAGTTTGCGCTCTCCGTCGACGTCGGCGGCACCGCGGAGGACGTCGAGGTCGCGTCGTCGCGGGGC
>JAYSXP010000333.1:0-13356 GCA_043717125.1 Polyangiaceae bacterium | reverse complement strand
TCAAGCCCGCTTTCTCCTTCCTCTCGCTCTGCGCGCTCGCTTCGTTCGGGATCGTCGCCTGCTCGGCCCACACGGACGACGCGTCCGCAGAGCCGGCGAGCGAGATCCAGGATTCGGAGCTCCGCAAGAGCATCACGTCGTGCGCGGTCGACTCCGATTGCGTCGCCGTCCCGCGCGGTGGCTGCTGCAACAACGGCTACAACGAGGCCGTCAACACGCACCACACGAAGGCGTACGAGAACGCGTCGAAGTGCAAGGCGAACCCCCGCCCGATGTGTCCGATGTTCATGATCAACGACACGCGCGTCGCCCAGTGCAACACCGGCACGAAGCAGTGCCAGATGACAGCGATCGGTGACATCGCCTGCGGCGGCTTCATCATGAACGCGCACCAGTGCCCGACCGGGTACTCGTGCAGCCACATCGGCGTGAACCCCGACGCGGGCGGCAAGTGTGTGAACGACGCTGCGGCCATCCTTGGAAGCTGGGGAGCGAACAACGCGATCATGACGGTCAGCGACGGCCACGCGGACATCGAGTTCGGATGTGGCACCGCATCGCTCGACGCGTTCACGTTCTCGAACCCGACGACGTTCACGGCGACCGGAACTCACCTGGCGGGCAGCGGCGTGCAGCCCCCTCCCGGCCACGAGCCGCAGCCGCAGCCCGCGACCTTCTCGGGTCACGTCTCCGGAAACAAGCTCACGCTCGTGATGACGGTCGGTGGCAGCGCTTCCACAATGACCTTCACGAAGGACCGTCAGATCAACTTGATGCGCTGTCTCTGAGCGACTCACACGGCCTGAGCTGAGTTGAGCTCCGGCTCACTTGACGCTCGCGTCCTTCGGGGGAACGAGGAAGAGGACGCTGCGCTTGTCGAGCTGCAGGTTGCCCTGCACCGCGACGACGTCGATGAACGCGTTGAAGAATTGGGGGTCGATGTCCGGCTCGACGAAGTTGTTCTTCGCCGGGATGACCTCGAAGCACACCGGCGTGCCGGCCTTCATCGCGATGAACGTGTCCTTGATGCCGTCGCCGTTCGTGTCGGTCGCGGGGGCGGCGGGGCAGCCATTCGCGGCGTTGCCCTCGTCCATCGCGCGGAGCGCCTTGATGAACTTCGTGGCGTCGACGCCCTTCGGGTTCTTCGGGTCGTTCGAGGGCTTCGCCGTGACGTCGAACGTGCTCCCGACGGCGATCGCCTCGATCGCCTTCACGATACCCGCGCTGACGCCGCTGCCGCCCGACGAGAGGAAGTTGAGGCGGCACGTGCCGCCGGGGCCGGTCGCCGCGCGCCCCGCGCCGCTGTTGCCCGTGCAGCACTGACCGACGCTGCAGCCGGCGACGGTGCCGAACGCGCTTGCGGGGACGTTGCTGCCCGTCGCGTCGGAGAGGGTGTTCGCCTGCGCTTCGGGGCCGGAGCCGAACGAGAAGCCGCTCTCGGCGATGTTGACGAATTTCGCCTTCGTCGACGTGAACGCCGCCTGGAGCGACGCCATCGTCGCGCCGCCCGACGGGTCGTGCCAGTCGGCGTCGGTGATGTTCACGATGACGGGAACCGAGCCGGCGCGGAAGTCGGCGCCGCCGAAGGTGCCGGCCGCATTCGTGTGTGCGGCGACCGAGGGGCTGCCGGCCATCGCCTGACCGAGCAGGGAGTACTGCATCGCGGCGGCCGCGGCCTCGGGAGTGTCGCCGCCGCCCGACGCGCTCATCGCGCCGACGGCGTTCTTGGCGAGCGTGAGGTTCGTGGTGATGCTTTGGCGGACGTTGACCGCCCACGGATCGCCGGAGCCGAAGTCCTTGAAGTCGACGACGGCGAGGCCGACGTTCGGGATGGCGGCCTGGAGCTGCGCCATCAGCGTGCCCTGGAGTGCGGTCTTCAGATTGGAGATCGCGCTGCTCATCGAGCCCGTCGTGTCCATGACGAACGCGACGTCGGCCTGCTTGATGTTCGTGCTGAACTTGAGCACGTCGCTCTTCGGGTTCGGATCCTCGCCGAAGGGAACGACGAAGAAGAAATCGCGGCTGTCGCCGGTCTTGCGGAGCTGGACGACGGTGAGCGTGCCGACCGCTTCACCTTGCGGCGTCGAGACCTGGATCGTCGTGCTCTTGCCGAGCGTGCCCGCGGGGAGCGAAGCGACGGACGTGAACGTCGCGCCGCTGAAGGTGCCGAGCGATCCGTCCTTCAGCGTGAACGTTGCGCCCGCCGTGAAGTCGGTGCCGCTCTTGCTGATCTTGAACGCGGCGCTGCCAGGCGTGGCCGGGTTCGTCGCGGAGTCGATGATGACCGTCGTGTTCTTCGGGTCGAGCGTGAGCATCTGCGTGGCGTCGCCACCGAAGCCACCGGCCGGTCCGCCGCCCGTCGGGTTGCCATTCGGATCGGTCGCGTTGCTCTGCTGCTCGGCTTCGAAGCCGGAACGTCCACCTCCACCGCTGCAGCCCACGGCGATGCAGAGGGTGAGAGCGAGACCAGAGCCAACCAGTGCTGAGTGGGTGCGGCGCATCGTGGGCGGAAGAATGCGACTCCATCGGAATGGAATCGCATTTCAATTGCATTTCAGAACCAATGCGGTCGGTGTAAGCGCCACATGTGGGCGGGTCCCGAAAGGTCCCGAACCCGTGGTAAAGACGAAGCCCCATGGGCGCCGAAACCGATCCCACCGCGACCATCGACAACGAGCTCTCCACGCTTCGCGAGGCCTTTTTGCCGCGGTTTCGTGCGGCGACTACGGAGCAGACGCTCCGTGACGAGAACGCGAAGGTCCTCGGCAAGAAGGGCGAGCTGACGCGCATCCTCGCGATGCTCGGCAAGGCTCCGCCCGAGGGCCGGAAGGCGATCGGCGCGAAGGTCAACGCGCTCAAGCAGGAGGTCGAGGCCGGCTTCGAGACGTGTCTGAGAGATCTGCGGAGGGCAGAACACGAGGCGGATCTGTCCGCGCCGCCGTTCGATCTCACGCTGCCCGGTCGCGTTCCCGTCGCTCTCGGCCACAAGCATCCAATCTCGATCGTGCGCGAAGAGGTCGTCGCCGTGTTCCGCCAGCTCGGCTTCGCCGTGCACGACGGTCCGGACATCGAGCACGAGGCGAACAACTTCACCAAGCTTGGCTTCCCGCCCGACCACCCCGCGACGGACATGCAGGACAGCTTCTGGACGAAGTCCAATCACCTGCTCCGCACGCACACGTCGAACGTCCAGATCCGTGCGATGACGACGCTGAAGCCGCCGATGGCCTTCATCGCCCCGGGTACCGTCTACCGCCGCGACGACGACGCGACGCACTCGCCGATGTTCCACCAGATCGAGGCGTTCCTCATCGACGAGAACGTTACGCTCGCACACCTGAAGGGCGTGCTCGCCGAGTTCGCCGAACGACTCTTCGGTCCGAACACGCCGGTGCGTCTTCGCCCGAGCTATTTTCCGTTCGTCGAGCCCGGCGCCGAGGTCGACATTGGATGTGTATTCTGCAAGCGTTCGGACGGCACGCGCGCCGGCTGCAGCCTCTGCAAGCACACCGGCTACATCGAGGTGCTCGGCTGCGGGATGATCCATCCCGTCGTCCTCGAGAACTGCAACATCGACCCGGACGCCTGGTCGGGCTTCGCGCTTGGCATGGGGCTCGAGCGCATCGCGATGCTCCGCTACGGCATCCCCAACATCAAGCTCATGTTCGACAACGACCCGCGCTTCCTGGCGCAGTTCTGAGGGTGATCCGATGAAGGCCTCCTGCAACTGGCTTCGCGAGCTCGTGCCCCAGCTCGATGCATCTCCTGAGGACATCGCCGCGCGCTTCACCGCCGCCGGGCTCGAGGTGGAGGGCATCACCCCGTTCGGCGCCGCGACCGACGCGTGCATCGTCGCGACCGTCGTCTCGATGCGCCCGCATCCGACGAAGAGCGGGCTCAGGCTCGTGACCGTCGACCGCGGCGGCTCCCAGCAAGAGCTTGTCTGCGGCGCGCCCAACGTGCCGGACCCGGGCGGTCTCGTCGTGCTCGCGCCGCTCGGGACGCACCTCCCCGCGAAGAACATGACGATCGGCAAGCGCGCGATCGCCGGAGTCGAGAGCGAGGGGATGCTCTGCAGCGAGGACGAGCTCGGGCTCGGCGACGACCACGACGGGATCCTCGTGCTGCCCGCGGGCAGCGCGAAGCCGGGCGACAAGCTGTCGGCCGCGTTCCCTGGGATGCGCGACACGATCCTCGAGATCAACCTCACGCCGAACCGCCCGGACGGGCTCGGACACATCGGTCTCGCGCGGGAGATCGCGGCGCTCTACGGGTTTCCGTTCGCCGTGCCCGATTTCGTCGGATCGGGCGCGGGCGCGGGCGCGGGCACGGGCACCGGCACCGGCACGAACGAGATTGGGCAGCTCGTGAGGATCGAGGTGCGCGATGCCGAGCGGTGTCCGCACTACGGAGCCGCGGCGGTCGTGGACTTGACCATTGGACCTTCGCCCACCACCCGTTACCGGCTGCAGTCACTCGGGGTGCGGTCGATCTCGAACGTCGTCGACGTGACGAACCTCGTGATGCTGGCGTGGGGTCACCCGATGCATGCGTTCGATCTCGAGCGCGTGCGCGGTAACCGCATCATCGTGCGGCGCGCCAACGAGGGCGAGAAGCTCACGACGCTCGACGGCGTGGAGCGCACGCTCGTCGCGGACGATCTCCTCATCTGCGACGGCGAAGGGCCCGTCGCGCTCGCCGGGATCATGGGAGGCGCCTCCAGCGGGATCCAGCCCGACACGAAGCGCGTTCTCTTCGAGGTGGCGTGGTTCGATCCGCGCAGCGTGCGCCGCACGGCGCGTCGTCACGGCATGCACACCGAGTCGAGCCATCGCTTCGAGCGCGGAGTCGACCCGGGCGACGTCGCGCAGGTCCTCGAGCAAGCGGTCGCGATGACGTGCTCGCTCGCCGGCGGCAACGCCGCCAAGCACCGCATGCACGTGCAAGGTACACGCATCGCAGGCGAGCCCATCCCGCCGGCGCGTCGGGCGCTCACGCTGCGCGCGCACCGCCTTCGCGATCTCCTCGGCATCGACGTCCCCTTCACCGAGGCCGTCGCGATCCTCGAGCGCCTCGGCTGCACGCTCGTCGCCAAGGACGACAAGTCCTGCGAAGTCCTCGTGCCCTCGCACCGTCCTGACCTCGGCCGCGAGGTCGATCTCGTCGAGGAGGTCATCCGCGTGCGCGGTATGGAGGCGATCCCCGCGGAGCTGCCGGCAGTGCGTGCTTCGCGCGACGTCGGAGGTCACGAGGAGCTCGCGCGGCGCGCCCGTGAGGCGGCGATCTCGGTCGGCCTCTCCGAGGCCATCACGTACGGGTTCACCTCGTCGCGTGCGCTCGAGGCCCTCGGCGCGCCGAAGCCGACCGTGCTGCTCAAGAACCCGCTCGGCGAGCATCACGCCGTGATGCGCACCACGCTTCTCCCCGGTCTCCTCGACGCCGTCGCGAACGCGCGCCGGCAGAGCGAGCACGAGGTCCGCGAGTTCACCGTCGGCCCCGTGTTCCTGCAGGCGAAGGCCGGCGGTGACGGCCTCCCCGACGAGCAGCTCCGCATCGGCGTCGTCCTGGCGGGGGAGCGTCGGGGCTGGCTCGAGAAGCCGCAGCCGCTCGACGCGTGGGACGCGAAGGGCTACGCCGTCGCGATCGCGCAGCGCCTCGGCGGCACGCCCGCGAAGGTCGTCGCGGTCCCTGCAACGCGCGAGGAGGCGCAGGCTCATGCTCCTCATCTTCATCCGCGCGGCGCTGCGTTCCTCGAGCTCGGCGGCCGTCGCATCGGTTCGTTCGGTCCGCTCCATCCCGATGCGGCCGAGGCGTTTGGCCTCGACGCCGGCGTGCTCGTCGCCGAGATCGATCTCGAGCCCTTCGTGACGGGCCCGCTGCTCCCGCAGTACGCGACCATTCCACGCTTCCCGGCGGCCACGCGCGACGTCGCACTGGTCGTGAAGGACGAGATCCGAGCGGGCGAGGTCGAGAGCGCCGTTCGCGCCGCGGCCGGCTCGCTGGCCGAGGGCGTACAGCTCTTCGACCGCTTCGTCGGAGGCCAGATCCCGGCCGGCTCGTCGAGCCTCGCGTTTCACGTCGTCTATCGCGCCGCGGATCGCACGCTCACCGATGCCGAGGTCGACGCGGCCCACGCCAACGTGGTGAAGGCCGTCGGCGAGCGCTTCGGCGCGACGCTTCGCGCATAGTTTCGTCCCGCTTTTCTCGCTGGGGTACACTCGAAACGTGACCGCCGCGCCCTCGCCGCAAGCGGATCTCGTGGGGGCGATCCTCTCGCGGAAGTACACGCTGAAGCGCCTCATCGGCACGGGCGGGATGGGCTCCGTGTACGAGGCACAGGCGCTGCCGCCCGAGCCCGTCGAAGGCAAGCTCGCGATCAAGGTCCTCGCGATCGACTACGTCACCGACCTCGACATCAAGAAACGCTTCATCGACGAAGGGATGATGTGCCAGCGGCTCATCCACCCGAACATCGTCCGCGTGTTCGACGTCGGCACCGCGGAGGACGGCACGCCGTACATCGTGATGGAGCTTCTCGAGGGCGTTCCTCTGAGCGCCTACACGCGCTCGGGCGGCCGCGTGCCGCTCGCCCAAGCGGGCATCATCCTCCAGGGGATCCTCGCGGGTCTCGGCGCCGCGCATGCGCAGGGCATCGTGCATAGTGATCTCAAGCCCGAGAACGTATTTCTTGCGCGCGAGCCGAACGGCGCGTTCTCCGCGAAGGTCCTCGATTTCGGGATCGCCAAGGTCATGGACGCGGCCGGCGGCATGGGGAGCAAGACGCGCACGGGCGTGCTGCTCGGGACGCCTGCGTACATGAGCCCGGAGCAGATCAAGAACGCCAAGGACGTCGATGCGCGCACCGACCTGTGGAGCGCGGGCGTGATGCTCTACGAGATGCTCACCGGTCGCGTCGCGTTTCCTGCGCCGACCGAGTACGCGCGCCTCGGTGCAGTACTGAACTCGTCGCCGCCACCGCTCGAGGCCGTCGACCCGCAGCTCTCGCGGCTCTCCGCGTTCGTCCAGCTCGCGATGCAGAAGGATCGCACACTGCGCTTCCAGACCGGCCTCGAGATGGCCCGCGCTCTCTCGGCCGCGCTCGGCGCCGAGGGCAACGTGCCTCCGGCGGGCCTCCCGCTGAGCCGCCTCCCCGAGGTGCCGAGCATGTTCGGTCCCGTCGGATCGTCGATACCGAGCGGTGCACCGCCGCCGATGACGATGCAGACGACGCCTCCTCCGGTCACGTCGCTTTCGCATCCTCCTCCCGAGATCAACGTCGGTCCTGGCGGGACGCTCGCGAGCCCGCACGGTCGGTCGGTGACGGAGCCGCCGCCGCAGGTCGTCGTGGTGGGAGCGTCGCAGGGCACGCTGCCGTCCGAGAACCTCCCGATGTTCAGTGCCCACGGCCGTGCGTGGGGGCGTCGGGGCGTGGTCCCGTGGCTCGTGATCGTCCTCGTGGTGGGCGCTCTCGTCGCCGGCTTTCTCCTCGGCTACGCGACCGCCCGCGCCCATTGAGACAGCGGGAACCTTCCGCTAGCCTGCCGCTCCATGACGACCGCAGAAACGCGTGATCCCGCCGCTCTCGCTCCTTACCTCGACATGTTCCCGGAGTGGCTCCGCACGCTGGGCGAGGACGCCGGCGCGCTCGGTGGCGTCGTCACCGCCGACGGTCATGACGAGGTGAAGCGCTACGTCACGTCGGGCCTCAACTACATCTTCAAGTCGCTCGACTTGATCCCTGACGGCATCGACGACCTCGGTTTCTGCGATGACGCCTTCGTGATTCGCGTGGCAGCCTCGCTCGCGGTGGAGGCGGAACCCGCCGCTGCCGACGGTATCGTCGGGCGTCTCGCCGGCGACGCGAAGGCCGTCGAAGAGTTCCTCGGTGACGACTACCCGCGCCTCGTCGAGTACGTGAAGGGCCTCCGCAAGGGCGCCGCTCGCGGCCGCACCGTCGAGGACATCATGACGGACGTGTCGATGCGCACGTCCTTCGTTCACGAAGTCGCCGCGTGGTCGAAGGAGTACCAGGTGCCGAGCTTCACGCGCGACGTGAAGACGCTCATCAAGCTCAAGGCGTTCCTCAACGCGAAGCTCGCGTGAGCGTTCGCGCGCTCGCGGCGACGGGGTTGGGCGTCGCGGTCGCGAGCGTGCTCATCGCTGCGTGCGGCGGAAAGGTCGACAGTTCGTCGAGCGGCTCGAGCGGGACGACGACCGCACCGACAGCGCTGCCCGGTCCGACCGGCCGCCCTGGCCGCCCGCCGCCGGCCCCGGCGACCGGAGCCTCGGTGGCCTCGGAGATCGCGGAGACCTACTGCAAGACGTTCTCGAGCTGCTGTGTCGGAGCGGGGCAGCCGCCGATCGACGTCGCGCGCTGCCGGCAGCTCGTGGCGGTCGACATGGAGACCGCGTTTCCGCCCGAGAGCACGCCCGGTGCCGAGGAGGTCGCGACCTGTGTCGAGAGCATCAAGGAGCGCATGACGGCGTGCAGCACGCTTGACGCCCCGTGGTGGGCGTCGAGCACGGCGGCGCTGCTCGCTCCTGGCACCGTGACGTACGCCTGCGCGGGGATCTTCGGTCTCTCCATGAGCCCGACGGTCCCTTGCACCTCGGACGCATCGTGCAGCGGGCTCGCCGACAAGTGCGCCATCGATCAGTGTGTCGCCCAAGCGCCCGTCGGCTCGGCGTGCATCGATACGCAGGGCTGCCTCGACGGCGACGTCTGCATCGGGGGCAAGTGCACTCGCTCTCCCGACGTGATGGAGAAGGGCGCATGCACGACGAGCGACGACTGTCGTCTCGGTCTTCTTTGCGCGAAGGGCGTGTGCCTCCCGTCGCGCGATGTTCCGGAGCTCGGCAAGCCTCGCTTCAGCCCCTACCGCGTCGGCGCGGACACGTGCCGCGCCTACGCGTACTTGTAGAGTCCCTGTAAAAGGACCGCCGCACGTGAGCCTCGTCGCCCGTGCGAGCTCCGCGAGCCTGCCATTCTGGTCTACTCGGCAACACGAGCCGCCTCGGCACCGTGAAGGACGCGCAGGCGGCGCCGCCGATCCCGGCCGGAACCAACGCCGGCGACGACGCGGCGCACGACCGTGCGGCCTCCGACGCGGCCCCTGCGGCCGACGCGGCCGACGGAGCGTGAGCCGCTCCGAATGTGCCAAGCCGGGTGTGAACCGCCCGGCTAGGGGTGTGAACGGCAGTGGACGGAGGGTCGAGCTTCGACGTATTTTCGAGCACATGCGCGGTGATCAGGGCTGGTACGCGCCTTGATGAGGCCGAGCTCACAATGCGAACCCTTGCCCCCCTCGCTCTTCTCTTGGCCACCTCTTCCGCTCTCGTCGTCGCCGGCTGCAGCGGCTCGGATTCGTCCGACCCGTTCGGGGCCGAGCCGGACTACGCCTCGGTGCAGCAGCGCATCTCGTCGCCCACGGGCACGATCAGCGAGCGCAACATCAGCACGCTCTTCTCGAAGTACTCCGAGCAGAGCGACATGTCCGCCGTCTCGAACCTCGGCCTCGGCAAGTCGACGGGCTCGGCGACGTCGACGGCCACCGGGACCGCCCCCACGCACTCGCAGGCGATCCACATCCTCGGCGGCGGCAGCGGCCTCACGGCATCGTGCAGCGCGCTCGCTCAGGGGCAGCTCGCGGGCAGCTGCGGGTGCCCGTCCGGCGGCAGCTTCACGTACGACTTCAACGGCATCCGCAGCGTGCAGCAGTCGGCCGGTCCGATCGACGCCTCGCTCAAGGTCCGCTTCGAGGGCTGCCACATGAACGACCTCGGGCTCGACGGCCGCGAGTTCGTCCACTTCCACGCGAACCGCGGCGGCTCGTCGGTCGATCTGAGCTCGCTCGACCTCGTGCTCGTCGCCGATCTCACGGTGTCGAAGGGCGCCGAGACCCACACGATCGACCTCGCGGCGATCGTGCGTCAGGGTCAGCTCGAGATGGCCGTCGCCGTCGACGACGGCTGGGTCACGATTCGCGCGACGTCCTCCAGCACGCCGGGCGCGGGCTCGTTCGTCGTGCACGATCGCAACGGCACGTGGACCTGCGACGTGCAGGGCGGCTCCGGCACCTGCCACGACGCCAGCGGCAACACGCGCACGTTCTGAGCACAGCAAGGGCAGAGGCCCGGATAGAGTCGGGTCACGGTCGACGTGTGGGGGCTCGCGTGGCGCATGCTCGCGCCGAACGGCCGGCGCTGCGGACGGCGTTGCGCCATTCGACGCCGGCTCAGCCTCCATCGTCGTCACCCGCAGTGCCCTGGAGGCGAGCAGATCGTGCGCCAACCCCTTGACCCCGTCGCCGAACTCGCTCGATGTGGCGAGCCCCACGCTCTTGTCGACATGGACCGCGAAGTCGTGCGCCGTCGCGTAGCGCTTGTTCGGATCGATCGCGATCGCCTTGAGGACGAGCGCGTCGATATCGCCGATGAGGTCGGGCACGAAGGAGCTCGGCGGGTCGATGGTGCCGCGCATGAGGCGCGTGACGATGTCGACGTCCTTCGCCGCGCCGTGCATTCCCGAAGCATCGGGCCGGACGGTCGCTCCGTGACGGCTGCCCAAACCGCTAAGTGCGCGTCACCGCGGCCAGACGCGGTCAGCGACGTCCACGAAGCGATCCCAGTCGAGCTGGGTGAGGGCATGAGTCCCGGCGCGGAGGTGATACCCGCGCGGAGCGACGAAGACGGACGCGCCGACGGCCGGCATCCCCGTGAGCGGCACTGGCGCGAGGCCCCACAGCGCGAAGACCGGCGACGCATAGGCGAGGCCGAGGTACTCGCCCTCCGGATCGGACCACGTATCCTCCGATGCGCTCGCGACCACCACGGCGCGAGGCGCCATGAGCGCGACGAGCTCGTGCTGATCGACGGGCATCGCCGCCTCCCTCCCGTTGTACGCGCGGAAATTGTCCGCGAACCAGTGGGGGTACAGCGCGTTGACGAGATCGACCGTCTCTCCGACGGGACGACGGCTCAGCGCAGCGCCGCCGCATCCCGACTCGTTCGAGATGGTGAGGCTGAAGCGCTCGTCCTGGGCGCCGGCCCAGAGCGCTGCCTTGCCGCCGCGTGAGTGACCGACCACGGCGACGCGCGCGGGATCGACGAGCGGATCGGTGACGAGGTAATCCATCGCGCGGCTCGCGCCCCAGCTCCACGCGGCGAGCGCCTTCCACGCGTCGGGTGGACGCGCGCCGGACGCGTCACCTTCGAAGAGGCGAATGACACCACTCCCGAACGTCGCCTTGTCATCGGGCGCGAGCTCGTCGGTCTGGATCGTCGCGATCGCGTAACCGCGTGCGAGGACCGACTCGACGGGCCAGTACTCGTTCTTGATCGCGCGCGTCGGGTCCGTGGCACTCGCCGGCTTCGTGCTGAGGAGCAGAAAGATCCCGCTCCGCTTGCCGTTCGGCGCGAACAGCGAGAGCTCGAAGGAATGCGCGCGACCGGCGTACGTGCTCTTGATCGCGATGCGCCTCAGCGTGGCGATGCCGCCGATGGCCTTGGGGTCTTCCTGCACGACGCTGGATTCAACGTGCTCGGGAAGGCCGGGCGCGCGCCCGTAGACCTGCGACGTGAAAAGCTCGAGGATCTCGGCGCGACGCGCGGGCCACTCTGCGACCGAGGCGACCCGTCGCCCGTCCTTCATCAGGAGCGCATCGGGCAGCTGGAGGTCGTCGACCGGAGCGGCCCCCGCGTCGTCCGGCGCACCGGCCTCGGACGACGACGACGAGCAACCCGACGCGCAGAGCACGCCGAGCAAACCACGTAGCATCGCCGTGCGCAGCCCCACGGTCGTGCACGCTAGCAAGTCGGTGTGGAGGACGCTCTATCTTCGGCGCGTCGCGACAGTCACGGAAAGATCAGCTGATGCCGGGGCCGCGGCTCTCGGGACCGCCCGGCAGGCCTGGCTTCGACTGCGTGTTGGCCGTCGGGGTGGCGTGCATCGTGGTCATGAGATCCTGGATGAGATCGCGCGCCTCGGGCTTCGTCTTGAGGTGATTCAAGAGGAGCGTCGACGTGTCGCTGAAGGCCTTCTCGAAGTTGATGCCCTCGCGCGTGCGCGACGCCACCTTCTCGCGGCCGGCGGCGAGGTCTTCCTCGAGCGCCTCGGCGTAGCGCGCGAGCTGCGCGCGCAGCTCGTCGATCTGACGACGGAGATCCTTCGCCTGCGCGTCCTTCACGCCGGCCTTGCCCTCACGCTCGGCGAGCGACTCGCGGCGCGCCTCGAGGAGCGCAGCCGCACCGCCCGAGCGCTCGAAGATCGCGCGCAGCGTCGCGCCGTTGCCGCCCTGCTGCGCGGCCTGATCGGCCTGCGCCTTCGCCGTAGCGCCCGCGCGCTCAGCGACCTGCACGAGCTCGCGAAGCTTCGAGGCCTCCTGCTGCTCGGCCGCGGCCTCGCGAAGCGCGCGCGACTCCTCGTGCGCAAGCTCCTCGACCTTACGACCGATCTCGGCGCGAAGCGCACGCCCGCGGCGCTCGAGCGACTCGAGCTTGCGCGTGTGGCTCGCCACCTCTCCCTCGAGGCGCGTGGCCCGTGCCGCGAGGTCCCAGACCTGCGTGAGACCCGTCTGGATCTCGGGAGGCATATTGCCTGTAGGATACACGCGACTCACCATACGCGAGAACAGCGCGGCGCGGTTCGCCCACTCGATGACGCCTGGCGATTGCGGGGGCGGCGGGGGCGGCGGTGCCTGGTTTTCCGGCGTTTGCTGGAGCTCGAACGGCGCTTGCGGCAGCGCGCGCTGGAGGGACTTCAGCTCCTCGTGGAGGTGGTGGGCGTCCTGATAACGCTTGCGACGCTCCTTTTCGAGGAGCTTCAGAACGACGGCCTCGGCCTGCGGGAGCGTGTCGGGCTTGATCGCCGACGGCTTCGGCGGCGGCGCGGTCCGCTGCATCTCGAGGAGCGTGTCGCGATCGTTCGAGCGGAAGGGGAGCTGCCCCGTCAGCATTTCGAAGAAGAGAACGCCGAGCGCGTAGAGATCGGACGGCGGACCGGCCTCCTCGCCACGCGCCTGCTCGGGCGACATGTACTCGGGCGTTCCGAAGACGGCGCCCTTCGGTGCGAGGCGCGGGTCCATCGCGAGGTGCGCCAGGCCGAAATCGAGGATCTTGACGAAGTCCTTACGGCCGCCGCGCGTCGACAGAAGAATGTTGTCGCTCTTGAGATCCCGGTGGACGACGCCGAGGTCGTGAGCGCGCGCGAGCGCGGCGCACATCTGCTCGAGGATGTCGACGGAGCGAGCGAGAGGCATGGGCCCCTTCGCGAGCTCGCTCGAGAGCGAGACGCCGACGAGGTACTCCATGACGAGATAGAGCTCGCCCTCTTCCGTCTCGCCGATGTCGTGGATGTCG
>JAYSXP010000332.1:0-4648 GCA_043717125.1 Polyangiaceae bacterium | reverse complement strand
CCACTTCCACTTCGACGTGCCGACGCCCGGCACCGGTGACGACGACGTGAACGGTGCCGCCGTCATCCCGGCGGGCTGCGGCGTGCGCGAGCCCATGCCCTGCGCGTTTCCGTCCGTCGGGCTAGGATTGCCGCCGTAGGGACCGCGCGCACCCGAAGGCGAACCGCCGGCCGCGGACGCGGCAGCCACTGTCGCCGACATGGGAGTGCCGCCGCCGAGCGACGCGGGGCCACGCCCTCCGATTCCGGCCGCGAGCGCGAGGTTGTCGGCAAGCTCGGTGACGGTCGAAAAGCGACGCTCCGGCTCGCGCTCGAGCGCGCGCATGAACCACGTGTCGAAGGCCTGCGGCAGACCGGGTACGGCGTGCGAGGGGATCGGCACGGGAGCCGTGCAGATCTTCACGAGCAGGTCTCCGACCGACTCCCCGTCGAACGGCAAGCGCCCGGTCAGGCACTTGTACGCGATGACGCCGAGCGACCACACGTCCGTGCGGTGGTCGACGTTGCGGAGGCCGCGCGCCTGCTCCGGAGACATGTAGAAGGGCGTCCCAAGCACGGCGCCCGTCTTGGTGCTCGAGGTGATCCCCGGGTTGTGCGGGCTGTTCTGGATCTTGGCGATGCCAAAATCGAGGACCTTCGCGATCTCCTCGTCGTCGTCCGTATTGCGGACGATGAAGATGTTCTCGGGCTTCAGATCGCGGTGGACGATCCCGCGCTCGTGCGCGCGCGCAAGTCCGCGCGACACCTGCTGGAGGATCCGCGCCGTATCCTGGAGCGTCATCTGCCCGAGGCGCTCGATGCGCTTGTCGAGCGGCTCGCCTGTGAGCAGCTCCATGACGATGTACGGCTTGCCGTCGTCCGTGACGCCGTGGTCGTAGATCTGGATGGCGTGCTTCGACTGGATGGTCGCCGCGGCCTTCGCTTCCTTGTCGAAGCGGCTGCGGGCCTCCTGGCTGTTCGCGTACTCTGCCTCGATGAACTTGATGGCGGACGGAGTGCCCAGCGACGCGTGCCGCGCTTCCCACACCGACCCCATTCCGCCGCGACCGATCAGCTTCACGAGCTGATACTTGCCGCCGACCAGACCTATCGACGGAGGTGCTTCGGAAGTAGTCATGCTGAGGCTCGGTACGTAGGACGCGCGAAGGGTGCGAACGGTTCAGAGCGTACCGTGCCGCGGCCGGAAAAGGAAACCGACGCCCCGGCAGTATTGTTCCGCGTACCTGGGCCTCCTACGGTGTGCGCCGTGCCGCGAGCCCCTGCCAGCCCCAAAGGCCCTGAATCCAAAGCGAAGCCGACCCCGCCGGCCCACGTGAGCGTCCTGCCGCCCCCCGGAAGCGACAACGTCCTCTACCTCATCGATCTGTCCGGGTACGTGTTCCGCGCGTACCACGCGGTGCCGCCGCTCTCGAACTCGAAGGGTGAGGCCACGCATGCGGTCCTCGGGACCGTCAGCATGATCCAGAAGGTCGTGAACGACCGGCACCCCGCGATGCTGGCCGTCGCGATGGACTGTCGCGGCCCGAGCTTCCGCAAGGCGATCGACTCTCGCTACAAGGCAACTCGCCAGGCCGCTCCTCCCGATCTGTCGGGGCAGATGGCGCGCTGCGAGCAATTTGCCAAGGCCTACAACATCCCGATCTACCAGGCCGACGAGATCGAAGCCGACGACCTCATCGCCGCGGTGGTCGAGCGCGCCGTGGACGAAGGCGTGCGTGTCGTCATCGTGAGCGCCGACAAGGACCTGATGCAGCTCGTCCACGACGGCGATGACCGCGTTCTCATGTGGGACTCGATGCGTGACCGCACGTACGGCGCGCCCGAGGTGGAGGCGAAGTTCGGCGTGCCGCCGAGCCAGTTGCGTGACCTCCTCGCGCTCACCGGAGACACGTCGGACAACATCCCCGGGGTCCCGAGCGTCGGCCCGAAGACGGCCGCGGACCTCCTCAAGGAACACAAGACGCTCGACGGCATCTACGCGAACCTCGCGACGATCAAGCGCGCGAAGCTGAAGGAGATGCTCGAGAAGCACGAGACGGATGCGCGCATCTCTCAGGTGCTCGTAACGTTGAAGCGCGACCTCGACATCAAGTGGGACAAGGAGCGCCTTCGCTACGGCGGCGCCAACGTCGAGGAGCTCCGGCGACTCTTTCTCGAGCTCGAGCTGACGCGCCTCCTCGATCAGATGACGGCGGCGCAGGCGCGTCTCGAATCGGGACAGCGCGCCGTCGTCGGCGACAAGGGCGCCGGGCGCGCGGTTGCGATGGTGTCTGCGGCGGCCCGGTCGGCCGACGAGCCGGCAAAGGCGATCACGAGGACGTACCGACAGGTGCTCGACGCGGCCGGCCTGGCCGCGGTCGTCGCGCAGGCGAAAGCGGCGGGGCGTGTCGGCGTGCACGTCGCGACGTCGAGCCACGACCCGATGCGCACGCATATCCTCGGCCTTGCGCTCTCGGTCGCGTTTGGAGAAGGGGTGTACGTGCCCGTTGGCCATCGCTATCTCGGTGTCCCTACGCAGCTGAAGTGGGAGGAGCTCCGCGAGCTGGTCGCGCCGCTCTTCGCGGACGCCTCGGTGCGGAAGGTCGGCTACGACCTGAAGCGCTCGGAGAACGTGCTCTTCCGTCACGGGATCCCGCTTGCAGGGCACGTGTCCGATCCGATGCTCGCGGCGTACCTCCTCGATCCCGAGGCTCCAAACGACATGAAGGACCTCGTCCGTCGGGAGCTCGGGACGGAGCTTCCGATCTTCGACGAGGGCAGCGGAAAAAAAGCCGATCGCATCGCGTTCGACCAGCTCGAGGTCGAACGCGCGACGCCCATCGCTGCTCCTCAGGCCGAGCTCGCCCTCGCGCTCGCTGCGCGCCTCGATGCCCGCGTCGCCGCCGAAGGTCTTGGTCATCTTTACGAGGACGTCGAGCTGCCGCTGTCTCGCGTGCTCGCGTCGATGGAGCGGAAGGGCGTTCTCGTCGACACGAGCAAGCTCGGCGTGATCGGCGCGCGCGTGGAGAAGGAGTGCGAGGCGCTGGAAGCGAAGGCGCAGGAGCTCGTCGGTCGACCGTTTGCGATCCGCTCGCGCGATCAGCTCGAGGCGATCCTCTTCGACGAGCTGAAGCTCCCCGTCGTCAAGCGCACGCTGAAGGGCGGTCGCTCGACGGACGCCGCCGTGCTCGAAGAGCTGGCGGACAAGCATCCGCTTCCATTGGTCATCCTCGAATACCGCGAGCTCGACAAGCTGAAGGGCACGTACCTCGACGCGCTACCGCGCGCGGTGAATCCGGAGACGGGGCGGATCCACACGCGCTTCGAGCAGGCCGTCGCGGCGACAGGGCGTCTCTCATCGACGGAGCCGAACCTCCAGAACATCCCGATCCGCAAGGAGGTGGGGCGTCTCGTGCGTTCGGCCTTCGTCGCGCCGCCGGGCCACCAGATCGTGAGCGCGGATTACTCGCAGATCGAGCTTCGCGTCCTCGCCCATCTCGCGAAGGACGAGCAGCTCGGCGTGGCGTTCCGGGACAAGCTCGACGTCCACCAGCACACCGCGTCCCTCATCTTCGAGGTCCCGCGCGACCAGGTGACTGCCGACATGCGGCGCCGCGCGAAGGCGATCAACTTCGGCCTCATCTACGGGATGGGCGAGGCGAGGCTCGCGCGCGAGCAGGGAATCACGCGTGACGAGGCGCGCCGGTTCATGGATGCGTACTTCGAGCGCTTCGTCGGCGTTCGCAACTTCATGAACCAGACCGTCGAGACGGCGCGCGCTGGAGAGGCCGTGCGGACGATCCTCGGTCGTCGTCGCTTTCTCCCGAACCTCAACTCCGGCAATCGTGGCCTGCGCTTCGAGGCGGAGCGCGTCGCCAAGAACACGCCGATCCAGGGGACGGCCGCCGACATCCTCAAGCTCGCGATGATCGCGCTGGGCGAGGGCGACGTGGTCCCCGGGGCTCGAATGATCCTCACCGTTCACGACGAGCTCGTGTTCGAGGTCCCGAACGATCACGTCGCGAAGGCAGAGGCGCGCATCAAGGAAGCGATGGAGTCGGCGTTCGAGCTCGACGTTCCGCTGGTCGTCGACGTCGGCCACGGCGACAACTGGGGCGACGCTCACTGAGAGTCAGTGCAGGACGCCTTCGGTCGCCTCGACATTCTCGCTGCCGCTTTTTCGGAGCGCGACGACTTCGCCCGGCGCGCAGCTCAGCGCAAGCTGCATCGACGACGTGGTGAGGACCCACTGCACGTTGGGGAGCGCATGGCGCAGTAGCGGGACGACCATCCTGAGCATCGAGGGATCTTGCTGCGCCTCGATGTCGTCGATGGCGACCACGGCCTCACGCTCGCGCGGATCGTCCGAGTGGGGATAGGCCGCAAACATCGCGCGCAGCGAGAGGGCGCCGAAGGCCACGAGGTGGCGCGCCGAGCGCGGCAGTGCATCGAACGCGACGATGTGCCCGGTGTTGTCGGTGGCCTCCGGTTCGAGCGAGAGTGGGCTGACGCCTGCGTAGCTGAATCCGAAGGGTTCGAGCATCACGTCGACCACTTCACGAACGGCGGCTTCGAAGCGCTCGAGGTGGCTGTATTGCTCGCGCCGATTGCCGAGGGCACGCGCGATCCCGGCGTACGAGAGGACCTGCTTGGTCTCACGAGTGAGGTCC
>JAYSXP010000331.1:0-4653 GCA_043717125.1 Polyangiaceae bacterium | reverse complement strand
GTCAGGGGGATGGGTCAGAGGCGCGTGCAAACGAGCTCGCCCGAACCGTCGAGCCCGAGCTTCAGGCTCCTCAGGTGCGCGCCATCCGCGATGCCGCGCAGGATCTCGTTCGACACGATCGGGAGGACCGAGCCGCGGATGATGTGGTCGACGTTGCGGGCGCCGCTCTGCACTTCCTTGCAGCGGTCGGCGACGGCCTGAAAGACCTGGTCGGCGATGTCGAGGTCGATGCCGTGGGTGTCCTTCGCGCGGCGCACGACGGCGCCGAGCTTCATGCGCGCGATCATGAGGAGCGCGTCCGTGCTGATCGGAATGTACGGGACGACGGTCATGCGCGCGAGCAGCGCGGGCTTGAAGTGCGCGGTGAGCGCCGGCTTCACGAGCGAGACGAGATCCTCGAGCGCGGGCGCCTCCTCGGTCGGCGGCGCAGCGTTCGTGATGAGATCCGTCGCGAGGTTCGAGGTCAGGATGATGACGGTGTTCTTGAAGTCGACGAGCCGCCCTTCGCCGTCGGCCAGCATGCCCTTGTCGAACACCTGGTAGAAGATGTTCAGGACCTCCTTGTCCGCCTTCTCCACCTCGTCGAGGAGGACCACGGAGAACGGACGCTGGCGCACGGCCTCGGTGAGGATGCCGCCCTCGCAGTAGCCGACGTAACCCGGCGGCGAGCCCACGAGCTTCGACACGGTGTGTCGCTCCTGGAACTCGCTCATGTTGATCGTCACCATGAAGCGTTCGCCGCCGAAGAGGAGATCGGCGAGCGCGATGGCGCTCTCCGTCTTTCCGACGCCGCTCGGTCCGACCAGCAGGAAGACGCCGAGGGGCGTCTGCGGCGGCTTGAGGCCCGAGCGGGCCGCGCGGAGCTCGCGCGCGACGAGCGCGAGGCCGTTGTCCTGACCGCGGACGCGCTTCTTGAGGTTGGCCTCGAGCTGCTGGATGGCGGCGACCTCGTCCTTGACCATCTTGCCGACCGGAATTCCGGTCCAATCGCCGATGATCGACGCGACGACCGCCTCGCTCACGTCGGCATGGACGAGCAACTGGTCGGCCGGGATCGCGCGCAGGCGCTCGATCTCCTCGCGGAGCTTCACGCGTGCGCCGTCGTCGCCCTTGGCGACCGCAGCGCGCTGGGCGTCGATGCTCTCGACGATCGTCATCTGGTGGGCGAGGCGCGTCTCGAGGTCCTTGGCGCGATCGACGAGCGTGATCTCGCGGGCCTCGGCCTTCTTCTTCTCCTCCTCGTCGATCGGAAGACCGGCGGCGAAATCGCGCTCGATCGCCTCGAGGTGGCGACGGAGCGCGGCGAGCTGCGCGCGCGTGTCCTCGAGGGCCGCGGGCGGGGCCGCGCGCATGACCTTCACGCGGGCCGCGCTCGTGTCGAGGAGATCGACGGCCTTGTCCGGGAGCTGACGGCCCGAGATGTACCGGCTGGAGAGCTCGACGGCCGCCTGGACGGCCTCGTCGAGGATCACGACGCCGTGCGCCTCCTCGAACTTGCGGGCCACGCCGCGCATCATGAGCGTGGCGATCTCGATCGACGGCTCGTCGACCTTGACCGGCTGGAAGCGCCGCTCGAGCGCGGGATCCTTCTCGAAATATTTCTTGAACTCGGCCCACGTCGTCGCGCCGACCGTGCGGAGCTCACCGCGTGCGAGCGCGGGCTTCAGGAGGTTCGCGGCATCACCCGTGCCGGCCGCGCCGCCTGCGCCGACGAGCGTGTGGGCCTCGTCGATGAAGAGGATGATCGGACGCGTCGAGGCCTTCACCTCGTCGATGACGCCCTTCAGGCGCTTCTCGAACTCGCCCTTCATGCTCGCGCCTGCCTGGAGCGCGCCCATGTCGAGCGAGAGGAGCGCGACGTTCTTCAGCTGCTCGGGAACGGTCCCCTCGGCGATGCGCATCGCGAGGCCCTCGACGAGCGCCGTCTTGCCGACGCCGGCGTCGCCGACGATGATCGGGTTGTTCTTGCGACGGCGGACCAGGATGTCGACGACCTGGCGGATCTCCGGCTCGCGGCCGAAGACGGGGTCCATGAGGCCGTCCTTCGCCTTCTGGGTGAGGTCGGTGGTGAAGCGCGCGAGCGGTCCGTCCGGATCCGCGCCGACGGCGCCCGACTTGCGCGCGGCGGGCGCAGCGGCGCCGCCTTGGGTCTCGATGATGCGCGCCGCCTCGGCGCTTCCCGCCGCGAGCGTCGCGAGGTTCTTCCGGACCTCGTCCTTCGGGATCGGCTCGAACGCCGGCAGCTCGAACGGCAGGTACTTGCTCGGCGCGAGCAGGATGCGCGCGAGCAGCGCCCCCGAGCGCACCTGGTTCTCGCCGAGCTCGGTCGAGACGTAGATCCACGCGTCCTGCATGAGCTCGAGGAGCAGGTTGGCGAAGACGGGCTTGCCGGCGTTGCCGCTGCGGAGCTCGCCCGTGTAGCGCTGGAGCGTCGCGCGGACGGAGGCCCGGTCGACGCGGAAGTGATCGAGCACGATCGCGACGTCGCTCTCGCGGTCATCGAGGAGCGCGCCGATCAGGTGCTCGACCGTGACCTCGTAGTGCTGGGCCGTGACACATGCGCCTGCGGCAGCCTCGAGGGCGCGGGTGCAGGTGGGGGTAAGCTTCTTGAACAGCGCACGCGGTTCCGCGACGAGCATGGAGATTCCTCTTTGATTGAGCTCCGCGTCATCCCGACACGGCGGCCAACGTCCGGAATATCCGACTTCCGTCCAAGCCTCAACGTCGCCTTCTACCACGCCTGGTTTTCCGGTAGGCTCGATGCGCTTTGCCGAACGGCCTCAAGCTGCGCATCACGAACACCGTGAACAACACGTGCGTCGATCGCACGTTCACGCGGTTCCCCGTGCGGATCGGGCGGAGCAGCCTCAACGATCTGAACATCCTCGATCGCTTCGTCTCTCAGTTTCACGCCGTCGTGGAGCTGCACGGCGACGAGCTGATGCTGCGCGACCTCGGGAGCAGCAACGGGACGAAGGTCGGGAGCGCCCGCGCGCCTGCCCACGAGCCGACCCCGCTCGCCACGCACAAGAACGCCTTCGCGATCGGCCCGCTCGTCATCGAGGCCCGGGTCGTCGAGGTCCAGGAGGAGGAGGAAGAAGAGGAGCCGGCGCCGCAGACGCTCGGCCCCGCGGCCCTGAATCCGGCGGCCCCGGACGAGGAGTCCGTCCTCGAGAACTCGTTCATCACGAACATCAACCAGACGCTCGCCTTCGACGTCGGCGGCAACGCCGAGATCGCGGCGGTCCGCGCGAAGCTCGAACAGGCGCTGAAGGGCGAGGCCGAGGCTGCAGGCCGGCCGCCGAGCAACCGCCCCAAGCCGAAGCTGGACGGAACGCTCATGCTCCAGGGCGAGGCGGCGAACGTGCAGCGAGCGGGCAAAGCGGGCCAGCAGCCGTACGGACAGCCGCAACCCGGGCAGCCGCGACCGAGCCCCGCCGAGGCAAAGCAGCGCCGCCTCGAGCAGATCGCGCTCCAGGGCGTGCGCGAGATCGCGCGCGCCCTCTTGCCGAAGTCTCCGCCCCTCGACGAGCCCGAGGATCTCGTGCGCTTCCTCTCGAAGGTGCGCGACACGATCGAGGTCTTTCTGCGCTGCTTCATCCCGCTGCGTGAGGGCTACCGCCAGTTCGCTTCGCAGATGCAGATCCAGCGGGGTGGCGCGGGTTCGATCGAGAGCGCGAAGGACGAGCGTGAGCTCGCCGTCCATCTCCTCGACTGGTCCATCCGCGGTGGTGAGGCGCACCGCGCCGTCGAAGGCACCTTCGCCGACCTCATGATCCACCAGCTGGCGCTACTCCACGCCCTGATGCGCGGAGTGAAGTCCCTGCTCGATGCGCTCTCGCCAAAGGCGCTCGACCTTGCCTTCGAGGAGCTCGAGAAGCAGGGCAAGGCCAACTTCGCCTGGGGCCCGTGGCGCTTCAAGGAGCTCTGGCGCCTCTACAACGCGAAGCACGGCGACGTCGACGACGGCGACAAGCGCATGTTCTCGGCCCTCTTCGGTCCGGATTTCGCCGAGTCGTACAAGCAGTACCGCGCCACGATCGACACACCCGAGTCCTGAGCTCAGTCCCGGAGGGAGCGACAGATGAGCGAGCGGATTTTCCATGTACTCGTCGTCGCGGCGCTGCATCCCGGCGCGGACCACTCCACGAGCAGCGCCTTTCACGAACCGATCCGCTTCGAGCGCGCGACGTTCGACGAGGTGATGGCCACGGTCGGGCCCGCGCTCGCGATCGACGTCCCCGATCCCGGAGCCGCTGGCCCGCGTGGCAAGCCGATCCGCGTCGACGTTGCGTTCAAGGCGATGCGCTCGTTTCGTCCCGACGCCTTGATGGAAGACGTCGCGATGCTGCGCGAGCTCGCCGCCACGTACGTTGCGCCGCCGCCCGCACGCGGCGGTTCCCTCGTCGACGACATCCTCTCCGGGATGGGCCCTGCCGCCACGGGATCGACCGATCACGCGGCGACTTTCCTCGCCGCGATCGTCCACCACCCGGAGGTCCGTCGCCTCGAGCGGGCCTGGCGCGGCCTGCATTTCCTAGCGTCGCGAGCCGATCGCGACAAGGTCGTCGTCGACGCGATCCACGCGCACGCGGAGGACGTGGAAGCCACGCTCGAGCGCATCGCGCAGAGGCGCGATCTCCAGGCCTTCGA
>JAYSXP010000034.1:0-7252 GCA_043717125.1 Polyangiaceae bacterium | reverse complement strand
CCTCGAGGACGCGCATCGCATAGCCGACGGCGTTGCCCTTCGCGTCGGTGCAGACGTCGAGCGGGCCGACGACGCGGGCCGGCAGTCCGCGCGGGAAGGCCGCGAGCTTCTTCGCGCGCGCGTCGGTCATGGTGAAGAAAATCTTGAACGCTTGGTCGCCGGACCGGAACACCCGGCCCTCGCCACCGACGCCGAGGAGATCCTTGTCGTCGAGACGAACGCGCCTCTTGGCCACGAAGACTGTGGTGCTCATGACCGGAGCGCGCTCCTTCGCTGGATGACGGCGACGGTTGCGTCGTCGGAGAACGTGCCGCGGTCGGAGAGAACGACGAGGCGCTTGCGGAGAAGGGATGAGTTCTTCGCGTAGCGCGGGTCGCCGGCGAGGTCGGCGAGCGCGCTGCCGAGTGGGATGAGCCCGTCGGTCGCGACAGCGACGAGGTCGACCCGCGCGGTGGGCGCCAGGAAGTGAACGCGCGGCTCGAGCTTCGCGCCGAGCAGTCCATAGGCGACGTAGGGCGGAGCGTTCTCGGGTCCGGGGTCGAGGACCGTCAGCTCGCCGCCCGCGAGGACGATGCCGTCGCCGATGCCGAAGACGATCGTCGTCTTGGGCGTGACGACCACCGCGAGGAACCCAAACAAGAGCGCCTCGTCGACGCGCGCGCACTTCACCTCGCCCGCAGCGTCGAGGCTGCGCGCGAGCACCTCGAGCCGACCGAGCAGGTCACGCACCACCTCGGCGGCAGCGTGCGTCGCCTCGAGCGAGCGGAACCTCTGCTCGATGAGCGTAGCGAGCCATGCGGCGCCGATGCGCGCCCCGATCTCGCTCGCGCGCCCGCTCGAGCACCCGTCGGTCACCACGGCCGCGACCAGCTCGTCGCTCACGACGACCGCGTGCCCATCCTGCCCGTCGCGCTCGGCGCGGCGGTGCTCCCGTCCGGTCACGGATCCCGCGGCAGTGACGAAGGCCTCAGATAGAGTCATCACTACTCTATATTGAGTCTTAAGTACTCTATGTCAACCCCTTCCGTCCTTGCTCGGGCGCAGATCTGCGTCTGGCGTGGGCCGCGGCGTGTGCCCCATGGTGGAAGCGGACATCGCTTGACTGGTACCTCCCCGCGATCCCATTGAGATTCGCAACAAGCTCAAGGGGGTGCGCTTTGCCGACCTCGTGGCCCTTCTCGTTTCGGTCGGCTTCGTTGCCGTGCGCCAGGCCGGCTTGCACGCCATCTACCAGCACCCGGATCTGCCGGCCGAGCTGATCAATCTTCAGTCCACGAAGGACGGCAACGCGAAGGTGTATCAGGTGGAGCAAGTGCTAGCGGTGATCGACAAGTGGAACTTGGAGGTGCTCCGATGTTTCCCTATGGAATGGTGGCCGATGGGTCCGAGACGCGCTCTCCCGAACTGCGCTTCGCACGGCGATACCGCCGCAGAAGCTGCCGCTGAGGCACAGAAGGCCGCCGAGCTCATGATTGACGTCTTGGGGGCCAAGGCGCCGCCGTCCGACCACGCCGAGTCCTACTCCGGCACGCTACGTCTCCGACTGCCCCGGTACCTGCACGCGTCGCTGGCTCGGGTTCACCCGGCCGTGTTGCTCTGGCCGAACTGAGAGGAGGGCGAAGCGGATAGGCTGAGATCTACTCGTCGCCGTTGGGGGCGACCGTCGCCGGCGCGCTGCGGAGCACGATCCCCGCCGGCGTCGTACCGAACCACGGCGAAGCGAGGCCGCACTGCGTGCAGACGAGCCGGTAGGCCTTCGCCGCGCCGTCGACGGCAAGCGCCATCCCGATGCCGTCGCGCGGGCAATGAACCACGTCTCCCGCCCGGAACTTGCCCCACAGCCGGGTGATCTCCGCGTGCGTGAGGTGCGTCGACTCTTGGGCGCCGCCCGCTTCGCTCATTGCACCACACTTCTACACGCGAATCAGCCCGGCGACACCTGTCTTCCGCGCCCCCGTGTTCCGGACCCGCAACCACGCCGTGATCGGCTATACGGGTGGGCATGACAAGGGCAGCTCGGAAGAGCCGCAGAGTCCCGGTCGTCGGCGCGACGGGCCGCCTCGGCGTGGCGAAGCTCGCGCAGATGTCCGCGTCGCTTGCCCGCGAGTCGACTGGCTCGCGCCCGGCGCCGTTCGTCTGCGCAGATCTCACCTATCGCGATGCGGTCGAGCGCATCGTCGAGGAGCTCCGCGCCGCGATCCCCATCCCGGCGGACACGCGCCCGTTCGAGCACCACGTCGCCTACCTCACGGCGAAGGGCGCGATCCGCACGGGCCTCCGCGCCCTTGCGGTCGAGCTCGCGCCGGACGTCCGCGTGAACGTCGTCGAGCTCGGTATCGTCGCCGACCCGAAGGCCGACGCCGACCCGCTCCGCCAGCATCGCCTCGCCACGCGCTCTCAGCTCGGCCGCTCCGGCACGCCGGCGAAGGTCGTCCACGTGGTGGAAGCGCTCCTCGACGCGACGTGGGCCACGGGCGAGACCTGGGGCATCGGTCGCTGACGGGCGCCTGCCGCTCTCGCTGCAGCATGGACCGCGTTCGCGCTCTCTCCCGGCTCGTCCTGACGGCGGCTCTCGCCGTCCACGCGGTCGTCGCGCTCGCCGTGATCGCGCAGCGGATCCGTTACCCCCACGACCTCGAGTGGATGACGGGATCGGTGCTCGACCACATCGAGCGCGTACGCGAGGGAAAGCCCGTCTACACGGCGCCGAGCGCGGGCTGGATTCCGTTCCTCTACCCGCCGCTCTTCTACTGGCTCTCCGCCGCGCTCGGTGGCGGAGCGTTCGTCACCCGGCTCCTCTCGGTGCTCGCCTCGATCGCGCAGGCGTTCCTCGCGTGGCGTGCGGCGCGCCTGCTCTCCGCCACGAAGTTCTGGGCTGCCGTTGCGGTCTTCGTCTTCGTGGCGGCATTTTCC
This sequence comes from Polyangiaceae bacterium, assembly GCA_043717125.1. Taxonomy (GTDB): domain Bacteria; phylum Myxococcota_A; class Polyangia; order Polyangiales; family Polyangiaceae; genus Labilithrix. The sequence continues at coordinate 4,339 of JAYSXP010000034.1, read as the reverse complement.
TACGTCGGCTTCTGGTACGACGTCGAACGCAGCGACAACCTCTTCGGAGCCCTCGCGCTCATGGGCGCGGTCGTGTTGCTCCGCGCTCGCAGCCTCCGTGGTCATGTCGCAGCCGGCCTGGTCCTGTCACTCGCGACCCTCGCGAAGCAGCAAGCGGTCTTCTACCTCGCGGGGGCTGGCGTCGGACTCCTGCTTGCCACCCGCGCCAGCGACGAGCCCGCCCGTCGTCGTGACATCGTCGCCTTCGTCGTCGCGGCGGCTCTTCCGGTCCTCGCTTTGCTCGGGCTCGCCGGATCCGGCGGAGGATGGGCGGCCTATTACCTGATTCGCATGCCGCGCGCGCACGGCGTGATGATGAGCCTGGCGCCGGATGTGTTCGCGCGCGACGTGCCGTCCGGCTTTCTGCTCTTCGGAGTGACGTTCGCGGCGGCGATCTCGGTCGCGCTGCGGAGCCTTCGTCGCAACGTGCTCCGTCGGGACGCGATCGGCGGCGCGATCCTCGCGGCTGGCTTCGCCGGCGCCGTCGCGAGCCGCCTGCACATCGGCGGCTGGATCAACGTGCTCGTCCCGTGGACGGCCTTCGCCGCGATCGCGGTAGGCGTCGTCGCGTCGCGGCTCGAGGAGCACGGGAAGAAGTGGCCCTGGGCTGGCCCCGTGCTCTGCGCGGTGGTGGTCGCCCAGCTCGTCGTCTGGTCCTACGACCCGCGGCGAGTCCTTCCCGGGCCCGGATCGGCCGCTGACGAGGCTCGCTTGCGCGCCGAGATCGAATCGCTCGAGCGTGACGGCGAGGTTCTGCTCCCTTCGCGCGGCCACATCACGAAGGTTCGTCACTTCCACATCTCGGCGCTCGCGGACGCTGCGCGCGTCGAGGGACACTCTCCGCCCGACCTCGTCGCCGCGCTGCGCGAGCGCTCGTTCGCGGCCGTCGTCGATGACGCTCGCTACTTCGAGTTTCGCGCGGCGGACTGGCCGCCGATCCTCCTCGAAGACCTCGACGACCTGCGCGCGCCGCTGCTCTCGTCGTACTTCGTCGCTCGACGCATCGACTACGGCGTGAGACCGCTCGCGCTGCCATCTCCCGCCACTCCCGCCTGGGTCTACCGTCCGCGCCGTACGCGGCTCGACGTCGCGCCCGCGGAGCTGCGACGACGACAGCTCGCCGAGATGCATCTGGCCGAGGCCCTCGGGATGGCGCTTGCGCGGGGTTTGGCTGCGCCGTTCACCGAAGCCGAGATCGAGGAGCTGGCGGCGAAGACCGAGCCGGCGAAGTAGCGGTCTACTCGGCCTTCGTCGCGAGCTCGCCGGCGAGTCGCTCGATGTCGTCGTCGGGGACGACCTCGGCATCGTGGGGAGCGGAGAGGCGCTGCATGTCCGCGATCCCTACCTCCTGGCGCATGCGCTGCTCGAGGGCCTTGCGTGTGAGCGTTCCGGTCGGCTTTTGTCGTGGGCGAAGGATCCATCGCGGCTGTCCGTCGAAGCCGATCATTCCCGTCTTCGGCCGCTCCTCGAGGCGCGCCGCCACGAAGTAGTTCTCGAGGGTCGTGGTGCTCAGCTCGATGCACGAGGCGAGCTCGCAAGAGAACTCGTCGGGGGTCCGCGCGAAGATCGCGACATAGCGACGTTCGCGGATCGCAGCGAGGTAGTCGGCGGGAGCGTGATCGCCGGCCCGCAGGACGTCGAAGAGGGCCGCGGCGTGGAAGTGCGGAGCGCGCGTGACGCTGCCCGAGGTCGTCACCACGACTTCACCCTTCGTCTCGAGGTTGCGCACGAGGCTGATGAAGCGCGCGCTCGCCCTCTTGTCGGACGAATCCGGGGAGCTCTCGTTCGGGTCGAACGCGTTGCCCAGGAACTGCAAGATCACGCTCGCGAGCAGCAGCAAGGAGACAGGCCGCGCGACGGTGGTCGGCTCGGCGAGGCGCTCGAGGCGCGATGCGGCGATCGCCGCCGCGGCGCATCCGAGAGGCGTCCAGGCGATGATCACGTTGGCCCACCCACCGCGGTGCGAGCGGAGGAAGAACGCACCGGCTACGCCCGCGGTGACCACCGCCGCGAAGACGACCTCGCGCCAGGGCATACCCTCGGGCGCCGCGCGTCGCTTCAGCGCTGACCATGCGACGGGGATGGCGATGGCCGCACTCCCCGCGGCGAGGACGAACACCTTCGGGAGGTCCACCATGAAGAACGTGGAGAGGAGCGCTGGCTCGATGCCATGACCACGAGGGAGCTTCCAGCAGTAGTAGTGGAACCATCCGCCCGTTCGGACCTCGAGGTACGCGAGCGTGAGCGCGAAGACGGAGCCGCCGACGCCGAGCACGATGAGCGCACGCCGCTTCTCGCGGGCTAGGACGAGGCCGGAGACGGCCGCAAGGAACGCGAGCAGACCGGGCTGCTTCGCAAAGAACGCGAGGCCGAAGATGACGCCCCCGAGCACGGTGCGCAGCGTGCCGCCGTCGCCACCGAGGAGCGTCACGAGCCCGAGCACGACGAACGCCGCCGCGAGCGCGTCGACGCGCTCGATGTCGAAGAAGAACAGCGTGACCGAGTACGTCCCGATGTGGAGCATCGCGCTGACGACGCTCCAGAACCGCGTCGCACCGAGGATGGTTGCGAGGCGAGCGACGCCCCAGGTCGTCGCGCCGGTCGCCGCGAGCGAGACGATCTTGCAGGCAAGGAAGACCGAGCAGAAGTGGGCGAGCCCGGCCGAGATCCAGACGTAGATCGGCGTGTAGACGAACGGGATGAACTCGGCCGAGGGGGCACCGTAGAGCTGCTCGCCGCGGCGCACGCGGTCGACGGACTCTCGGACGGAGCCGGTCATCCACTCCGCCTCGATCGGGTGAATGAACCGCGCGAGCACGACCCAGAGGAACAGGACGAACAGCAGGCCGCCGAGCCCCAAGACGACGGCACGCGTCCCGGTCACGACAACGTCAGAGCGCGACGGTTTCAACGCGCGCGGCTCCCGTTTTGCGACACGGCTGACGTTTAAGCAGACACGCTTGGGAGAGTCAACGAGCTGCGGGTCCTGGGCTTGACGCGACCGCACGCCCAAGGCAGGAAGCCCGAGCCGTGGTGCGAGCGGAAGGTTCCCCAGTTCGTCGTGCGTGGGCCTGGCTCGGAACGAATCGATTGTTCCTGCTCATCGCGTTCACGTACGCGTACTTCCACCAGGGCAGCGACCCGAACCAGACGTCGCGGCTCGCGCTCATCCACGCGATCGTCGAACGCGGCGCGGTCGACATCACCCCCGCGCAGGCCATGACCCTGGACAAGGGCGGCTTCCGCGGAAAGGCGTACTCCGACAAGGCGCCGGGTGTCGCTCTGCTCCTGGCGCCCGCCTACGCGATCATGCGCTTGACGGATCGTCTCGCGGGTCGTTCGCCCGACGACCGCGGGCTGCAGCGCGTCCATCTGCACACGCTGTCGTTCCTCGCGGCCGGGCTCCCCGCGACGCTCGGCGCGTGGTTTCTCATGCACACGCTCCTCTTGCTCGGCACGTCGCGCCGCTTGGCGGAGCTGCTCACGGTCGCCTGGGCGCTCGGCACGCTCGTGTTTCCCTTCGCGACGCTCATGTTCGGTCACGCGATGGCGGCGGGGCTTCTGCTCGCGGCGTTCTACCTCCTCCAGAAGTGGCGGACCGCGGGGGTTGCCATCGACCTTCGGCGCGCGGCGGGCCTCGGGCTCCTCTGGGGGACGTCGATCATCGTCGAGTACCCGACCGGGACACTCGTCGCGATGATGGGGCTTTACGCGCTGAGCTTCGAGCTGAAGCCGCGCGCGATCGCCCGTGTGCTCGGCGGGGCGGCGCTCGGGTCGGCGTTGCCGTTCGCCGCGCACGCGATGTTCGCCTACCTCGCGTACGGCTCTCCGTTCGTGCTGCCGTACAAATACCTGCTCGAGCCCATCTTCGTGGCCCACACGAGCTCGGGGATCCTCGGCATCGGCATTCCCACCAAGGTGGGCATCTGGGGGGCGCTCTTCAGCACCTACCGAGGCCTCTTCTTCCTCTGTCCGTTCCTCGCGCTGGTGTTCGTCGGCTTCTGGCGCTGGTTCGAGGCGGGCGAGCTCCGACGTGAGATGTGGTGCCTGGCTGCGATGACGGCCGTCTATCTCGTGTTCGCGACCTCGTACTATGCGTGGGACGGCGGCGGCAGCACCGGATCGCGGCATCTCGTGCCCGTGCTCGGTTTCTTCGTGATGGCGATCGCCTTTTTCGCGCGGTCGAGTCGTGGCGCCGAGGTGGTCACGATCGCGCTCATCGTGCCGAGCGTCATCATCATGTTTCTCTGCACGGCCGTCGTCGTGCAGATGCCCGAGGGAGGCTTCTACGAGTCCAATC
>JAYSXP010000330.1:0-4671 GCA_043717125.1 Polyangiaceae bacterium | reverse complement strand
GTACGCCATTCGACGCGGAGCCGGTCGGGCTCCTCATCAAGCACATCCACGAGGCGCCGCCGCCGCTCACGTCCTTCGCACGCGCCGCCGATCTCCATCCCGCGCTCGTGAAGGTGGTGATGGATAACCTCGCGAAGGACCCCGCGCGCCGCGCCGCGAACGCCCGCGCCTTTGCATCGCAGCTCGCGCAGGCCGCGAGAGACGCCAACATCTCCATCTCGGAGGTGGGTGTCGTCGCGCGGCTCAGCAACGTGCCGAGCCCCGGCCTCGATCCGACCCTCGACGACGGGGTCGCGCAGCTCGCCATCCCCCACTACGGAGTGCCCCCTTCGCCTGGGCAATCGTCACTCCCTCCACCCGATCCTGCGCTCGCGATCGTCAATCCGCGTGCATCCGGCGCGGCGGCGGGCGCGAACCTGGGGCCGGTGGCCTCGTCCGCTTCGCCGGCGCCGGCAGAGGCCCCGCGGCGCGGCAACCCGCTCGCGATCATCCTGCTCGCGTTTCTCCTCGGAGCCGCGCTGGCCGGCCTCGCGGTGCAGTACTTCGCACGACGCGGTGATGTCGCGCACGACGCGCACGTCGCGAAGACGCGCGGCGCGCTGGCCGACAGCCGGTACATCACGCCCCCAGGCGACTGCGTGCGCGATCTCGTCGTCGCAGGCCTCGCGCGCTGGCCCAACGACGTGGACCTCCTCCAGCTCCGCTCGACGGCCTCGATGGAGCTCGTGACCCGCGCCATGGTCGCCCAGAACGGCGGCGACGTCGGGGGCGCGCGCGACCTCGCCAAGGATGCAACGGCCCTCGACCCCACCGATCACTCCGCCGCGCTGCTCCTCAGCCAGTACGACGACGAGGTCAAGCAGCTCGGCGCCGACGCCAGCCCGACAACTGGCAGGCCGCGCGTCCTCTTCGACGCCATCCCGCTCACGCACGCGGGGCAGCGTGTCGACCTGGTCGCGCACGTCACCGCCGGCGCCGCGCATTCGAAAATCGCCGATGCGCGAATGACCCTCTTCGATCACAGCGCCACGACCGGCGGCATCCCGCTCCCGGTGACCTACCACGGACAAGGGCTGTATCGCGCGACGATGCCCGCGCCCAAGACCGGCAACTACGACGTCGTGTTCGAGGCGTCGATCGAGGGACCGAACTTGCGGGCCGTGCGCGAGCTCACGGTGATGGCGAACCTACCTTGAGGTCCCTGGCACAGCGGAAGCCGATGCCGTGACTGCGTAGCGTCGGCGCGCTCTTGAAGCGATAAGTAGGGCGCACCCAGCCAGGGTCGCCGCCGTTCCACGCGCCGCCGCGGAGCACGCGATCGGTGCCGGTGCCCCCGGTCGGGTCGGTCTGCGCTTCGCGGGTGTACGGCGCGTACCAGTCCGACGCCCACTCCCACACATTGCCCACGACGTCTTGCAGCTCGAACGGCGACGCGCCCTTCGGGAACGAGCCCACCGGTGCGGTGGTCGGAAAGCCGTCGTCGGCGGAGTACATCGCCGTGACCTCCTCGTTGAATTTCTTTCCCCACGCAAGGCACTCCTTGCCGCATGCGTTGAGGCGCGTGCCGTCGGTCGGCGGGCTGTCGCCCCACGGATACTTGCGACCATCGGAGCCGCGCGTCGCGAACTCCCACTCAGCCTCCGTGGGCAAGCGTCCCCCTTTGGCCTTGCAGAACGTGTCCGCGAGCTCCCAGTCGACGCAGTTGATCGGGTAGCTGCCGCGCGCGTCGACGTCGCGGATGTTGCAGAGCGGGTCGTAGATCTTGTGCTCGCGCGCGGTGATGCCTGGCCACTCGTTCTCGCGCGGCGCACGCTTGCACTCGCCCTTGTCGCTGCACTGCTTGTAGGCCAGCACCGTGACCTCGGTGAGATCGATGCAGTACTGCGACAGCGTGACTTGGTGGGCGGGGCGCTCGTTCTCCTCGTCCTTCTTGTCGTCCGATCCCATGAAGAACTTCCCGCCGAGGATGGTGGCCATGCCGGGCGGGCACCGCGGCGAAGCGACCGGAACCGGAGCGGCGGACGCGGACGCGCTCGCGATGGGCGTCGTCGCGTCCTTGCCGCGGATCGCGAGGAAGTACACGCCCGCGGCGATCGCACCCGCGGCGAGCACCGTACCGGCGCCGAGCACCGCAAACAGCCCGGCCGTATTCGCGGGCGACGGCTGGACGCGGTGACCTCCCGTGATCGTCGCGGGGCCAGGCGTGGCCATCGTTCTGTTCGTGTTGTAGAGAACGGCTGTCGCGTTCGGCATCGGCTGCGGCGCAGGTGGCAGTCCGCTCGCGCGATCCGGCGTGTAGTACCCAGGATTGCTCTGGCGCATCTGCTGGACAACCGCGTTCGACTCGGGCGGCGCGAGCGCCGTGAGGGCCGCGTTAGGGCTCGAGGTCGTCCGACTCGAGTCGATGGCGACGCGCATCGGATCCATCGCGAGCGCGCCGCGCAGCGCGTCCCAGAATTCGCCCGTCGACCGAAACCGCTCGTCGGGCGCGACGGCGAGGGCGCGACGCAGGACAGCCTCGAGCGAATCGGAGATCTCCATGCCGTACGCGCGAGGCGTAGGCCTGCGCTTCGGGTCCATCGAGCAGAACGCGAGCTGCGTGAGGTCGTCACCGCGGAGCGGCGGCTCCTGCGTCATCAGCTCGGTGAAGATGAGCGCGAGCGCGAACACGTCCGTCCACGGGCCCGTCGCGCCGTGCGTCCGCGAGAACTGCTCGGGCGCGCCGTACGCAGGCGTGAAGGACGACACGACGCCCTGCGTCTGGTTGAACGAGCCGCTCGAGCGCTGGAGATCCTGCACGACCTTAGCGATGCCGAAGTCGAGGATCTTCACCGTGTACTCGCCGCGCGCGTCACCGATGACGAAGAGGTTCGCGGGCTTCACGTCGCGGTGCGCGATCCCCTTCTTGTGGGCGAGCGCGAGCGCGAGCGCCGCAGGCTCGAGGATGGCGAACGTCTCGGTGGGCGTGCGCGCCGCAAGCCCAGCGCGCTTCTCGTCGTCGAGGACCTGCTCGAACGATCGCCCCTCGAGCCACTCGAGGACCATGTACGGCATCTCGCGGCCGTCGCGCATCTTCAGCATGCCGACGTCGCGCGCCTGGCAGATCGCCGCCGAGCGCTCCGAGAGCTCCGCGAGCAGAGCGCCCTCCTGGATGAAGCTCTTCACGAGCTGCTCGCGCCGCTCGGGGGGCAAGTCACCGAGGGTGCGGAACACCTTGATCGCTACGGCGCGGTTCCAGACCGTGTGCGTCGCGCGATAGACGAGCGCAAAGCCTCCCTCGCCCACGACCCGCTCGATTGCGTATTTGTCCGAAACCGTCGTTCCGACGAGGGCAAGCGGGTCCGGGATCGACGGCATCGAAGACGCGAGCTTATCAAAGCTCCGACGCGCGGACCCAAGTTGCCGTCGCCATCTGAAGGTCGAAGGTCGGTCGGTCAGAGCGATTTTGCGCAGCGAAAGCCGAATCCGTAGCTGCGCGCCGTGGGGGCGACGTGGAATCGGAACGAAGGACGTACCCAGGAAGGCTGCGCCCCGTTCCAGGCGCCGCCGCGAATCACGCGATCCGACCCCGTGGCGGGGCCCTTCGGCTCGGTCACGGTCGAGCTCGCGGTAGCCCGATCGTACTCGGCGTAGAAATCGGCGACCCACTCCCAGACGTTCCCGACGACGTCCTGGAGGCCGTAGCGAGACTTTCCCTTCGGGAAGCTTCCGACCGGGGCCGTGTTCACGAACCCATCGTCCTCGTCGTACATGAGCGCGGGGGTGCTGTTGTCCGGGTCGTGGTGCTTCTTCTGCCAGGCGACGCACTCCTTGCCACAGGCATTGAGGAGCTGCGCGCTGGGGGGCTCGTCTCCCCACGGGTAGATCCGACCGTCCGGGCCGCGCGCGGCGAACTCCCACTCGGCCTCGGTGGGGAGGCGGGCTCCGCGCGACTCGCAGGCCTCGCGGGCCTGGTTCCAGTCGATGCAGTTGATCGGGTGCTTCGCCAAGCCTACCGGGTCGGCGATGTTGCAGAGCGGATCGTAGATCTTCCGCTGAGCGTCGCTGATGCCCGGCCAGACATTCTCCTTGCCGGCGCGACGGCACATGCCGCGGTCGCTGCACTCCTTGTATTGTGCAACGGTCTCCTCGAGCTCGTCCATGCAGTAGGGAACGAGCTTCACGCGGTGAAGCGGCTTCTCGGTGTCGAGCGCGTCCTTCTCGTCCGAGCCCATGAAGAACTCACCGCCAGGAATCGTGATCATGCCTGGCGGGCACGCGACGCTGGGCGCGATCGGCGACGCGCTCGCGGTGATCGACGCAACGGAGTGCGGCGAGGCCGATGTGGAGGGAGCGCCCGAGGCGCCGTGGCCGCCTCCACCGCGGAGGGCGAACGCGGCGACGCTCGCGATGGCCACCGCACCGACGACGAGCCCGGCGACGAGCGGCGTTCGGCTCTTCGCCGTCGAAGGAAACGCTGTCGACGCCGGCGCGAGAGCCGTGTCAGCCGAGGCGATGGAGGCGCCCGGCGGCCCGGCGGGGAGCCCCGTCGAGCTGAAGGAAGGTGCGGCGACGACGCTCATGCGGTCGCTTCCGATGGAGCTGAGGCGGTCGCCCACCGCCTTCGTCCGAAGCGCGTTCCAGAAGTCGGCGCAGTTGGCGAAGCGCTCGTCTGGCCTCACGGCGACGGCC
>JAYSXP010000329.1:0-4672 GCA_043717125.1 Polyangiaceae bacterium | reverse complement strand
GAGCTCCTCGGCTACGCGAAGGTAACGCGCGATCTGTCGGCGAAGCGCGTGGTCGAGAACATTGCACGCGAGCTGATCCGGGAGCAGGCGGCCCGCGCGGCCGCCGAGGAGGCCGAGGTCAGCATCCGTGTCGAGCGCGAGCGCTACCGCGCGTTGAGCCGTCGCTTCGAGGTCATCTTCGAGGCGGTGGGCGACGGAATCCTCGTCCAGGACCGCACCGGTAAGATCATCTTCGCGAACGCCGCAGCGGCGGTCTTGAGCGGTCTCTCCTCGGGCGCGGAGCTCGTCGATGGCGAAGGGGCCGCGCTGCTCGAGCGCTTCGAGATGCTCGACGAAGCGGGCAACGTGGTCCCCACCGAAGGCATGCCCGGCCGCAAGGTCATGGCCGGCCCCGAGCGCAACGCGACAGCACGGCTGCGGGCGCGGAACCGGCACACGGGTCGGGAGAGCTGGAACGTCGTGCGCGCCAGCGCGGTCCCCGGCGAGGACGGCCAGCCCGAGCTCGTCGTCATCCTCTGGCACGATGTGACGAGCCAGCACCGGCGCGAAGAGAGAGAGCGTCACCTCGCGCGCGCGACCGGCGCGCTCTCGTCGTCGCTCGACTACCCGGCGATGCTCTCGATGCTCGCCGGCGTGCTCGTGCCGGGCCTCGCGGACTGGTGCTCGATCCAGCTCCTCGAGGAAGGCGAAGGAGGAGAGCTGGAGCTGCGCCCGGTCGCGGTCGCGCACGCCGACCCCGCGAAGCTCGATCAGGCGCGCGACCACCAACTCCGCTACCCAGCCGTTCGCGGGCACGCGCGCTGCCTCTGGAACGTCGTGCAGACGGGCGTGTCGGAGCTCTACGAGGACGTGACCCCAGAGCTCCTGGCGTCGTCGGCGCAGGACGCCGACCACCTCGAGCTGCTGCGCGGGGTCGGGATGCGATCGCTGATTGCGGTGCCCATTCGCGTGCGCAATCGCGTCTCGGGGACGATGACCTTCGTCTCGACCGCGACGGGCCGCCGTTACGAGCGCGAGGATGTCGTGCTCGCCGAGGAGCTCGGACGGCGGGTGGGCGCAGCGGTCGACAATGCGAAGCTGTTCGAGCAGGCGCAGGCCGCGGCCACACGCGCCGAGGAGGCAAGCCGCGTCAAGGACGAGTTCCTCGCCACGGTTTCGCACGAGCTGCGTACTCCTCTGAATGCCGTCCTCGGCTGGGCCTCCATGCTCGATGGCACCGTCGCCGACGCCAAGGTGGCGAAGGGCCTTGCCGTCATCCACCGGAATGCGCGCGCCCAGGCCAAGATCATCGAGGACATCCTCGACGTGTCGCGGATCATCACGGGCAAGCTGCGGCTCGAGCTCCTCTCGGTGGACCTCGTCAAGATCGTCCGCGACGCGATGGAAGTGGTGCGCCCGTCCGCGGACGCCAAGTCGATCACGCTGGCTCGCCGTTCGCCGCCGGAGCCCTGTCTCCTCATCGCGGATCCCGATCGACTGCAGCAAGTGGTGTGGAACCTCCTCTCGAATGCCGTCAAGTTCACCGACGCCGCTGGGACGATCACTGCCGACGTCACGTGTGACGGCGCTCGCGTCACGCTCGTCGTCACGGATACCGGCCGCGGCATCGCGCCGAGGTTCCTCCCGCTCGTCTTCGACCGCTTCAAGCAGGCCGATGGAACGACGACGAGGCGCGTCGGCGGGCTCGGGCTCGGGCTCGCGATCGTTCGCCACATCGTGGAGCTCCACGGCGGCCAGGTCCGCGCAGCGAGCGACGGGCCCGGACGCGGCGCGACGTTCACGGTCACGCTTCCTGTTCGCGAGGTGCGCGCGGCGCCACCCGACGCGGGCGATTCGGTGCGCCCCCAGGGAGGAGCTCGCAACCCGCTGCGCTCCTCGCTGACTGGCGTGCGTGTGCTCGTCGTGGACGACGAGCCCGACGCGCGCGACCTCGTGTTCACGGTGCTCGAGCTCGCAGGCGCGACGGTCGAGACCGCGGCGTCTGCGGCCGAAGCGATGGCCATGCTCGAGCGCAAGCCGCCGGACATCCTGGTGAGCGATCTCGGAATGCCGCACGAAGGCGGCTTGGAGCTGATGCGACGCGTGCGCGCCCTGGGTACCGAGAAGGGTGGCGCGGTCCCGGCGGTCGCGCTCTCGGCGTATACGCGCGGCGAGGACAAGATGCGGGCTGTCGCCGCAGGCTTCGACGTCCACATCTCGAAGCCGGTCAGCGCGGAGGATCTCGTCGCCGCGATCGCGCGTCTCGCGAACCGCAGTGATCCTTAGCGACGCCGCGGGCGGGCGCTGGGCACGGCGGTTGCGCGTGAACGGCCACCGGCCCGCCGTCGATCCGCTGTTCCAGACCGCAGCGATATCAAACGCGCGGGCGGGCTCGCCATCGTCCAGGACGGAGGTCGGCCACGTACCCCCGGTTGCTTCAATAGCCTCCGCCCTCGTCGAGCTCGTCGCCACGCCTGATTCTCGAAGCGGGGCTTGACCCGGGCCCCGGGTGGCGTTCATGTCGAGAGTCCTGTGACGCAAGACGAAGACCGCGAGGAAGAGGGCACCGCCATCGGGCTCGACGGCTTCGTCGGCGAGGACGCCCCCGGCCTCGAGGTCATGCTCGACTATTTGCATCGCAGTCGAGGCTTCGACTTCACGGGCTACAAGCGCACCACCCTCGCGCGCCGCATCCGACGTCGCATGAGCGTCCTCGGCGTGATGACGTATCCCGAGTACGTCGACTACCTCGAGGTGCGGCCGGACGAGTTCCCGCAGCTCTTCAATACCATCCTCATCAACGTCACGGGCTTCTTCCGCGACCCGCTGGCGTGGACGTCGCTGCGCACGATCGTGGAGGAGCGGCTCGCTCGGCGTCCAACGCGTTCGGCGATCCGCGTCTGGTGCGCAGGCTGCGCGTCGGGCGAGGAGCCCTACACGCTCGCGATGATGTTCGCCGAAAGCCTCGGCACCGAGGAGTGCGCGGAGCGCGTGAAGATCTACGCCACGGACGTCGACGAGGAGGCGCTCGCCGAGGCGCGCCTCGGCACCTACGCGCCGAAGGCAATGGAGAGCGTCCCCCCCGCGCTCGCCGAGAAGTACTTCACGCGAAGCGGCGCGTCGTCCCTGTTCAACAAGGACCTACGCCGCGCGGTGATCTTCGGCCGTCACGATCTTGTGCAAGATGCACCCATCTCGCGCGTCGACCTCATCTCGTGCCGCAACACGCTGATGTACTTCAACGCCGAGACGCAGACGCGGATCTTGAATCGCCTGCACTTCGCGCTCAATGACGACGGGGTCCTGTTCCTCGGCAAGGCCGAGATGCTCATCACCCACGTGAACTTGTTCACCCCGCTCGCGCTGAAACTGCGGGTCTTCGGGCGCACCAAGGTTCGCGCGCGCGACGCCGCGACGGCCGCCGAGAGACGTCCTCGCGAAGACGGGGCCGCTGACGCGCAGCGCGGACGCCTTCATCGCGCGGCCTTCGAGCGGGCGCCCGTCGCGCAGATCATCCTCGATGGAGACGCCCGGGTCGCGCTCGTCAACCATCGCGCCGGTCATCTCTTCGCGCTGACGCCGCAGGAGGTCGGGAGGCCCTTCCACGATCTCGAGCTCTCCTTTCGACCTGCGGAGCTGCGCTCCGGCCTCGATCGCGTGCGCAAGGAGCGCCGGCCGGTTCGGCTCCCCGAGGTCGAGCGCATCCTCGGCAGCGGCGAGCGCACATATCTCGACATCGAGATCGTGCCGCTCCTCGACGAGGGAGGGGCCGTCGTCGGGACGCAGCTCAGCTTCTCCGACGTGACCAACGCGCACGAGCTCCAGACCGCGCTGCGTAAGACGAATGCCGATCTGCAGACCGCGAGCGAGGAGCTCCAGTCGACGAGCGAGGAGCTCGAGACGACGAACGAGGAGCTCCAGTCGACGAGCGAGGAGCTCGAGACGACGAACGAGGAGCTCCAGTCGACCAACGAGGAGCTCGAGACCATGAACGAGGAGCTCCAGTCGACCAACGAGGAGCTCCAGGCGATGAACGAGGAGCTTCGCCAGCGCGGTGAGGAGCTGCTCGACGTGAGCACGTTCTTCGGTTCGATCCTCGCCTCGCTCCACTCCGGCATCGCCGTGCTCGATCGCGAGCTCCTCGTGCGTGCGTGGAACCCGCGGATGGCGGAGCTCTGGGGCGTTCGCGCCGACGAGGTCGTGGGCAAGCCCTTCACCGCGCTCGACATCGGTGTGCCCATCGACCAGCTCGCGGGCACCATCCGTACGAGCCTCGCCACGGGAACGGAGGGCGAGCAGGTCCTCGATTGCATGACCCGCCGAGGAAAGGCGCTGCGCTGTCGGGTCACCGTCACGCCGATGAAGGCGGATCCGACCCGGGGCGTCACGCTGGTCGTCGACGAAAGCACGCCATGACGGTCAGGACGCGGTCACGGGGCGTCGCGCAGATCGAGACGGGCGTCCGTCTGCAGTCGGAGAAGCTCGCGGCCTCCAAGCTCCGCATCGCGGAGTTCGACAGCCCGTCGCAGGACCTCCGAGCGCATGCTGCGCCCGTGCCGGATCGTTTCACGCTGTCCGCCTCACTCCGCCCGCATGACGAGAACTCAGGCCCGCGCCAGGCGAGGAGCAATGCGGGCCGGCTCGAACACCTCGGTCACAGCTGCCACTTGTGTTGCCAGCGGTAGAGCGTCGA
>JAYSXP010000328.1:0-13487 GCA_043717125.1 Polyangiaceae bacterium | reverse complement strand
ACCCATCCCCCTGACCCATCCCCCTGACCCATCGAATGTCTCGCCTGGTCTCTCGTGAGCTCGCAATCGGCGCGCTGCTGCTCGCCGGCTGCGGGGGGGCCACGATTCTTCCCGTTAAAGAGGGCAAGAAGTGCGAGATTCAGGTCGTGTCACTTGCCGTGGTCGCGTCCCCTCTCATCAACCCGACGATCGACGCCGAGGCGCGGCCGGTCCAGATGCGAATCTACCAGCTCAAGGACGACGTCCGCTTCCAGGCGGCGACCTTCGAGCAGATCTGGAAGGAGGACGTTGCCGTACTCGGCCCCGACATCGTCAAGCGGGACGAGCTCTTCGTGTATCCGAACACGCGGACCGACGTGAAGTTCGACCGCGACCCCGCGGCGTCGTTCATCGTCGGCGCCGCGCTCTTCCGGAATTCGAAGGGGCGCAGCTGGTACGTGTCCTTCGAGCTGCCGCCGGCGCCGGGGAAGGGCGACTGTCTCGTTCTGGGCAATCCCGGCTGCGAGGACGGCAAGTGCGGGCCAAACGTGAACCCGAAATTTTCGATGTGGGTCGACGCTACGCGGGTCGATGACGGCGCCGACCACCTCGGTGACGTCACTGACGGTCGTCGCATCCGCGTCGTCACGCTGAGCAAGCCCGTCGCTCAGCCGGCGTCCTCTTCCTCTGCCGCAACGAAGGCGCCCAGCGAGGCGAAGCCGCAATGAGTCACAAGCTCGTCTGGACCGAGGGTCTTTTCGTCACCCAGCACCACTTTCAGCGGCTCGATCGCTATCACGAGCGACTCCTCGCCGATCGGATGCGCCTCGCGATGGCGTACGACTGGGGCGTCACCGACCTCGCGATCGACGAACGCGCGCTCGCCTCGGGTCAGCTGCGCGTCTCGCGCCTCACGGCGATCATGCCCGGCGGCGCGATCCTCAGCGGCGGCGGCGACGGGCAGCAGCTCGCGATCCCTCCGCGTCCCTTCGACAGCGAGTTCACTCCGCAGATGGCGTCGCTCGACGTCCACGTCGCGATGGCCCAGGAGGTCGACGGCATGCCGTCGGTCGCGCTCGAGCCGGCGCTCGCCGCCGTGACGCGCTACACGCGCTCTCAGGAGTCACTGCCCGACGTGAACACGGGGACCGGGCCGCAGCCGGTCGACGTCGCGCGCCCGAACGTGCGCATCCTCTTCGGTGACGAGCGACGCGACGGCTTCGACACGATCCGCGTCGCGCAGCTCACCCGCGCGGCGAGCGGCGCCGTCATCCTGAAGGAGACCCACGTGCCGCCGGTGCTCCGCATCGCCGCGTCGCCGTATCTGAATCGGGGCTTCCGCGCGATCCTGACCGCGATGACGGCGCGCCAGCGGGCGCTCGCCGACTCACGACGCCAGCGCTCTGCGGGCAATGTCGAGTTCGACACCGGCGACCTCTCGAAGCTCTGGCTCCTCTCGACGCTGAACGCGTTCATCCCGACGTTCGCTCACCTCGTCGATTCGCCGGCGATCCATCCCGAGCAGGCCTATCTCACGCTAGGCCAGCTCATCGGGCAGCTCTGCACCGTCGCCGCGAACGCAGACCCGAGCTCCATCCCGAAGTTCGTCTACACCGCGCTCGGCAACGTCTTCGAGCCGATGTTCGCGCAGGCGATCGGGCTCATCGGCTCCACGATCCAGGAGCGCTGCATGGAGATCCCGCTGACGCGCCGCCCGGACGGTGTCTACGTCGGTCAGGCGAGCGGGCCGGACATCATGCGATCGGACTTCTTCCTCGCCGTGTCGACCTCGCTCCCCGATGCGCAGGTCCGCGAGCGCCTCCCGCGGCTTATGAAGGTCGCCTCGCAGAACCAGATCGACGCGCTGATGCACTCCGCCATGATGGGCGCCCCCGTCGAGCTCGAGTACCGGCCGCCGAGCGCGCTGCCCGTCCAGCCCGGCATCCAGTGGTTCCGCATCGGGCGATCGCCCGAGTTCTGGGCCGATATCGTCGCGACGGGTACCTTCGCCCTCTATCACCCGTTCGACCCGCAAACGATGACCGTTGCCCTCTACGCCGTCGAGTCTGCGACGAGTAGCCGATGATCGACAAGATGTACTGGGCCTGCGGAGAGGTTCTCTCCGTCGGCGCGCAGCTCGCCGAGGCACCGGGCCTCCCGTCCGCCGAGATCA
Organism: Polyangiaceae bacterium; assembly: GCA_043717125.1. GTDB lineage: Bacteria > Myxococcota_A > Polyangia > Polyangiales > Polyangiaceae > Labilithrix. Next base: position 11,335 of record JAYSXP010000328.1, on the reverse strand, counting down.
TGAAGCGCCGCATCGCGACGCTCCTCGAGGACATGGACCGTCGCGGGGCCGAGCTCGGCATCCCGAAGCCCGACCTCGACGAGGCGCGCTACGCGATCGTCGCGTTCATCGACGAGCAGCTCTTCAGAGCACCGTGGGCCGGTCGCCAGGAGTGGATGCTCGAGCCGCTGCAGCTCGTCTATTTCAACGAGAACACCGCGGGCGAAGGCTTCTTCACGCGGCTCGATGCGCTGGAGCGAGATGCGAAGCGGCTGCACGTGCTCGAGGTCTACTTCCTCTGCCTCACGCTTGGATTCCAGGGAAAGTACGCGGTCCGCGCCGGTGATGGCCTCGGCGCCGTGATCGACCGCCTCGCCGCGATGCTCGGTCGCGCGACGCCGCAAGGCGACGTCCTCAGTCCGCGCGGCACGCCGCTCGATCAGGGCAAGACCCGCGCGCGGCGCGAGGCGCCCGTGCTGCTCCTCGGCGGAGGCCTGGTCGGGATCGCGCTGGTCGTTGCGATCGTCCTCAAGCTCGCGCTGGTCTCCGCCACGTCGGACACCACCGCACGGATCCAGGCCGCGACCACGGCACAGACGTCCGTGCCCAAGGCGAGGTAACGATCATGTGGGCGTGGCTTCTCGCGATCATCGTCGTCCTCGGGACCTGGACCGCCGGTTGGTTCTTCGATATCGCGCTGTGGATCCGGATCGTCGTCACGGCGTCCGCGGTGCTCTTCGTCGTCGGCTACTACGTCGTCCGCCGTCTGCGCGCGAAGGCGGCTGCGCAGTCGCTCGAGCGCGAGCTCATGAAGCAGGCCGAGCAGCAGGTTGCGAACGCACGCCCGGATCGCCGCGCCGAAATCAACGAGCTGCAGGCGCAGTTCAAGAAGGGCCTCGCCTCCCTGAAGTCGTCACGCCTCGGCGCGACCGGCGGCAGCGCGCTCTACGCGCTCCCCTGGTACATGATTGTCGGCCCGCCGGGCGCCGGTAAGACCACCGCCATCCGCCATTCGGGGCTCGACTTCCCGATCCCCGACTCGGCCGGCGCGCTTCGTGGTGTCGGCGGCACGCGGAACTGCGACTGGTGGTTCACGAACGAGGCGATCCTGCTCGATACCGCGGGGCGGTTCGCGACCCAGGAGGACGATCACGAGGAGTGGACCGCTTTCCTCGACATGCTCCGGCGTCATCGCACGAAGTCGCCAGTGGACGGCGTCATCGTCGCGATCAGCATCGCGGACGTCATCGGCGCCACCGAGGAGCAGGTCGAGACGACCGCAAAGGCCCTGCGCGCGCGCATCGACGAGGTCATGACACGCCTCCAGATGGTGATGCCGGTCTATGTGCTCTTCACCAAGTGCGACCTCATTGCTGGCTTCGTCGAGACGTTCGAGGATCTGAAGAAGAGCGAGCGCGCGCAGATCTGGGGCGTCACGTTCCCGATCGACCAGGCGAACCTCGAGCCGGGCACGGCATTCGACGCCGAGTACGACGTCCTCATGGAGTCGCTCCACGGCAACGCGCTCCGTCGGATCGCCTCCGCGCGCGGTCAGCAGACGCGCGCCCGCGTCGAGCAGTTCCCGCTCGAGATGCGCGCGGTGAAGGGCGCGCTCACCGAGTTCGTGAGCGCGCTCCTCCGCAAGAACACCTTCCAGGAGACGCCGCTCTTCCGCGGCGCTTACTTCACGAGCGGCACGCAGGAGGGGCGCCCCCTCGACCGCGTGATGGGCGGGATGGTGCGGGCGTTCGGCCTCCGCGCGCAGTCGATGCCCGACGCCGGGCCGCGCGCAGACGCGAAGAGCTATTTTCTCACCGACGTGTTCCGGCGCGTCGTGTTTGCCGACCGCTTCGTCGCCGCCCGCACGCGCGGCGAGGCCAGGCGCCAGCTCTTCACGCGCATCGGCGTCGGCGTGGGCGCCGTCGCGCTCGCGTCGCTCGTCGTCATTCCGACGAGCGTGAGCTACGGCAAGAACCGCGAGCTCGTTCGCACGACCGCGGCGATCACCGCAGCCGCCGAGCAAGTCGACTGGTCCGGCAGCGGAGACGTGGTCGAGAAGCTCGCGCGCGTCGAGCCGCTCCGCAACCGGCTCCACGAGCTCGAGACGTGGAAGAAGGACGGCGCGCCGCTCTCGTACCGCTGGGGCCTCTACGCCGGCAACTCGCTCGTCGGCCCGATCCGCGAGGAGTACGCCGCGATCATGCAGCGCGCGTTCGTCCGCCCGGTGAAGACCTCGCTCGAGGATCGCCTTCGCTCGCTCGAGGCAGATCCGAAGCACGCCCCCGAGGAGTTCAACCGTCGCTACGACGAGCTGAAGAAGTACCTGATGCTCACGGAGCGCGAGCATCTCGAGGTCGACTGGGCTGCGCCGCGCGATACGCGTCACTGGGCGGAGCTCGCCCACGTGAAGTCCGCCGACGACGAGGCGACGCTGCAGCTCAACGTCGAGGAGTACCTGCGCCTCGTCAAGAGCGGCGAGGTGAAGCCCGCGGCGCGCGACGAGCGGCTCGTCTCCTACGTCCGCACGGAGCTGCTTCGCACCCCGCAGGTCGGTCGTCTCTACGAGAGCCTGGTCCGCGACACGAACACCGAGATCGCCCCGATCCGCCGGGAGAGCATCTTCTACGGCTCGGTCGCGCCGTTCGTAGGCTCGAAGAGGAACGTCCAGATCGACGGCGCCTACACGAAGCTCGGATGGTCGAAGATCCGTCACCTGCTCGACGAGGAGCGCACGAAGCTCACGTCCGAGGGCTGGGTGCTCGGCACCGAGGACAAGGTCCCCGACGAGCAGATCAACAAGGACGTTGCGGCGCTCCGGCAGACCTACTTCGGCCGCTACCGCGAGGAGTGGCGCGATTTCCTCGCCGACCTCGTCGTCGCGCGTCCCCCGAGCTCCGAGGGCTCGCTCGGCGAGCTGCTCGCACTGAGCGAGCCCGAGTGGCCGTACCTCCGCCTCTTGCGCACGCTCGCCGACAACGTCGAGCTCGAGGTGAACGACGTCGAGGCAGGGAAGGGGAGTTTTCTCGAACAGCTCAGGGACAAGGGCAAGGAGGCGGCGAAGCAGAAGCTGCTCGGTCAAGCCCCCGCGATCGACGCCGGCGGGATGCTCTTCAATCCGGAGCGCTCGGTCTCTCCCCTGGAGCTTGCATGGAGGCCGCTCGTCACGTTCGGCGTGCCCGCGGCGGCCGTTCCGGGCGCACCGCCCCCGCCACCCACGGGGCTCAGCCAGTACCAGGCCACGCTGCACAAGTTGATCGGCGTGCTCACGGACCTGAAGGACGCGAAGGCGGCCCCCGATCCGAAGGCGCTCACAGGCGAGTTCGAGGCCGCCTACCGCGCCACGACGGCGCTCCTCGCCGATCAAGACTCGTTCACGCGGCCGCTGCTCACGCCGCTGCTCCTCGATCCGATCGCCTTCTCGTGGGCCAGCGTGCTCCGCGATGCGGGCGGCGCTGCCGGCGGCCTGTGGGAGATGAGCGCGTGGAAGACGTGGTCGACGAAGCTCGAGACGAGCTACCCGTTCGCCGCAGACGCGACGAACGACGCGAAGATCGAGGACTTCGTCAGCTTCTTCCAGCCCGAGAAGGGGCAGCTCTGGGCGTTCTACGAGCAGAGCCTCAAGGGCTCGCTCGAGCGACAGGGCAACGATTTCACGCCCTCGCGTCGCTTCAAGGCGCAGGTCCCTTACTCGCCCGAGTTCCTCGAGTGCCTCCGCCGCTCGGCGAAGATCACCGACGCGACGTTCGGCGCTGACCCGAAGGTGCCCGCCGTCGTGTTCGAGGTGAACCTCCACTCGGTGAGCCCCGACATCGCCGAGGTCACGATCGAGGTCGACGGCGTGAGCCGGACGTACACCAACACGCCCGAGGAATGGCTCGCCGTCACGTGGCCCGCGAAGGACGCCAAGGCGCGTGGCGCCAAGGTCAAGGTCCGAGGCATCTCCGGCCGGAGCGAGGAGATCGTGCGCGCCGGCGAATTCGGGCTCTTCCACCTGCTCGACGCCGCCGAGATCAAGCCGGGGGTCTCGGGCAAGGGCGGCACCAGCGCGCCCGTGCTGATCGCGACATGGAAGCTCAAGTCGCAACCCGACTCGAACGTGAAGATCGATTTGAAGCCTCAGAAGTCGGAGACGGCGCTCACGCGCGGCTTCTTCGCCGGACTGCGGTGCCCGCGCCTCATCACCCAGGGTGATCGCTAGTGTTCGGGTTCTTCAGCAAGGGCCGCACCGAGATCGGTCGCGTGGCAGGCTTCGGCAAGGTGCCCGCGCTGGGGGACTTCGTCCGTACGCCGAGCCCGAGCAGCGAGATGATGGCGTTCGAGCGCTGGCTCACGCAAGCGATGGAGACGGGCGAGGCCCGCGTGGGCGCAGCGTGGAAGAGCGCGCTCGCCGACGGGCCGGCGCACGCCTTCGTCTGGAGCGGCACGCTCGAGAAGAAGACACGCGGGCTCCTCGTCGGCGTCGTCGTTCCGAGCACCGACGCCGTCGGACGAAGCTTTCCGGTGGTGATCTGCGCGCCCCTGCCGCTCGCGGCGTTCGGGGCGAACGCCCACCTCGCGCCGCTCTTGCTCCACGAGTTCTTTCAGCATGCCGCGGCCGCCGCCGGTCGCGCCGCAAGGACGCGCTCGCAGGCCGAGTTCCATGCGCAGGTCTCGTCCGTGCCGCCGCCGTCGCTCGACGGTGTCGCATCGGCGCTCGCCCGGTACGGAGACTGGACGAAGCGTCAGGTCGCGTCCGAGCTCTGGGCCTCGGTCTTCGGCAAGGACGCCGAGCGCGCCACGCGGTCCGCGCTCTACCTCGTCGTGGAATCGACGGCGGCGTATCGCGGGCAAGAGTCGCCGCCGCTATCGCTCGGCTTGCGCGTTCCGCTGGGCTCCGACACGCAGTCGAGCGCGGCGCTCTGGCTCGATCTCGTGCGGAGCGCGGCCGGCTGGAAGACGACGGTGCCGACGCTCTTCATCTCCCTCACGCCGGCGCCGTGCGCGCTCATCCAGCTCGGCGCCGAGGCGCCCGCGAGCATGCTCGCGGATCTCTACTTGCCCAACGCCGACAGCAACGCCGTGTGCGATCTCACGCGGGCGACGAAGATGCCCCCGGAGCTGCCCTCGGCGGTGATGCGTGCCGTCGCGTGCACGTCGTTGCCCGATGCGGTCGCCGCGCTCGGGAAGTAGAGCTCACTCGAGCGCGAGCGTGTCGACGACGCGGAGGAGCTCGCCCGTCAGCTCGGCGACCGTCTCGCCCTGGTGGACGATCTGGACGAGGACGATCCGGCGATCGCTGCGCGCGAGCAGCTCGACGCTCGTGTTGACGTACGCAGCCTTCGCGCCGGGCACGCGACGACGCACGACGTAGGCGCGCGCCTGTGTGTTCCAGGTCGCCATGGGAATGCGCTGCTCGAGAAGCTCGGCGTGCGAGGCCTTCGCGTTGTCCTCGTAGCGCGCGATCACCTCGCGCCATGGCGCGTCCGGGCGATCCGGCCATTCGTAGACCGCGAACACGTACTCCTTCGGCGAGACGTACTGGACGTAGCGCTGGCCCGGCTCGTTGCTCGCCTTGCGGAGGACCCACTCCGTCGGGCGTGATACGTGGACGTGGCCGTTCAGCACCGACACGCCGCGGTACGGAAGCTGCGGTGGCGCGGCGCGGAGGTCGAGCGGAGGGTAAGGCTGCTCGAACAGCTCGATGAGGTCGCTGCTCGCCGTGTCGTACGCGTAGAAGGTCTTGTTCTTCTCCGCGACCGACGACACGCCGCCGCCGCAGCTCGAGACGCCGAGGCCGGCAAGCACGGCAAGGATCGACGGGTGGAGCGCCCTCACGCCGCGACGCTACCAAGGGCGGCGCTCGCGGACCAAGAAACGCGGGCCGCCCTCGGTTCGGGTCCTCCGAAAATGCCAGGAATGCGGCCGCGGGTGAGCTTTCCGGTAGAAGAGAGGAGTGTTGCGCGAATGCGTCCTCGCGCTCGTCTGGGCGTCCGCCCTCGGTTGTGGCTCGTCCGAGCTGCATATCGCGGGGGCCAGCTCTTCTCAGTACGTCCAGACGTTCGACGGGCGACCCTCGAGCGTCGAGCTCGGTGCGGTACGCCTCCGGCCCGAGGTGTGTCGCGGCGTCGACGTGCACCCGCCCGGCCGGCCCCTCGACGCCGATGACTTCGTCGCCTTCGCCAAGTCGCAAGGGCTCGAGACGCGCATCGTCCAGGCGCGCCAGGACCTCGTCTTCGTCGACATCACGAACGCGGGAACGGCGGCGCCCGTACGCTTCCGCGTCGCCATCACGCAGAGCCCCGGCGCGGCCGGGCACGAGCTCCACACGGCTCTTCTCCAGCAAGGGGAAGGGACGTGGGGCCTCCACCGGAGCAACCTCGCCGTGCTGGCGCCACCCGCCGCCGCGGACGACATCGTCGTTCTTGCCGCCAAGGCACGCCTCGCGTGCTGGGGCGTCCTCATGATCGCCGGCCACGACGACACGTTCGTCATGGCCGGCGGATACACGGAGCTGTAGATGGTTCGGAAGCAATACTCACAGAGGACGAAGCGGATCGTGCTCCTCTCCGCGCTGCTCACGCTCGCGAGCACGGCCGCATGCGCGGGCGCGAACGGCGATCCTGCGCCGGCTCCGCAAGAGGCTGGAACGGGAACGACGCCGGCCTGTAACGACGCGGGAGCCGCGGGATGAAGCGACTGCTCGTTCTCGGCGCCTTCGCGCTGGGCCTGCTCGTCACGCCTCGTGACGCGCACGCGCAGCTGCCGCCGCCCGCTCGGAATGCCGCGTGGGAGACCGTGTCGACCGTGAGCATGGTGGTCGGGATGGGGTCGCAGCTCCTGATGCCTCGCATCTACTGGTCGGACACGGAGGTGACCATCGGCTACAAGGCGCGCTGGCACGCCTCCGTGCTCGCCCCCACGATGCTGCTCGTCGCCGCCGCGCTCTTCAACGAGCAGGTCGTGAGGCCCGGCATCGCGAGCTACCGTCCGGGCTGTGGCGCCTCGAACCCCGGCGTCGCGGGATGCACGACGTACGGCATGCCGTCGACGCACACGTTCGTCGCGTTCTCGGCGCTCGGACACGGTACGGGCGTCTTTCTCGTCGACTCGCTGAAGTGGAGCGACGGCCGCTTCAACGGCGCGGCGATCGCGGGCGACGTCGCGCTCCCGCTCATCGCCGCAGGCCTGACGTATGCGGGCCGTGTCGCCGGTACTCCCTCGCAGGAGCACGGCGATCAGGCGCTCGTCGGCGGCGCCATCGGGCTCGGCGTCGGCCTCGTCACGGGGGTCGTGTACTCGTATCTCCAGCGCCCCGAGTGCCCCTACGGCGCGGGCGTCATCTGCTGGTGAAGTGAGCCCGCTATTTCTAGAACTTCACTTTGGCTTGCCTCAGAAGCGGGGGCTTCACGAAGGCGCCTTGTGAGATGAGAGCCGGCCAAGCGCTCCCGTTGACGCAATGCTTCCAAATCTTGATGGCTTCAGGGGTGGTCAGGCTGGGACCGAACGCCATGATTTGTTCGTTGAGCTGCATCACGGAACCTTTTCGAGGATTGCCCCGGCAGACGTCGTAGTAGAAACACGAGAGTTCGCGAGCCCTCTTGGCTTCGTCGGGCGTGACGCCTACCGTCCTCTTGTCCTGGATCTCGTAGAGCCCGTGCCCAAGGCCTCCTGGAAACTTCAGCGTGACCTGTTTCGCCTGGTAGACCGGCAAGGACATCTGCAGCTGTAAACAGAACTCCTTCTGGTCCATTTTTCCGTAGAGAACATCGTAGTTGTTGGCCTGTAGCTCGGCGGCAAACGAAGGCCACTCTCGGAACACGATGCCGAAGTTATATCCGCTGTAGCCGGTCGTGGACTTACCTGGCACTTCGCCGCCAGCTGCATCACGGGCTGTGTCCCCGACGGGACACTGCGATTCGTCCTTGACCAGCTGCATCCCGAACTTGGGCAGACAGAGGTCGCGGACCAAGTCGACGACCTCCTGTAGGCTCTCCTGGGAGGTGCATGCCAGTGTGCCGCGGACGAGATCCTTGTTCGTCCCCCACTCGTAATCGACGTCGTCCTTCGCCGTCTTTCCCATCGCTCTCTCGAGTCCCTTGAGAGGAGCGTCGATCCACGTTGCGCCGAGAACTCTCGATGCCACGAACACCCCGAGCATCTTGATGTCGAGGTCCATGTCATACGCGCCGCCCATGCCGTTCGCGGCCTCGAGGAACTTCTTCAGGGCTTTTCTCGCCTTGACCGCGTTCTCGGGCCTCTGGGCAGCCCTTGCCGCATCGATCATCTTGTTCGACGTGAGTTTTTCCGTCCCCCCCGAGGTGAAGAGCATCGCCCAGTCATCTGCCTCCCCCGCTACCACCCCACGCTCGCCGACGCGCTTACCCGGCGGCGGCGCACCGCGTACGGCAAGCCTCGACTCGATGGCAATCGCCGCCGCGGTCATCTCCACCGAGAAGTTCTTGAACCTCCCGGGCAGCGGATGCGTTGCCATGAGCTGGCGGTACGCGAGGTAGCCGTCCTTGAGGGCTTTGATCTGCTGGTGAGTTCTTGCGGGCATCCTTCACCCGTACAAACTCTCTGGCGCGGCGTCTACGTGCTCGACGCGCTCACGGGTGCCACACGCACGTACCGGCCTTGGCCCGGCTCAGCGCCCGTCGCTGACCGCCGCACCCGCGTACCAGTACGAGCCTGCCGCGCCGCCGAGGGTGCGGACGTGCTCGCGGACCTCGCCCAGGTGCTGCTTCTGCCGAGCGACCCAGTCCGTCGTGGAGAGGCGAGCGCCTATGCCCGTCGCCACGACGAGCTCGAGGGCGGCTTCGATCCGTCGCGCCGGTGCCGCGGTTCCGTCGAGCTCGTCGACGATCATCGACGGCGCGAAGGGTTGTCCCGCACGAAGTTTTCCGATCGCATCGAGCCGCACGCGATTGCGCGCGTACCACTGCTCCCAGGGAACACGCGCGAGAATCACGGTCGACACCGCGCGCGTCGGCGGAGGCGAGCCGTCGGGCGGCGTGACGCCGGGCGTCCATGGCACCTGCGTCGTCTCGCGCAGGCCGGCGTTCGTGACGAAGTCGAGCGCGTCGGCCGCCGCGAGCGCGATCGGCGCGTCTTCGGTCTCGAGAAGCGCGAGGAGCGTGGGCAGCAGCGCGGCACTACCATGGCGGCCGAGGGCGCGAACGCTCGCCTCCGAGGGCGCGAACGCGAGGCCCTCGGCGAGGAGCGCGCCGTCGTCCCGGCGACCGCTGATCGCGAGGAGCGCAGTGGCTGCCGCGACGCGCGGCTTGCTGGCGCGTGCGCGGATCGCGTCGCGGAGGCGCTGGCGAACGGCGCCGTCGCCGCGACGAAGCAGCGACTCGCACGCGACGGCGAACAGCTCGTCGCTCGCGCCGGCGTCGAGCATGTCGGAGAGGGCTGAGATCGCCTTCGCTTTCGGGACCGCGAGCCCGAGAGCGCGCGCGAGCTTCGAGGTGAGCGCAGGGTCGCCGCGGCGGAGTACGCGCTCCACGGTGTCGAGCGGGAGCGCGCCTCGTGCCGCGAGGACGTCGAGCGCGACTGCGCAGAGCGCGGGGTTCGGCGCATCGAGGAGCGGCTCGAGCTCGGTGGCGATCGCCGGGTTCGGCGCAAGGGCGAAGCCCTCGGCAAAGCCGGGGAGCTCGAGCGGCGCGCTCACCTTCATGGTCGCGAGCGCCACGTCGATCGTGTCCGTGCCCTCGATGCAGCCGAGCGTGAGCGCCAGCGCGAAGCCCCGAGCAGGGTCGGGCGCCGGGGCCTCGGCGTGAAAGAGCGTCACCGACGGGAGCGCGGCCTCACCGAGGGCAACGAAGGCATCGATGTTGTCGAGCAGCCGCTGCTCGAACGGCGATTGATCGAGCCACGTCTCGGTGGGGATCGGCTTGCGCAGCATGCGGAGCGAGGCGATGTCCTCCAGGCAGTCGTGTGCGACGCGGCGGAGGAGCTCGCCGTCGTCGGCGAGCGCGCGCGGTGCGTGTAGGGGTTCGGCGGCGGCCTCGGTCTCGGTCTCGGTCTCGGTCTCGGTCTCGGGCAGCGCCGCCGCGGCCGCGCGCAGCTCCTCGAGCGTCGTCGGCTTCGGCGGCGCGGGCTTCTTCGCGCGCGGCGCGACGCGGCTCACCGTCGGCTCGAGCGAGATCGGCGGCGAGACCGGCCCGCGTGCCATCGCGTGCAGGCGTGGCAGCGCGACGCTCGCCAGGAAGCGCCGCGTCGGACGCGGCTCGTTCGCTCCCGTTCCGCCGCGGAGGTCGCCGCGTCGCGCGAGCATGATGTCGAGGACCTCCTCGCTCACGCGGCTCACGTTGACGATCGTCGCGTCGAGCGTCGCGAGCGCCTTCGCAAGGGCCGAGTCCGGCGCTGTAGCGGCGAGCACGGCGCGGACCTCGCCGAGGACGCGCACGCATTCCACGAGGCCGTCATGATGGGCGGGTGCCTCGACGCTGGTGTCGATCACGGCGTAGAGCGCGCGGATCGCGCGGGAGAGGCGCTCCGCCACGCCGCGCCGATCGAACGACGCGCCGCTGCTACGCAGCGCACTGGCCACGCCCTCGATCTCCGCGCGTGCGGCCCGCGCAGGCGGATGCGCCGGGCTCTGCGCGAGGACGTTCACGAGGCCTCCGATGCGAGGAGCAGCGCGCCCCGCTCGGCCTCGTCGGAGTGCGCTGCGACGAGCGCGAGCTCCGACGGCGCGCAGCCCGTGCTCCACCCCATGCACGCGAGCACGACCAGGAGCGGGACCGCCGCCGCGCCGAGGTCGCCCGTGAGGAGCAAGGGAGTGTCGTGCCGGAGGTCCGACGTGAGCGAATGCTGGATCCGCCCCGACCCGGCGAGCCACTCCTCGACGCGATGCCGTTCGTCGACCACGTCGGAGAGCGCCCAGCCGACCCGCACGGGTCCGAGCGCAGTGAGCGCGCGCTTCAAGGCGAGCGTGATCCCGAGCGCGTGGCACGGCTCGGAGGAGCCGAACGGACGTGGCTCGCGCTCGGTGCCGACGCCGACGACGCTCGCGTGCTTCACGTCGCTTCCGGCGCGCCGGCGCGAGGCGAGGAGCACGAAGGCTGCGCCCTCTCCGGGGATGAAGCCGTTCTCGGTGGCCGGACCGTGAAGCCGTCGTGCGGCGTCGAGCTCCTCGAGCCGATCGGCGTCGAAGTAGCTGTCGACCCCGCCGACGAGGATGAATTCGTCCTCACCGCGCGCGATCCGGCCTGCGGCCTGCTCGATCGCGAAGACGCCGCCGGCTCGCCCCTGCGCGACCACCTTGGAGCGCGCGGGATCGATCGCGATGCCGGAGCGCTCGGCGAGCGCGACCATAAGCCTGGCGCCGCGCGGATCCGACGGATCCACCTCGGCGGGCGTCGCGAGGAGCATC
>JAYSXP010000327.1:0-4694 GCA_043717125.1 Polyangiaceae bacterium | reverse complement strand
TGCGGCGTCTGCGCGCCGAGCTCGCCGAGGCGCTTCGGCTGATCGGGCCGCCACGACCCTGGGGCGCTCCCGCAGCGGCGCTGCGTCGTGTCGAGCATGCCGCGCAGAGCCTGGTCGAGCTGGGCGACGAGCTCGATCACATGTCGGAGCAGCTCGAGCAGAGCGACCACGCGCTGAAAGAGAATACCGGCGCGACGAAGAAGCTCTTGTCCGCCATGCGCCAGATGCCCATGCGCGGCATGTTCGCGCGCCTCTCGGCGGCGGCGCTGGCCGAAGCGCGTCGCACGGGGCGGCTCCTCGCGATTCGCACCCATGGTGCCGACGAGCCGATCGACCGGCGGCTTGCCGAGCAGCTCGTCGAGCCTTGCTTGCAACTTACACGTAACGCCATCGCGCACGGCATCGAGACCCCGGACGTGCGCGAGGCACTCGGCAAGCCACGCGAGGCGACGCTCACGTTCTCGGCGCGAAAGCTCGCGAGCCGCCTGGTCGTCACCATTTCGGACGACGGCGCCGGCGTCGACGTGCCGGCCGTCCGGAAGCGCGCGGTCGACGCCGGCGTCGTGACCGAGGTGCTCGCCGAGGCCGCGGACGATCAGACGCTCCTCGAGCTCCTCTTTCTCCCCGGCTTCTCGACGCGCGGTCAGAGCCCCGATCTCCTCGCGGGTCGCGGCATCGGTCTCGACATCACGCTCGCGGCCGTTCGGAAGCTCGGCGGTTCGATCCGGCTGTCCAGCCGCCCGCGCTGGGGGTTCGAGGCGCGCGTCGACGTGCCGATCGAGACGGGCCTCGCGACGGTGCTGTGGGTCACGGCCGGAGGCCACGAGCACGCGCTCCCCGCCCTTCATACGCGAGACATTCGTATCAACGACGGCCCCGAGTCCGAGCGCGTCCCGCACCTCGCCGCGTGTCTCCACCCCGCCGGGCAGACGACCCGCGCCGCCTACGTCGTCGACCTCGACGTCGGTCTCGAGGCGCCCTCGCTGCTCGCGGTGGGCATCGATGCCGTCAGCGCGACGGAAGAGGTCCTGGTTCGCGAGCTCTCGCCGCTCCTTCGCGGGCTAGGGCCGTTCGCCGGCGCGATCGTGCGCGGTGACGGCTCGCTGCGCCTCGCGCTCGACGTCCATGCCCTCGCGCCACGTCTCCGAGCGCTCGGTCGCGTGTCGTGACCATCGATGCGCTCACCCTCGTCGACCTCGATGCCGCGATCGCGATCGATCTCGAGTCGTTCTTCAGAGGCGAGCTCGGCGCGGGCGCCGAGGATCCTCGAGCCGTGCGCGAGCGAAGCCTCCGCGAGGAGCTCACGCGCACCTGGGCCCGCCTCCGCGCGATACGCGACGCGTCGGGCACGGTCCTCGGCTACACGCTCTTCTGGCACGTCGTCGACGAGGTGCACCTCCTCAACGTTGCCGTCGCCGTGCGCGCCCGCCGCCAGGGCCTGGGCCGTTCGCTCATGGCCGATCTCATCGCCTACGCCCGCACCCACGCCATCGTGCGTATCCTCCTCGAGGTCCGCGCCTCCAACACCCCCGCGCTCGCTCTCTACGACTCGCTGGGCTTCACCCGCTTCAACATCCGCCTCCGCTACTACTCCGACGGAGAGGACGCGATCGAGCTTCAGCTTCTCATTTGACCCACGCGCCGTGCCCGTGCCCGCTCTCGGTCTCTCCACGAACTTGGCCCCATCCCGAAAGCCGAGCGATCCCTCTATTCATGGATAAGGTCGCCATCCGCGTCTCCGGGGATCCGTCGTTCTTCGAGGAAGTCACGACCGAGGCCGCGCGCCTCGATCGGTCGCCGAGCTGGCTGCTCGTCTTCTGCGTCGGCACGACGCTCCCGAAGCTGGCCTCGTCGCTCGTCGCCTCTGCGCCCAAGGACAAGGGCGTGGACAAGGGCCCGTCGATGAAGCGCAAGATCTGGACGTTCTTCGTTCCGCGCGACCTCGTCGAGCACTGCGGCCGGCTTGCCGCACGCCTCGGCATGACGAGCGACGACGTCCTCGCCCACGCCTGGCTCGCGGGTCGCGACTCCGTCCGCGCGCTGCCTTCCTCCTAGACATCCTCCGCTCTCCAAAGGGCGACGCTTCCGCTACGTTCCATGGCGACAATGCGTCGACTCGCCCCTCCCTTCGCGCTCGCCCTCCTCCTCGCGTCCGGCACGATCGACGCGCAGCCGTCGCAGCCGAAGCCGCCTCCCACCGGGCCGCTCGCCACCGGCCTCGCCGCGCTTGCCGCGAGCGACTACGCCACCGCTGAGGCAGACCTTGCGCGGGTGGTGGGGGTGAACGAGGCCGACGCGAAGCTCGGTCTGGCCCAGGCTGCGTTCGAGCAAGGCAGGTATGTGGACGCTGACAGGCACGCGCAGGCCGCGTCGTCGTCGGCCACGCAGAAGGTGCGCGCCACGATCCTCCGTGCCGAGGTGCTCGCTGCGACCGGCAAGAAGCCGGACGCGATCAAGCTCCTCGAGACGGTGAAGACGGGCAAGGGCGCCGACGTCCGCCGCGTGCGCCTCCTGCTCGGCGAGTACCTCATCGACGTGGGCCGCCGCTCCGACGCCGACGACCCGCTCCACAAGGTGATCGAGGAGTACAACGACGGAACGATCACCGGCACGGACGCCGAAGGCAACGCGCATGTCGGTCGCGCCGCGTTTCTCCTCCGAAGCCCGAAGGACGCGAACACAGCGTTCAAGGAGAGCGAGCGCGCCGACAAGAAGCGCGTCGAGACGCTCCTCTGGGCCGCGGAGCTCTTCCTCGACAAGTACGACGCCGGTCATGCGGAAGAAGAGATCAAGGAAGCGCTCGCGGTCGCGCCGAAGCGCGCAGACGCGATCGTCGCGCTCGCCCGCGTGAAGCTCGATCAGACGCTCGACTTCGAGGAGGGCGAGAAGCTCGCGAAGCAGGCGCTGGCGATCAACCCGAAGCACACCGGCGCGCTCGCGGTGCGTGCGGGCATCGCCCTTCGAGACATGGACATTGCCGGCGCGGAGACGGCGATCGCCGAGGGCCTCGCGGTCGACCCGAACAATCTCGAGCTGCTCAGCCTCAAGGCCGCGTCGCGCTTCCTCGACGACGACCTGCCCGGCTTCGAGGCGATGAAGAAACAGGTGCTGGCGCGCAACCCGCAATACGCGCGCATGTACGGCATCATCGGCGAATACGCGGAGTGGGAGCATCGCTACGACGACATCGTCGCGATGATGAAAGAAGCGACCAAGCTCGACCCCGACGACGGGAAGGCCTGGGCCGAGCTCGGGCTCACCCAGATGCGCGGCGGCGACGAGACCGCGGGGATGGTGAGCATCCAGAAAGCGTGGAGCAAGGACCACTTCAACGTCCGCGTGTTCAACACGCTCAACATGTACGAAAAGGACATCCCGACCGACTACGAGCTCGTCTCGGACGGCGTGTTCAAGGTCCGCTACGCGAAGGAGGAGCGCCCGGTGATGGAGCGCTACGTCCCGCGCATGCTCGGCGAGGCATTCGCGTCGATGAAGTCCCGCTACGACTTCGTCCCGAGCGTGCCCGTGCAGGTCGAGATGTACGCGTCCCGCCAGACGTTCAGCGTGCGCACCAGTGGCCTGCCGAACATCGGCATCCAGGGCGTCTGCTTCGGCCGCGTCGTCGCTGCGATCAGTCCGAAGGCCGAGCCCTTCAATTACGGCAACGTCCTCTGGCACGAGCTCGGTCACGTCTTCGCGATCCAGCTTTCGAAGAATCACGTGCCGCGCTGGTTCACCGAGGGCCTCTCCGAGTACGAGACACTCGCGCGCCGCCCCGAATGGGCGCGCGAGCTCGATCCCGAGCTCTATCAGGCGATCCAGAGCGGCAAGCTTCCGGGCGCGGTCGACATGAACCGCGCCTTCACGCACGCGAGCGATGCGAGCGACGTGACCGTTGCGTACTACGCCGCCAGCCAGATGCTCGTGTGGACGGTCGAGAAGTTCGGAATGCCGAAGGTCGCCCTTGCGCTCAAGCTCTGGGGAGCCGGCAAGAAGACCCCCGACGTCCTCAAGGGCGCGTTCGGCGTGACCGCGCAGGAGTACGACAGCGGGTACCGTCAGTGGCAGCTCGGGCGCCTCTCTCGCTACAAGAACCAGTACCTTTTTTCGCTCAAGGGCAAGGACCTCGACGAGGCGAAAAAGAACGTGCAAGGTACACCTAACGACCCGAAGGCGCATGTCGTGCTCGCGCTCGCCCTGATGCGATCGCGCAAGGCCAAGGAGGCCAAGGCCGAGATCGACGCGGCCTTCGCGATCGATCCGAAGAACGCGGACGCGCACTACGTCGCGTCGCAGCTCGCGCGCGGCGAGAAGGATCTCGAGAGCGCGCGCAAGCATCTCGACACGATGCGGAGCAACGGCAACGACGGCTACGTGATCCACTCCATGCTGGCCGACATCGCCGAGGAGCAGAAGAACGAGGTTGCGATGCGCTTCCACCTCGAGGCGGCCTATCGCTTCGACCCGAGCCAGAGCGAGCCGCTCAAAGGCCTCTTCGATCTCGCGAATTCGTCGAAGCGTGAGGGGGATGCGCTCGCCACGCTCGAGAAGCTCGCGCAGCTCGAACAGCACGATCGCAAGGTGTGGCGCCTGCTCCTCGAGAAGCTCGTCGCGGCGAAGCGCTGGGACGACGCACGCCGCATCGGCGAAAGCGCGATCTTCGTCGACATCATGGGCCTGCAGACGCACTCGCT
>JAYSXP010000326.1:0-4698 GCA_043717125.1 Polyangiaceae bacterium | reverse complement strand
TTGCTGCTGGCAGGCGCGGTGCCATTCGGTGCGCTGCTCGTCTACGCTGCGGTCCTGGCCGTCGCCGCCGGAGTCGCGGAAGTAGCCTATTACGAGTTAGCCGGGCCTGAAACCGGATACCCGCTCTTCACGGCCCTGGACGGTCCTTTTGATGTGTCGCTTTGCCATTATTTTATTGTCCTGTTTTTGATAATTCTAAATTATTCGGGTCTTGGCTGTTTCAAGAACTTCAGTTATTAAATCTGATATTTCCTGTAAGTCTTCCGGGGAATTTCCTAAAATCCAGGTAGTAAGCGCTTCGCCATACTTTATTTTATTGTAAGAATAGCCTGGTTCTAAAAATTCTTTTATAAGATCTTCTAATAAATGGGCGCCATGTCCAAGCAGATTCCATTTCTCGTTTGTCTTATCTGCTTCATCTATTTTTGTTTCAAAGTATCGCTTTTCCCATTTGTGATTTTCGATCCATTCCTTAACCTGCTCAGGGGATATAAGCGGCTCTTCATTTTCTTTAAATTCGTTAAAAATGAAGGCTACAGCGTCGGGGTTAAGAAGGTAATTTTCATACATTCTTCTTTTTAGAAAAAACACGGTCCCTTTGCCCTGGCGCTCAAGATCTTTAATGTTTGCGTCTTTTCTTATTTCCCGGTCAAAAATAAAACCTACTGAAGGTGGCGATATAGCACGGCCACTGCTTAAGCGTTGGTATATTTCAAGAATCCTTTTAGAACGCTTGTGATCACGGGGGCCATTTACCTCAAAATCACCAGTTTTAACAACACTAATAATAGCTGTTCCGAATAAAGGCTTGTTTTTGATTTTAGACAGGATTAAAGGGAAACAGCGTTCCTCGGTTGGCCCTTCAACCCACAGAATATTGTCTTCTCCAAATACATCAGAAAATCTTGCTCCAATTTCATTTAAGACATTTTGAAGTTCCTTTATTTCATAGATATTAACTTTCTGTATTTTACTTTCATCTTCTTTTTTAAGAATTTGAAGAACTGTTTTTGGTTCAGTAGAAGTAATTATTGCTGGAGAGTGTGTAGACACAATATATTGGTGATGCGGGTAATTTTTGAGAATTTCAAAAAGCTTTCTAATAGCATTTGGATGAAGGAAACTTTGGGGTTCATCGATTAAGATAATTTTAGGAAAATTAGCAGTCAAAACAACATATAGAATCGCTAAAACCTGACCAACCCCAGTGCCGCTTTCTGATAATGGGACAGCAAGATCATCTCTTTCAGTATCATTAACTACACTCCATAAATAAACTCTTGCTTGATTTCCCGAAATCGGTGGGGCTGTAACATATTTTATTTGAGGGAAAATAACATTTATATATTTGATAAATCGGGTGAATAGGGCAGGATTTTTTGTCTGAAGATTATTAATAACCTGAGCAAGGTTAGATGCATCAGGACTGAGGTCAATTGAGGTGGAAAATTGAGCATCGGATGAAATCATTCTCTGGGCTTTGAAGTAGAATATTCTTGACCTAAGTTGGTTTGCCAATATATAAGTAAAAATTTGATTATTGTCTATACCACCATGAGTGGAGTTATTAGCTAACATTGGTAAATGAACTGAACGGTTTATTCTAAACTTTGCAATTGGAGTACCAGTTGGCTGATTCCCATAACTTTCTAAGTAAGCTGTTTTAAAAGTGCCATCTTCATAAATAAGTTTTATTATATTATTATCAGTAAAACTATTTGTTAATGTATTTTGCACATTTGGAATATTATCTGCTATAGGCACATAAAATTCACCTTGTCTATCAAGATGTTCAATCAACTCCTCTTTTGAAACCTCAATTGAAATACTTATTCTTGAACGTGGATCTGGATTTGCGTTTTTATAGGGCATCGTTTTAGTGCTTCGATGAGGCGAACTTCCAACCTGTAAGGTAAGTGCTTCTAATAGGGCGGTTTTACCTACATTATTTTCTCCAATAATAACGTTGAAACCAGAGCTTAAAGAAATATCATCAGTTGAGTAAAAACTTTTATAATTTTCAATTTTGAATGAGAGAATTTGCACTTAACTTAAGCCTTTCACAAATCTAAGAATTATTGGTTGCAGATTCCGAACTCGTTGTTGGCGAGCAATATTTTGACGCGGAGGTGGTAGAGGCGCGAGGTGATGCCGAGGATGGAGCAGACCTGGGCCTCGGTGTAGTCGCGGCAGAGTTCGAGGAGGGCCAGGCCGGGGACGGCGAGGTCGGCTTCGTACTCTTCTTGCTGGATTACGCCCGCAGGGCTGGAGACGCAGCGGTGGACTTCGCCGTGGACGTGAAAGAGGAGATGTCCGATTTCGTGGAAGAGGGCGTACTGGCGGAATTCGGCTTTGAGACCCTGGCGGAAACCGGCGATGCCGAATCCTTCGGTGCGGTGCATCTGGGAGAAGGCTTCGATGCCTCTGGGGAGTTTGAGGTCCCAGTAGATCCTTACGTTGAGGGCATCGTAGAGGGGTTGGGCCGAGATTGGGTAATTCAAGGTCTGGTGAAGCCGGTAGGTCTCTATCAGTTCGTCAAGCAACTGGTAGTTTGGCCGGTTGGAAAAGGTTACGCCTGGATAAGTTTTGAAGAGTCCCATTGTGAGTTTGCCTTATTTGTTAGTTACCGGAGTGGTTTCTACCCGGCTGCAACAAAACTTCAAAGATGCAGGGGGTGATAAGGGTATTGCCGGGGAAAGCTCTATCCCCCTGGCGGTTGATGGTTCCGATTACTTCAGGGTTTGTTTTCCTCCATGAGGTCATCAGCAATTTTTTTCAGGGTCGCTATGGCCCGGGGGCTGGGATTTTTGGCGAGAAGGTGCAGGAAGAAATCCTGAAGCTCAGGGTTTTTGTCGGCGGCGTTTACCTGGTTGGCATCAGAGGTAAATAGCTGACCGGCGGCTTCTTTGAGAAAGTCGTCGGAGACGCCGAGGGCCTGGGCCAGGCGATGGATGTATTCGGGGTTGATGCCCTGGCCGGTGTAGTCGCCTTTTTCAATTCGGGAGATGTAGCTGCGCTTGACGCCCGAATATGAGGCTAGCTGGCCCTGGGTCCAGGCTTTGGCTTTGCGTAATTTGAGGATGGTTTCCCCGAAATTCATGCGGTTTCTCGCTTCCAACTTATATAACGTTTTGATGTTACAAATGTAACATATTTTACTGATTTTGCTACATGGTGACAGAAAACTCCTCTAAAT
Organism: Polyangiaceae bacterium; assembly: GCA_043717125.1. GTDB lineage: Bacteria > Myxococcota_A > Polyangia > Polyangiales > Polyangiaceae > Labilithrix. The sequence goes on along the minus strand of JAYSXP010000326.1, from coordinate 1,502 downwards.
TCTATTGACACGTGTAGCATTTTGATTTATTATTGCTACACGTGTAACATTTATTATCCTGGAAGAGTATGGTTGAAGAACTGATAAGGAAGCAGCAGGAGTTGAAGGTAGGGGACGAGGAGTTTGCCAGGGAGCTGGGGATTTCTCGCACTTTGTGGAACCTGATCAGGCGAGGCAAGCGTGGTATGAGCGGGAACGTGAAGGTTCTGGCGGCCAGGCGGTTCGCGGATTTAAGGCCAGCAATTAAGAGGGAAATGAGGCTGGATGATGCGGAGTAAGACTGAGGAAAAGGGTGATGATCCAGGGGCTGGGAGCAGCAGGGCCAGGAAAGGGTCGAGGCTGGAGATCAGGGTTGAGATGGGGAGTTACGGGGAGGCAAGGCCGGAGAATGAGGGGCTGAGGCTTAACCGGCTGGCCCAGGTGCTGGATGAGATAGGGGCTTTGAAAAAGGAAAGGCCGGAACTTTTCTTTACAGGGGTCCAGGGCGGTTAGCCGATGGCGTTCGCGGATGACGAGGTATTTTTATGGGTAGGCCGGAGGGAGATTTTGGCGGATACGGCCAGACATGCTTTACAACAATCCCTGATATGTTTATGGATTTTCAGATGCAGGAACTGGGTGAGGCGGAAATTAAGGTGATGCTGTACATCTTCCGGCGGACTTACGGCTGGAAGAAAAGGCGCGACGCGATCAGCTATAACCAGTTTTTGAATGGGATTGTGACCAGGGATGGGCGGCAGTTAGATCGGGGCGCGGGGGTAAGCCGGTCGAGTCTGTGGAGGGCTTTGAAGGGGTTGTGTGAAAAGGGGTATATATTCGCGCACAACCAGACGGGCGGGAAGAGTGGGGAGAAGCAACTGGTGTCAATATATGAGTTGAATATTGACGGAAAGCCGCAGTGGTCAGGTAAAGACGGCGGTAAGGGCCGTGAGGTTGAAAGGGAGGTAGAAGAGGAGATGGGATTTCAAGAAGAAACAGGGAGCGGGACGTTTCAAATTGAAACAGGGGAGGGGTTTCAGGATGAAACGGGTAGGGGTTTCAAATTGAAACAGGGGAGGGGTTTCAAATCTGAACCTACAATAAACAGTTATAAACAACAAACAGATAGACAACAAACAACAGGGGTGGTTGATGCTGCCGGGAAAGTTGATGAGATTGAGGCGATGGCGGCGGCACTTGGGGAAGGCGGGTTTTCGCGGGTGGGGGCGGTTAAGCTGGCGATGATTGCGGCGGGTAATGGAAGGCCGGCTGAATATATCGTGGGGTGGCGGCGCTGGTTGGAAGGGCAGGCGGGGATAAATAGCCCGCAGGGATTTTTGAACCGGATGATAAGGGACAACGAGGATTTGCCCGCGAAGGCGGCGGGAATAAAGAAAGTGTGGAACGTGCCGAAGCCTGGCGAGCAGGTAAGGGAAACCAGAATTTTGAGCGAGGAGGAATGCAGCATTATCTGGCAGGAGATAGAAAGGGAGGTGGTAGAAAACTGGGGGATACCGGGCAGC
>JAYSXP010000325.1:0-36844 GCA_043717125.1 Polyangiaceae bacterium | reverse complement strand
GGGCAGAAGGGGCAGGGGGGGCAGAAGAAGCAGAAGAAGCAGGGGGGGCCGAAGGCGCCGTTCGGAGGTGTTTTTTATTGGGCGAAGCGGGCATCTCTCGCTCCCACGGTAACACTCGTCCGGGGCGTTGTGTGGTTACCCGAGGAGGGAACGTCATCACCCTTTCCACGGCGGCAGAGTGGTGTTTACCATCCCGCGCCTCGATGCATAAGCGAACCACACTCACCTCCGCGGCGCTCGGGGACGCGGCGGTGGAGGCGGGCTCGCTCCTCGAGGAGATCAGCCGTCCAACGAGCGCCCGCATCGTCGTTCTCGCGAGCGAGGCTCGCGACCCCGCGGCGCTCGTCGGCGAGCCGGCCGTCCTCACCGTCACGCCGGACGCCGCCGTGAAGCGCCACTTCCCGCTCGTGATCGTGGCGGCCGCCGCCCACGAGCTCGACACCGCGACGACGCGCTACGTCCTCGAGCTCGAGCACCCCGTCGCCCTGCTCCAGCTCCGCCGCGACCACCGGACGTTCCTCGACAAGTCGGTGCGCGACGTCGTCGAGTCGCTCCTCGAGGCCGTCTCCGTGACCGCGGACTGGCGCGCCTCGCGCGGCGCCGCGAAGCGACCGGCATGCGTGCAGTACGGCGAGAGCGATTACGACTTCTTCGCGCGCCTCCTCGAGGAGGAAGGCATCTTCTGGTTCTGCCCCGACGACGGCGAGGACCCGAAGCTGGTGATCGCCGACGCCTCGACGGCGTTCACGCCGATCGCGGGTAACGAGGAGCTTCCGCTCACCGGGCAGGGCGAGGGACTCGGCATCCACGAGCTCTCGGTCGAGCACGTGGTCACGGCCGGTGCAGTCGCGCTCGCCGACTACGACCACGAGAAGCCCGGCGTCGACCTGACCTCTCGCTCGACGCTCGACACCTCGCCGGCCGGCGAGCTCTTCGAGTACCCGGGCCGGTACTCGACGCAGGCCGACGGCGCCGCGCTCGCGAAGATCCGCGCCGAGGAGATCGCGAGCGCGAAGACCCTCGCGACGGGCAGCTCGAGCTGCCCAAACCTGCGCGCCGCAGCTACGTTCACCCTCACGAGCGCGTCCGCCGACGCGCCCACGGGCACGTACCTCGTGCGCAGCGTCGAGCACGTGCTCGAGCACGCTCGCTACGAGAACCGCTTCGTGGCCTCGCCGGCGGGGATGCCGTTCCGCCCGCACCGCGCCACCCCGCGCCCGCTCATGAACGGCGCGCGCTCGGTCACGGTCACCGGGCCGTCTGGACAGGAGATCCACACCGACAAGCTCGGTCGGATGACCGCGCTTTACGCATTCGATCGGCTCGGCAAGGACGACGATACGTCGTCGCAGTGGATGCGGGTCCTCCAGCCGGCGCTCGGCGGCTCGATGATGCTCGCGCGCGTCGGCTGGGAGATGGCCGTTCTTCACCTCGACGGCGATCCCGATCGGCCCATCGCCGTCGCGCGGATGTACGACGGCGAGCACCTGCCGCCCGAGAAGCTTCCCGCCGCGCAGACGAAGACGTCCTTCGAGACGCTCACGAGCCCTCGCGCGGAGAAGGTCAACGCGATCACGCTGGACGACAAGAAGGACGCGATGATCGTCGACGTCAAAGCGGCGAAGGATCTCGACGCGACGATCCTTCACGACGAGACGGAGAGGATCGGCGAAAACGATACGCTCGCCGTGGGGAAGGACTCGACGTGGCTCATCGGCGACGCGCAGACGGTCATCGTCGAGAAGAACGACACCGCGAAGGCCGCCAAGGACGCAGGTCTCGCGGTCGCCGGCGATCGCACGAAGAAGGTGACCAAGGACGAGAGCGTCGTGGTCGACGGCGCGCTCTCGATGCGCGTCGACGGCAACGACGAGGAGAGCGTCGGCAAGGACCTCGAGGTCTCGTCGGACGGGGAGATGCTCGAGCGCGCGAAGGGCAACTACGAGATGGCGGTCACCGGCGCCGTCACCGCCAAGGCGAAGAAGGACATCACAATCTACGTGGCCGGCAACTCGTCCGAGTCGGTCGGCGGCGCAAAGTCGGTCTCCTCGTCCGACGGCGCGCTCACCGAAGCGACCTCTGGTGACGTCACGCTGACGATCGGCGGTGCCTGGGTGGAGACCGTCGACGGCAACCGCGTCTCGAGCGCGCAGGGCGCCATGGACCGCAACGTCGCTGCGCTCGGTGCGCTCACCGCCGCGGGCAAGCTCCAGCTGAAGGCGAAGAAGATCAAGATCACCGTCACCGGCGCAGTGACGTTCATCGGCGCCGGCGGCGTGCTGAGCATGACGCCCGCGTCGATCGCGCTCGTCGGTACGGTGACCCTCAAGGGATCGGGCGGCGTGGAGATCGCCGGCGCTCCTCAGCTGGCCGGGTGATCGATGGCGTCGATCACCTTCAGCATCGACGGGCACAAGCGCATCGCCACGGACGTCGCAGGCCGCGAGTCCGTCGGCGAGCACTTTCGCGTCCGGGTGCGCGCCGTCGGTGAGGACGACAAGCCCGCGGAGCTCGTGGGCAAGGACTTCGAGCTCTCGGTGAAGGCGCGGCTCGGCGAGGAGCTGAAGCTCACGGGGGTCGTGGTCGGGGCGTCGGCGACGTACGCCGCTGGCGAACAGGTCCTCACGCTCGACCTCGGTCCCGAGGCCGAGATCCTCGCTCACGGTCAGAGCTCGCGTGTCTATCTCGCGATGACGGCCGTAGCGATCGGCAAGGACGTGCTCTCGCGCGCCGGCGTCGCCGCCGCGACATGGACCTTGGCAGGAGCGTCACCCTCGCGCCCTTACACGGCGCAGTACCTCGAGAGCGACTGGGCGTTCCTCGCACGCGTCTTGGGGGAAGAGGGCATCTACGCCTTCTACGCACACGGCTCGAGCGGCACGAAGCTCACGTTCGCGAACGACTCGACGAAGGCCGATCAGGTCTCCGGCGCGTTTTACCATCGAACGCACCACGGTAACGTCGCGAGCGAGAAGTGGGTGGCGTCGCTCGCTGCGCGCGCGAGCGCGACGTCGAACGCCTTCGCGACTCGCGACCGCGACCCGTTGAAGCCGAAGCTCGCGCTCGCCGGCAAGGCGACCGCGGGAGACGCCAACCACGAGGTCTATGCGTGGCCGGCGCGCCTCGCGTCCGACGGCGACGCGAGCGCTCGCGCGAAGACGTCACTCGAGGGACTGCGCGCGCGCCGTGTCGTCGTGACGGGAGAGTCGGACAGCCCGTCCATCGCATGCGGAAAGATCTTCGAGATCGACGAGGGCCCGCTCGACGCGGCGCTCCGCAAGCTGTTCTGCATCGGCGTCGAATGGCGAGCGTCCGCCGAGGATCCCTTCACCGAGACGTTCACCGCCGTGCCGGCCGACGTGCCGTTTCGGCCCGCCCAGCGCCCGGCGGCGCGTACCGCTCTCGGCGCGGAGACGACCTTCGTGCGCGGCGCGTCGAACCAGGAGATCGACGCGGACGAGCACGCGCGCGTGATCGTGCAGCCGACGTGGGATCGTGAAGGGAAGAAGGACGACAGCTGCTCGATCCGCTCGCGCGTCGGGCAGGCCGCGCTCGCGCGGTCGATGGCGATCCCGCGCGTCGGCTGGGCGATGCTCGTCAGCCATCTCGACGGCGACGTCGATCGCCCGTGGGTCATGGCGCGGCTCGTAGACGGCACTCATCCACCCGCGCACAAGCTCCCGGCGAACATGACGCGCACGTCGTGGCAGACACTGACGAGCACGAGCGACGGCACGCTCTCCGAGATCGTCTTCGAGGACAAGAAAGACGCCGAGCTGATCACCGTCCATGCCGCGCGCGACATGGACGTCCTCGTCGGCGACAACGAGGCGCGCGTCGTCGGCAATCGTCACGTCCTCGAGGTCGGCAAGGATCGCACCGTCACCACGGAGGCCGACGAGAAGCTCACGGTGACGAAGGATCAGAAGACGACGGTGAAGGGCGACGAGACGACGACCATAGACGGCAGTCGGTCGCTCACCGTGAAGGGCAAGGAAGGGGACTCGGTCGACGGCGACCGCACCGAGAAGGCGAAGAAGGACCGGACCACCGACATCGGCAAGAAGCGGACGCTCACCGTCTCCGGTGCGATGAAGGCCACGTCGAAGAAGGGGCTCACGCGGGAGATCCTGAAGAAGCTCACCGCCTCGTCGGGGGCCGCGTGGTCGACCTCGGCCGACGGCGGCATCGTGGTGACCACGAAGGGCGACTCGAAGGAGAGCGTCACGGGGGCGCGCACGCAGAACGGCAAGGCGGGCATGCAGATGCTCGTGAAGGGCGATCTGAAGGACACGATCTCGGCCGCGCATGCGGTGACCGCGAAGGGAAGCGTCGGCGAGTCGGCGAAGGGCAACATGAAGCTTACCGTCGGCGCCGCGTTCAACGGCACGGCACCGAGTATCGAGATCGTCGCGGAGTCCGAGATCGCGATCGTGTGCGGCGGCAGCACGATCACGATCAAGGGCAGTGAGATCGCCATCAAGACCGCGGCGCTGGCGATCACGGGCCCGCTCGTGTCGAGCGACGGCGCGACCGTCAAGCACAACCCCTAGTCAGGACGACGATGGCACAGCTCGCAAGCCAGGCTCTCCGCGTGACGCTGCGCATCGACGGCGTCGCGGCCGACGCGCTGCTCCCGTCGGCGGCGCGCGTCGAGGAGAAGATCAACACGCCCCGCCGCATCATGGTCGATCTCTCGATTGACCCCGGCGCCGTGCGCCCGCACGACATGCTGCGTAAGGGAGCCCAGCTCGACGTCTCGATCGGCGGCCAGGAGGCGCGTCGCTTCGAGGGCGTGATCCTCGCAGTGAAGGAGATCTGGCACGGCGCCGGGCCGGTCTTCACGATCACGATCGGCTCCCCGATCGACTTTCTCGCCCTCTCGACCGACTGCCGCATCTTTCAGGACATGAACGTGCCCGAGATCGTGGAGAAGGTCCTCACCGAGGCGGGGATCCCGGCCGCACGGATCAAGAAGCGTCTCTCCGGGACCTACGCGAAGCTCGAGTCGTGCACGCAGTACGGCGAGACGATGCTCGCGTTCGTGTCGCGCCTGCTCGAGGCCGAGGGCGCGTACTACTTCTTCGAGGATGGCTCGGGTGGGCTCGAGCTGGTGCTCGCGGACGCCGCTGATGCTCATCACGCCTGCGCGCCTGCAAAGCTTCCGTACGTCGCCGACGTCGGCCTCCTGGGGGAGACGGCGGTTGCCACGTTGACGGAGGTGGACACTCTCCGCGCGACGAAGGTGACGTTGCGTGATCTCGACTGGCAGAAGCCCGAGCTGAATCTCGAGGCGTCGTTTGAGAACAAGGGCGCGCGCGCGCGCGAGCTCTACGATCACCCTGGTGGGTACACGACGCCCGCGGAGGGAAAGCGTCGCGCGAAGCTACGGATGGAGGGGCTCGTCGCCGGATCGACGGGCGTGCTCGGGACGGCGGCGACGGCGCCTGGCCTCTATGCCGGCTGCACCTTCGAACTCGAGTCGGCGCCGCGCGACGACCTCTCGCAGGAGTATCTCGTCACCGAGGTGACGCACACGTGGAGCGCGGCTGCGGGCGCGGTCGGCGCATGGAATGGGACGTTCCGCGCGATCCCGAAGAGCGTTCCGTACCGCGCCCCGGCGATGACGCCGCGCCCGCGCATCGCCGGGCCGCAGACGGCGTTCGTGACCGGGCCGAGCGGGCAAGAGATCCACACCGACGAGCACTCGCGCGTGCGGCTCAAGTTCCACTGGGACCGCCGGGCGAAGTTCGACGAGAAGAGCTCGCCATGGGTGCGCGTCGCCCATCTGCCGATGTCGGGCGCGATCGCGATCCCGCGCATCGGCTGGGAGGTGCTCGTCGAGTTCGAGCACGGCGATCCGGATCGACCGGTCGTCGTCGGGCGCCTCTACAACGCGACGTATCCTCCGCCGTATGCGCTTCCGGCGCGGAAGACGGTCTCGACGCTCATGTCTTACAGCTCGCCGGACGGTGCGGGGCACAACGAGCTGCGGATCGACGACGCTGCGGGCTCGGAGCACGTGCACATGCACGCGCAGAAGGATCTCCTCGTCGAGGTCACGAAGGACCGGAAGACGCAGGTCACCACGAGCCGGATGGTGACCATCAAGGCCGACGAGGCGGTGACGGTGAAGGGTAACCGAAGCTTCGAGGTGAAGGGACTCTGGGACGTGACGGTCGCGGGGAGCCAGACGCTCGCGGTCGAAGGTGCACGGAAGAAGACGGTCACGAAGGACGAGCGCGTGACGGTCAACGGCGACCGTGAGGTGACGATCGCCGGGTCTCACACCGTGGCGACGAAGGCGTGCTCCACGCTCGGCGTGGAGGGCGACATGAAGTCGAAGGTCAGCGGTACGCTGACGGAGACGGCGGACGAGGCGATGAGCGTGCTCGTGGGCGACGACATGAGCGTGTCGATCACCGGTGCGCTCTCGGAGACCGCGAAGAAGGGGAAGACCTCGACGACCGACGGAAAGCGCTCGGTCACGGTCGGCGGCGCCGCGATCGACGTGTCGGGCAAGGACCTGAGCGTGCTCGTCGGCGGCAAGCGCGTGTCGCAGGTCGGCGCGGCGTGGACGGTCACGTCCGGTGCCGACATCGAGATCTCGAGCGGCGACGTGCTCGAGATCACGGTCGGCGCCGCGCTCACGATGACGGGCGCGACCGCCGTGGCGATGAAGGTCGGCTCGTCGAAGGTGCTGATCGGGCAGGGCGGGGTCGTGCTCGATACCGGCAAGGTGAAGATCGCCTCGGACGGACCGGCCGCGCTCCTCGCGGCGATTGTCGGCAGCAAGTAGCGTTCAGAGTCCCGGCAGCATGCGGTGTCCGGGCACCTGTTCGGCGACCAGGGGTCATGGGTCGGGACCTTCGACGAGATCCGTGACACCGGCGTCGGGCTAGCCCTGACGGGCTTCGCGTCCGGCGTCAGCGTTCAGGGCCGCGCGTAGACCTTGTCGTGGACCTTCGTGTACCCGTACTCCGTCAGGAACGGCATCACGAGCGCCTTGATGTAACGCTGCTTTCGCCCGTATCCCGGGATGGGGTCTTCGCCGAAGACCACGAGCTTCGGCCGGTTGCGAACGAGCGCAGCGCGCTCGCCGGCGAGCTTCTCCTCGTCCGTCTTCCCTGGAAAATAGTCAATGAGCTCGTCGTACGTGCCACCCCAGCGCACCGCGTTCAGGCGACCCGAGTAGACGTAGAGGAGTGGCTCGCCGAGGGTCCAGATCCGATCTCCAGGACTACTGAGGCTCTGCACGAGCGCGACCTCGGCCATATTCACGGGGGGAGCGGCCGGTTGGTACGTCGCGTACTTTTCCCTCTCCTCAGAGAAGCGTGGCCACAGCGTGACGAGCGCTACCGCGGCTGCGGAGAAGCCGACCCACCGACGCAGCGGGCCTCTTCCTCGCTTCGAATGGACGTCGAGCGTGAGCGCGCCGACCACCGCGAAGAAGAACGTGCCGGTCATGGCCATGATGTAATAGTGGCCGGCATACGCGTGACCAATCGTCACGGCGTAGACACCGCCCACCGCGCACGCGAGTGCGGCGACTCCGGCGAGGATCCGCGGACCCGACCTGAGCGCGAGCGCCGCAACGAACAAGGGGACGAACACCGCGAGGTGCTCGGCGTTGACGTAGGTCTTGTGGAGCCGCTTCCACGCTTCGGCGAGCTCCCCGTCCGTCGAGCTCTTGGGAAACCAACCCAGCTGGTACGCGTAGTTCTTTGCGTACGCGAAGCTCATCTTCGTCTGCGCGACGTACGAGCCCAGCGAGTGGGTCGCGAGCATGTAAACGATCCATGTCGTGAGGACGACGACCACGCCTGCGATCGTGAAGAGCGCGAAATGTCGGTGCGCGCGCCCCGGCACCGACTCGTAGCGGTAGAGGCACAGGATGCAGAGCCAGGCTGCGAGCGTCGCGAACGCGAGCGGCTCCTTGCTGAGCGGGCCGAGCGCCAGGACGGCGCCACCGAGGACCTGCTGCGTACGCTCCCAGCGCGTCTCGAGAAGCAAAATCCCGCAGCCGATCATGAAAAAATCGAGGCCCACCGACTCCGCGTTGTTCACGGTGGAGTCGTGGAGCGCTCCGTCGAAGTAGTGGTTGATCATGAGCGCCATGAGCGCGGCAATCAGCCACCTGTTCGTCGCTCGACTGAGCAAGGCAATCGTCAGCGAGAGAAAGCCGGCGAGCGAGAGCAGGGAGAAGATCTGCCGGTACGCCAGGTGCTCGAGGCCGAAGATCTTCTGCCCGAGCGAGTTGACGAGGATCACCATCGGAGGCTTGAACTCGAAGAAATCTCGGTAGGGGACCATGCCCTTGTTGACCGAGAACCCCTCCCACACGAAATAGTGCTCGTCGAAGCCGAACGGAGCGCACAAGAAGCGCTTGCCGAGGATGCGATGGAACGCGATGACGAATGCGATCGTCATCACGTCGAAGACGCGAGCCATGGCGCTCGACGGGTCACGCAGGAGGCGAGCGCCGCGATCGTCGAACCAATCGCGAAGCGAGAAGGGGGCCCGGCTCATGCGCGAGGTTTTTGGCCCCAGACCAGGTACTGCGCGCCGAACGGTAGCCAACCGATGGCGGACTCGCGCTTTCGCAGCGGCTCGAGCAGCTTCGGAAAGAATGCGTAAAAGCGCACCGCACGGATACGAAAGCCTGCCTTCGCGAACGTCCGCCGGAGCTTCCAGTGCGACACGCGCCGCGCGCCTCGGTCCACGTCGTTGTGGTCCATGAGCCACGCCACGACGGGATTCAGGCCATTGTTCTCGAACATGAACGCGTGCCCACCCGGCTCGGTGACCCGGTAGAGCTCGCGCGCGATCTCGAGGTGGTCCGCGTGGTCGACGTGGTGAAACGTGCCGTTGGAGTACGAGACCGCGACCGAGGAGTCCGCGACGGGAAAGCGAAGGCCGTCGCTCACGCAGAACTCCACGTTCTCGAGGCGACGCTCGCGGGCGACGCGCACGCTCTCGGCCGACGCGTCGATTCCGATCAGCCGCGCGTCGGGAAAGCACGTCCGGAGGTGCACCTGCGTGTCGCCGGCGCCGCAGCCGAAGTCGATGATGCTCGACGGCGGCCGCCCCGTCTCCTCCGCGAGCAAGGTGCGGACCATCGTGAGCCGCAGGTCGAGGTAGTACTCGAAGGACTCGCCCGTGAGCCCCATGCCACGCTCGTTGTTGATCGTCGTCGCGTAGTCGGTCGCATACCGGTCGAAGCGTTCGCCCTCCGACGTGACGCTCTCCTCGCGTGCGCGCTCGTCACTCATCCCGAGCTCTGGGGCTTTTGCAGACCGCGAACGTATTGAGGCCGAACTTGTGGGAAAAACACTTGATGTGCTGCGGAATGAACCCGGCGCGCACGAGCAGCGGCCAGAGATCCTTCGGGTCGTAATACATCTTGTGATCGTTCATCTCGTACTCGGGGCTGAGCTTCAGCCTGAACGCCGAGAGCTCGAGGTAGCGCTTGCCCGCCCACGACGGCACGTTCAGCAAGCAGACGCCACCCGGCGCCAGGATGCGCTTGAAGTGCGTCAGCGCCTGCAGCGGCTCCCACAGGTGCTCGACGACGGAGATGCACATGATGACGTCGAGCGAGGCGTCGGGCAGGGCAGCGAGCGCCGACTCGAGCGGCCCGAGGTGGACCTCGACCTTCGCGTGGTTCTGGAGATCGTCGGCGAGCGCGACGTCCGCGAGGACGACCTTCGCCGCTCGATCGAGGACGGTCCGCGCGAACGACGCGTGAAAACCGCAGCCGAAGTCGCCCACTCGCTTTCCGTCGAACGACGGCACCCAACGGTGAATCTGCCGCGCCGAGAGCCAGACGCCGAAGCGGTCGGCGACGGTCGGGTGGTAGCCCTGCCCGAACGACTCGCGGCGTACGGACGCGTCGCTCACGGCCGCCGCCACACGACCACCGCCGTGGAGTGGAGAAGGAGCGTGAACGTGAACGTCATGAAGCCGGCGATCATCAGGAGCAGTCCGGTGACGGCCAGGTGATTGACCGGCATGCCCGGCGCGAGGAGAAACCCGTTCCTGAGGTACGAAGCCACGAGCCAGCCGCCGAGCCCGACGCCAACGGAGAACAGACCGGCGCTCACGGCCACGGTGCGTGTGTACGGGAAGATCTCGAACCAGCGCTTCGTCCGCACTCCGGAGTAATCGAAGAACACGTGCGCAAGGACGCCGAGGAAGATGCACTGCAGGCCGAGCGTCGCGAGCGTCAACCCGAGGAGCATCCAGTGGAGCGAGAACGTGATGGGCCCGAGCGTCAGCGGACCGAAAGAGAGTGGGAGCGTGAGCAACGCGCCGAGCGCGAAGAGCACGAAGCCGGGCTTGTAGAGGAAGAACGCCGCTCCGTAGATGAACATCGCGCGCAGGTTGATCCAGGCCGCTGCCCAGGGAGAGAACCAGCCCGAGCGCTTGTGGTGGCTGAGCCGACCGTCGACGTCCTTGAGGAAGCGGATCGGCACCTCATCGGTCTTCAAGGCCATGTGGACGGACTTGAGCACCATCTCCGAGGCGTACTCCCACGACTGCGATCGGAGCCCCATGCGCACCAGGGCAGCCTTCGAGATCCCGCGCATGCCGCAATGGATGTCGGAGAAGTGGCTGGAGAAGATGACGTTCAAGATCCACGTCGTCACCGGCGTACCGAGGTAGCGATGCAGCGGCGGCATCGAGCCGGGCTCGATGTAACCGCGGAAGCGCGAGCCCATGATGAACTCCGAGCCGGCGCGAAACTTGGTGACGAACGGCTCGAGCTCGCGAAAGTCGTACGTGCAATCGCAGTCACCCATCACGATGTACTTGCCGCGGATGAACGGCAGGCTGTCGATGTACGCACGGCCGAGGCCCCGCTTCGGGGTGTTGAGCACGCGCGCGCCCTTCTTCAGCGCGATGGGGCCGGTCTCGTCGGTCGAGCTGTTCACGATCAGGATCTCGCCGGTGCAGCCGGCCTTCTTCAGGCCCTCTTTGCACCAGTCGACGAAGTCCGCGATCGTCAGCTGCTCGTTCAGCGCGGGGACGACGATGGAGAGCTCGGGGTCCGCAACGTCGTCCTCCGGGACGAGGAGCTCGATCTCGGGATCGGGATCGCTCACGTTCGGACCGCGGGGAGAAGGGGCATCCACATCAGAAACTGGGGCAAACTTGGCAGATCCGTGGGGGGAACGGAAGCCAGAACTCCAGCCCCCTGATCAGCGAGTGCGCGCCGCAGTCGGCCTGGCCAGGATGAGGAAGCTGAGCGCTTCGGTCGCGTCCGGCAAGATCCGGTCGAGAACGCGCGCGCCGCCGCTCACACACGCCATCGTCGGCAGGACCAGGGGCAGTGACCAGAGCCGCGGCCCCTTCTTCGTCACGGCCTCGTGCCCGAGCTTTCCGAGCGTCTGCGAGACGCCCCCGAGCTCCCCGACCTGGAACGCGAGGTACGAGTTCAGCTTGTGGCCGAGGACGCTCCAGAGGCTCCCTTGCGCGAGCACGTCGGTCACCTCGAGCCCGGCACGCGAGCACATGTCGCGGAGCCCGTGAGGCGTGTACCGGAAGTAATCGTGCGGCTCCTCGTGCAGGCGAAAACAGAACGGCGCGTTCAGGATGAGGATGCCGTCTTTGCGGAGAACGCGCGCCATCTCGTGGAGGAGGTCCTGCGGCGTTGCCGTGTGCTCCAGCACCTGGATGTTGAGCACCGTGTCGAAGCTGTGGTCGGGGAAGGGGAGCCGCGTGCCGTCGTAGTAGAGGTCGGGCTTCGACGCGCGGGACGACGACATCGTCTGACCGTAGGTGCCCTCGTGCTCGATGCCGACGTAGGAGGTCACGAAGGGCGTGAAGATGCTCTCGTACGGCTTCTCTCCGCACCCGACGTCGAGCAACTCTCCGCGCGACCGCGGGGCGATCTGCGCGAGCTGCGTCTGCAGGTAGGACCCTTGCAGGTCGACCCAGTGGGTGGCGCTGCGCGCGAGTCGCTTGATTCCAGGTCGCGCGAGCGCCTGGTCGATCCAGCTCACTTTTTCGTCGTTCCGCGGTTGCGCCAGGCGGTGTTGAACTCCTCGATGGTCGTCTCCGTGCGAGGGTTCCAGACCATCTTGCGGAGGATTGGCGGAGCGATCGTCGGCACGTGCGCGCCGCACTCGAGCGCCTCGTTGACGTCCATCATGTGGCGCATGGAGCCGACGATGATCTTCGACTTCAAGCCCTCGCGGTCGAGGATCTCGCGCGTCGACCGGATGACGGGCTTCACGTCGTAGCCCATGTCGCGCACGCGGCCGGAGAAGATGCTGACGTACGTGGCGCCCGCCAGCGCCGCCAGGTACGCTTGGTTCATGGCCATGAGGCAGGTCATGTTGGTCTTCACGCCCTTCTTCGCGAGCGCGTAGACGACACGTAGCCCGTGCTCGCTCATCGGCACCTTGATGCAGATGCGCTCGGGATCCCACGCGTGGTACGTCGCCGCCTCGACGAGCATCTCCGCCTCGGTCTCGGTGGTCAGCTCGACGGATACGTCTCCCCAGCTCACGCCGAGGACCTCGCGGATGCGCTCGCCGAGATCCGCGTCGGGGGCCTCCTTCGCGATGATCAGCGGGTTCGTGGTGACGCCGGAGAGGACTCCCCAGCCGAAGAGGTCCTTGATTTCTTTCGGGTCGGAGCTGTCGAGGAAGATCGCCATCGGGGCGCGATGGTACACGCGCGATTGTCAGGCGGCCAGGATGGCTCTCGTGACCTCGGCGAAGGTGGCGCCGCAGACGTCCGGCGCGCCGGCGGGACCCCCGCGGAGAGGGCAGAGCTCACACCGATCCGTCGAGAACAGCAGAGCCGTCCTGAGCTGGGCCGCCCGCCCGGCGTCCACGTCGGCGCGCGAATCGCCGAGCATCCAGGAGCCTTGCCGGTCGACCGACAGCTCGGCCACCAGCAGGTCGAGGAGCCCGGGCAGCGGCTTTCGGCACGTGCACGGACCGATGAGCGCCGGATCTCCGGCCGGGCTGCCGACCGGATGATGCATGCATACTGCAACTCGAGCGATCGCGATCCCCTCGGCGGCCAGCGCAGCGACGAGCGCGTCGTTGGTGCGGTTCACGGCGGCGGCGGAGAACTGGCCTTTCGCCGGTCCGGGCTGGTTCGTCGCGATGGCGAGGAGGTAACCGGCGCCGGCGAGCGCGCGTAGCCCGGCGACGACGCCGGGAAGGATCCGAAGCTGGTCGGGGTGGAACGCGGTCGAGATCACGCCCGTCTCCTCGTCGCGCACGACGTCGATGAGCGTTCCGTCGCGATCGAGGAAGACCGCCCGCGTCACTTCACCGATTCCCACTTCGTCTGCGTCTGGGCGAGCTTGGGGTGGCTCACGAGGAGGTGCCAGATGACCGCGCAGAAGCCCTCGGTGTGCGGCGTGATTCGATCGGGGGAGACCGTCGGGATCAGCACGCACGCGTCCGCGACCTGCTTCGTGTAGCCGCCGTCACGGCCGACGATGCCGAAGACCTTCGCGTGGACGCTCTTCGCCAGCTCGAGCGAGCGAACGAGGTTCACGGAGACGTTCTTCTCGCGGTTACCTCCGCCGACGGAGAAGACGAGGACGCCGTCGTTCTCGCGAAGGCGCGAGCCCTTGAGCCACTCCGAGAAGCAGGTGTCCCAGCCCTCGTCGTTCACGCGCGCGGTGAGCTCCGCGACGTTGTCGGTCGGGGCGTACGCCTCGAAGCCGCAGATCTTGCGAAAATCGTTCACGGCGTGCCCGGCGTGCCCTGCGGAACCGCCGACGCCGAGGATGAAGAGCCGACCGTGCTTTGCGCGCACCTCGGCGAGGCCGGTGGCCAGCGCCTCGACGCTCGCCTCGTCGATGTTCTTGATGAGCTCGACGCTCTCGTCGAGAAACGTCCGGGTGAAGCTGACCATTGGCGTGTGCTCTCTCAGGAACGGTGAAAGTTGGCGACGATGCGTGCGCCGTCGGGATCGAAACGAAACCTGAGCGGCTTGAGGCCGCGCTTGGTCATCACGTCCCACAAGCGGCGCTTGTCGGCCGGGCGTGTGTAGAACATGAAGAAGCCGCCGCCGCCCGCGCCCATCAGCTTGCCGCCGATGGCGCCGGCCTTTCGCGCCGCCTCGTAGTGCTCGTCAATCACCGGATCGGTCATGCTCGCGGCGAGCTTGCGCTTGTTGTTCCAGTGCTCGTGCAGCATCTCGCCGTAGCGATCGATGTCGCCCTTGAGGAGGAGATCGCGCGTCTCGTAACCGAGGGCCTTGATGCGGTGCATGCGAAGGACGGCGTCGTCCTTGTTGGCCTTGATCTGCGTGCCCTGCTGCTGGAGTACGGCCGAGGCCGAGCGCTCGATGCCGGAGTAGAAGATGGTGAGGTTGCTCTCGAGCTCGTCGACCACGTCGGGCGAGACGTCGACCTTCTCGGCCAGCACCGACCCGTCCTTGTGGAACGTGAAGGCGGTGATCCCGCCGTAGGCCGCGATGTACTGGTCCTGCTTGCCGATCGGCTCCTTCAGGACGTCGATCTCGATCTCGCACGCCTCACGCGCGAGCTGCTCGGTGGACACGAAGTTGCGGTTGTACGCGTGCAGCGCGTTGAGGAGCGCGACCGTGAACGCGCCCGACGAGCCGAGCCCGGAGTTCGACGGGACGTCGGCCACGGTGACGAGCTCGATCCCCTTGGTGACGCCGGAGTAGCGGAGCGTCTCGCGGAAGATGCGGTGCTCGATCTGTTCGACGGAGTCGACCGTCTCCGTCTTCGAGTACGCGAGGCGGATCGTGTCGTAGAAGCGGCGGTTCGCGGCGACGAAGACGTAGCGCTCGATCGCGGCCGCGACGAGGAACCCGCCGTGCTCGCTTGCGTAACTCGGCAGATCGGTGCCGCCACCGCCGAGGGAAAATCGCACCGGTGCGCGTGAGACGATCATGATCGTGGTTCCGGGCGGCGCGCTACACCGCGCTCACGAAGGTGTCGAGCAAGCGTGGCGAGCCCTTCGGGCGAGCCGATTTCGAAGAACCTGTCATGCGCTGGGTACGCTCGCAAGCGCTTCTTTTCCGCAAGGCCGTGCTGCAGGGTGTCGAGCCCAGCAGGAGCGTTCGCAGGAAGCTCTGCGAGGACAGCGCCGCGAAGAGCGATGGCGCCGTAGTCGATGTGGTCGAAGGCGGGGTCGACCACGCCCTTCTGGTAGCGGAGCACCCACGTGCCGTCAGTGACGACGTTGGAGGCGTCCCACTGGCCGGCATTCGCGAACACGCTCATCACGCCGTCGCAGTCCGCGTGCTCGTCGAGCGACCGGAGAGGTGCCGCGTAGTCGAAGGGGAGATAGCTGTCGCCGTAGGTCACGAGGAAGTTCGGCGCGAGCAGAGGGAGCGCGAGCCTTACTGCGCCGCCGGTGCCGAGGAGCGTCTCTCCCTCGTCCGAGTAGCGGACTTGCAGCCCGTACCGTGCGCCGTCGCCCACGTGATCGCGGATCTGCGACCCGAGGCGTCCGATGCACATGACGACGTCGTCGAAGCCCGAGGACGCGAGCTTCTCGAGCTGCCAGTCGACGAACGGCCGTCCTGCCACGTCCAGCATCGATTTCGCCACGGTCTCCGTGAGGGGTCGCATCCGCGTCGCGAGCCCGCCGGCCAGGATCACCGCCTGCATCGGCCTACGGCTCGAAGACTTCGCGCGCGACCTCGCCGACGGCGAGCTCCACGGCGCGATCGGAGGTGTTCTTCACCCGGAAGCCGAGCGCCGCGAGCTTGTCCGGCTTGATGCGCGAGAGCGGCACGTCGCCCGGCCACCCCTGCGTGCCTCCGGCGTACTCGATGCGCGCGGCCTTGTGGGGGGAGGCTGCGATGCAGAGCTCGGCGATGCGCCGCACGCTCGTCGTGTCGGGCGGCGCGAGGTTGTAGATTGCAAGTTTCTCTTTTGCGTTGTCGAGGATGAAGAGGATCCCCTCGGCGCAGTCGGTGACGTGGAGGTAGGGCTTGGCCTGCCGGCCGTCGCCGAGGACGTCGAGGTACTCGGGGTGCGCCTTCAGCTTCTTGCAGAAATCGAGGATCGCGCCGTGCGTACCGCGGGGGCCGACCACGTTTCCGAAGCGGCAGATGTACGCCGTGAGCCCGAAGCACTCCGAGTACGCGCTGATCAGCGACTCGCCGGCGAACTTGCTCGCGCCGTAGAGGGAGATCGGAAGGCTCCCGAGATCGGTCTCGCCGCAGGGCTCCGTGACGTTGCCGTAGACCGTGCCGCTCGACGCGAACACGAACCTCTGGATCCCGTTGAGCCGCGCCGCCTCGAGCGCGTTGTAAGTGGCGATCGTCCCTTGCTCGAGATCGAGCCGTGTCCGCTCGAGGCCCCATCGCGCCTCCGGATTCGCGGCGAGGTGGAACACGACGTCGTGCCCGGCCATGGCCATCTTCAACGCGTCGAGGTCGAGCGCGTCGGCCTTCACGAGGGTCACGCGGCCGTTCGCGAGGTGATCGGCGACGAACTCCGTCTTGCCGATCGTCATGTTGTCGTAGAGCGTGACCGGTCCGCGATGGACGAGCCGGTCTGCCAGATGGCTGCCCACGAACCCAGCACCGCCGACGACGAAGGAACGCACTTGGAGGCGAAGACTAGCAGAGACGAAGGATGCCAAAGACGCGTCGAACGGAGGAGAATGCACCGCGCGGAGCAGCTCTCCCTTGACAGTGCGTCGCACGAAAAGTAAACGGCTGGTCCCTCAACGGGGCAATAGCTCAATTGGTAGAGCAGTAGACTCTTAATCTATTGGTTTCGGGTTCAAGTCCCGGTTGCCCCACCCCTCTTTCGTTGAAGCCCAACAGCGCGTGGTACGGTCCACGCCGCATGGGTGACGTGCAGATGTCTTCCGCCACGGGATGTCTGAGATGAAGCCGGCCTGGCGCGGGCTTGGTGTCGTCCTGCTCGGCCTTCTGCTGAGCGTCTACGCGTGGTGGCCGATGCTGACGTCGTACCCCAATGTGCAGGGGGGAGACGGTCCCTTTTCGCAGCACTGGTTCGAGGTCGCGTGGGCCTCGTGGCGTCGGTACCACGAGCTCCCGCTCTGGAACCCGTACCAGTGCGGCGGCGTCCCCTTTTGGGACAACCCGCAGAGCTTCGCGGCCTCACCGATCATGTGGGCGCTCATGCCCTTCGGCAGCACGCGCGGGATGGAGCTGTGGATCATCATCCACCTCGTCCTCACGTTCGTCTCGATGTGGCTCTTCGCGCGGAGCGAGCTGGCCGTCTCGGTACCGGCGGGGATCTTCGCCGCCTGCACTTGGACGTTCTGCGGCTACTACAACCAGCACCTCTCGGGCGGGCACATCACGTGGTGCACGTTCGGCTACTTCCCGCTGGCCATCTACTTCTGGCGGCGTGCCGAACGCGATGCGCGATTCGCCGTGGCAATGGGGATCCTCACGACGTGGGAGATGTTCGAAGGGGGCGCCGACGCCTTGCCCCACCTGGCCGCGCTTCTGGCCGCGGAGACGCTCACGCGTGCGTGGCCGCCGCGACGTGTCCTCGCCATCGCCCGCGCGGCGGCGATCGTGCTCCTCGTGTTCTTCACGCTGAGCGCATGCCGCACGCTTCCCGTCATCGACCAGCTGCACGCGCACCCCACGCGCACGCTCGTCCCCGAGACCGACGCGCTTCAGTGGACGACGCTCCAGGAGATGTTCCTCGCACGGACGCACTCGCGCGGGGTCGCAGGCCAGCAGTACGTGTGGCCTGAGTACGACGCCTACGTGGGGCCCTTCGTCCTCGCGCTCGCCTTCGTGGGTCTCGTCGCCGGCGGCGCCTCGCGCGCGTGGGTCGTCGCGCTCTTGCTCTACGCCTTCGCCATGATGCTCGGTCATGCGGGGCGCCTTGCTCCGTGGTCGATCGTCAAGGCGCACGTCTACCCCTTCACGCAGATGCGCGTCCCTTCGCGCTTCAACGCGGAGGTCACCCTCTTCGTCGCGGCGCTCGCGGCCATCGGTCTCGATCGGGTGAGCGCAAGCGCCAAAAAGAAATTCCGCAACGTGCGCGTGCACGAGAGCATGCGCGTCGTCGCGTTCGTTCTCGCGTTCATCGCCGTGGGCGACATGATCGCGGTGGGCATCCAGTGGGTCGGCACCTGCTTCACCGGTGCCCCGAGCGATCCGCACCTCGTCGTGTCGCCGCGCCTCTACGTCGCGCAGGCCGGGATCGGCCAGTTCATCGATCAGCCTCGGCAAGGTCTCGCGCGCCAGCAGTGCTGGGAGGAATGGGCGTTCCACACCGACGCTCCGGTATGGGTCGGGGACGTTCCGCAGGCGCGCGCGCTCGACGCGAGCGTGGCGACGGTCAGTGGCGTCTCGCGAACGCAGAATACGTTCACCTTCGACGTCGAGGCCTCCGCCCCGACGCGCATCCTCATGAACGGCGGTTACGACGCCGGCTGGGGGGCGAGTGTCGGCACCGCGGTCCTGCACGACAACGGGCTGCTCGGCGTCGATGTCCCCGCCGGTTCGCATCACGTGAAGGTGAAGTACTGGCCGGCGAAGCTCACACTCGGGCTCTGGCTGAGCGGTCTCTCGCTGATCGGGATCGTCGTGTTCTTCGTGATGGACGCACGCCGACGACGTCGGGGAGCGGTCCCCACGCCCTCTCCGAAGGCCGACTAGCGCATGTTCGCGCTCGGGGTCCTCGAGTTCGCTTTTCTGAACGTGCTCGCGATCTCGGCGGCGCTCTCCATCGCACTGCGTGCAGAGCTCGACGGACGAGCGGAGATCGCCCTGGCGACGGGCCTCCTCTGGAACGCCATCATCGTCACGCCGATCTACGTGCTCGGGCTGACCAATCATCTCGACGCGACGACGCTCGCGCTGGTCTCGGGTCCGTTCTTCGCGGCTCTGCTCGCGGGCTCTTTGTGGAAGCGTCCCGACGGCAGGCAAGCTCTCGCACGCGCGGTGCGGGTGCAGCTGCGCCTCCCGTTCGATGCGCTTCTCGAGGCCTACAGGGCGCGGAGCTTCGTGCTGCTCGGCCTCCTCTTCAGCGCCGGCCTCATTCTCTGGACCGGCATCTCGGCCTACTACTCGCCCTCCTGGCGCCAGTTCGACGCACTGTGGTACCACGAGCCGATCGTCGGATTCACCCTCCAGAACCACGGTTTTGCCATCGTCGATCTCCCGCGGGACGGTCTCCAGAAGATCAATGGCTATCCCCGCCTCTGCGAGATGACGCAGCTCTGGTTCGTGATCTTCACGGACCGGCGGCTCATCGACATCGCCAACAGCTTTCTCGCGCCGCTGCTCCTCTTGGCCACCTACCTCCTGACGCGCCGCCCGTCCGGAGATCGCCTGACGGCGATGGGCTGGGCGTCGGTGGTCCTGATCCTTCCAGGGACCTCGATCGTGATGCAGAGCAACTATGTCGATCTGCATACGTCGCTCCTGGTCCTCGCCGCGGCGCATTTCTGTACCCGCGCGCCGCTGCGAATGCGCGACGTGTGGTTCGCCGCGGGCTGCCTGACCATGGCGATCGGCGCGAAGATCCTGGCCCTCGTTCCGGTGGGAATGTTCGCCGTCATCGTGCTCGTTCGCGTGCTCACGACCCACCTCCGGGCCCGTCCTCGCGCGACGGTCGGGACCGTGCTCGGCGGCGTGCTCATGATGGGAGCCATCGCGGCAACGACGTACTGGCGGAACTGGAAGCATTTCCACAATCCGCTCTGGCCCGACCTCGTCTACGACAATCCGCGGTGGGGCATTCATTGGCCCGGTGTCGCCAACCCGGTCAATCCGGTCGACATGAACCAACCGTTCCAGGTCTTCTTCGACAACCTGACCAGCATTCCGTATTCGCGCTCGCTGGGGCACGCCACGCAGGTCTACGAATATGGAGCCGTGACGGGATGGCTCATCGTGCCGCTCGCCACGCTGTCGATCGTGGTCGTCGTGCTGGCGGTCGTGAGGTCTGCCCTGGGTCGCGTGCTGCGACGCCCCGAATGGCGCATGGATGAAGACACGTTCCGCGTGTCGCTCCTCCTCGTCCCGCTCGCGGTGAGCCTCTACCTGTCGCCGGCCCTGTGGGGCGCGCGCTACAACATGGCCAACGTCGCGCTCGCCGCCGTCTTCATCGGCTGGGCCACGGCGCACCGCGGATTCGAGAAGATGGCCGAGGGGGCCGTTGCCATCGCGGTGGTCGGCGCCATCCTGGCCTTTTTCTGGACGACGCCGCGATGGTGGTACACGCCGGAGGAGCTCACGAAGCTCGCGAAGGTGCCTTACCCCGATCGCGAGGTGACGCCGTCGGCGAAGATCTCGCCGACCCTCGCGATGGCCTCGGGCTCCCCGGTCGTCTTCGAGACCGGCCAAGCGCGGGAGAAGCTGCTCGGCAAGGGAGCGACGCTCGCCTTCGACGAGGTCCACGGGAACTACGTGGGTCTGTTCTGGAACAACAGCTACTCGAACAACGTCGTGTACGTGCCGTCGGGGCCGGACTTCATGGCCCGTGTCGACGGCGTCGATGCGAGCTGGCTGTATTGCAATCGTGGAGATCCCGCTGGCGCCAAGCTTCGAGCAGACGCCGGATGGATCGAGGTCGGGCCGCTCAACACCGAGAACTGGGGATCGGTCTTTCGACGTGTGAGCCCGCGAGAGCGCTAAGCTCCCAGCCGTGAAATCGCTTGTTACGGGCGGCGCCGGCTACGTCGGTTCGCACATGGTCAAGACGCTCCTCGATGCCGGCCACGACGTCGTCGTCGTCGACGATCTCTCCGAGGGACATCGTGACGCCGTGCCCGCCAAGGTTCCCTTCGTCCAGGCGGACATCGGCTCGAAGGCCGAGATGGTCTCGGTCCTCCGTGAGCACCGGATCGAGGCCGTCCTCAACTTCGCGGCAAAGAGCCGCGTCGAGGAGTCGATGAAGGAGCCCCGCCTCTACTGGCAGGGAAACGCCGTCGCCACGCTCGCGCTCCTCGAGGCGATGTTCGAGGCCGGCGGCACCATCCCAGCGTTCGTCCAGTCGTCGACCGCCGCGGTCTACGGCACGCCGGAGCACGTACCGATCGAGGAAGCGCACCCCACGAACCCGGTGAACGTCTATGGGGCGACGAAGCTCACGATCGAGCGCGCGCTCGAGGACTACGGGCGTGCGTATGGCCTCCGCTGGGCGGCGCTCAGGTACTTCAATGCCGCAGGCGCCGAGCCCGACGCGGGCCTCGGCGAGCGGCACCACCCCGAGACACACCTCATCCCGATCGTCCTCGACGTCGCCGCAGGAAAGCGCGCGCACCTCTCGA
Organism: Polyangiaceae bacterium; assembly: GCA_043717125.1. Taxonomy (GTDB): domain Bacteria; phylum Myxococcota_A; class Polyangia; order Polyangiales; family Polyangiaceae; genus Labilithrix. The sequence continues at coordinate 15,617 of JAYSXP010000325.1, read as the reverse complement.
TTTACGGGACTTCGTGGCCCACGCCCGACGGCACGTGCGTGCGCGACTACGTGCACGTGAGCGATCTCTGCGAGGCGCACCTCGCGGCGCTCGAGTACCTCGCCAAGGGCGGCGAGAGCGGCGCGTTCAACCTGGGGACCGGGAGCGGCCACTCGGTGCGCGAGATCGTCGAGGTCGCGCGCGCCGTCACGGGCCGGCCGATCGCGACGGTGGACGCTCCGATCCGCGCCGGCGATCCGGCGGTGCTCGTCGCGAAGGTCGACCGCGCGCAGCGAATTCTCGGCTGGCGCGCCAAGCGCACGGAGCTTTCGCGCATCATTTCCGACGCATGGACCTGGAAGCAGCGGGTGGAACAGGGGTAGAAAGGGGGTCGCCCGATGCCGCGCCCCGAGGTCTCGCTCGTCATACCCATCTACAACGAGGAGGAGGTCCTTCCTCAGCTCGACAAGCGTCTGAGCAAGATGCTGGACGTGCTGGGCGTCGACTCCGAGGTCGTGTTCGTCGATGACGGGTCGAAGGATCGCTCCCTCGAGCTCCTGCGAGCGATGGTGGCGCGTGAGCCTCGCTATCGCGCGCTCTCGTTCTCGCGCAACTTTGGCCACCAGCGCGCGATCACTTGCGGGATGGATGCGACGCGCGGCAAGGCTGTCGTCGTGATGGATGCCGACCTCCAGGATCCGCCCGAGGTCATCGTCGAGATGCTCGCGAAGTGGCGCGAGGGCTACGACGTCGTCTACGGGCGCCGCCGGTCGCGCGAGGGCGAGACGTGGTTCAAGCTCATCACGGCGAAGATCTTCTATCGCCTCTTCGCCGCGATGATCCCGATCGAGGTGCCGCTCGACGCCGGTGACTTCCGCCTCATGAGCCGCCGCGTGATCGTCGCGATGCACGAGCTCCGCGAGACGCATCGCTTCGTTCGCGGGCTCGTCGCGTGGGTGGGCTTCAAGCAGGCCGCCGTCGAATACGACCGCTCGGCGCGCGCCGCCGGCGAGACGAAGTACCCGTTCCGCAAAATGCTCGCCTTCGCGTTCGACGGCATCGCGTCGTTCAGCATCTTCCCGCTGCGGCTCGCGACGTACATCGGGCTCGTCGTCGGCCTCGGCAGCATCGTGTACGGGATCAGCGCGATCTTCGCGCACTTCGCGCTCAACGCGACCGTTCCCGGCTGGACTACGACCGTCGTGCTCGTGTCCTTCCTCTTCAGCGTGCAGCTCCTCGTGACCGGCGTGCTCGGCGAGTACATCGGGCGCATCTACGAGCAGGTGAAGGGCAGGCCGCTCTACATCGTGGCCGAGCACGTTCGCCACAAGCGCACCCGCGTACGGAAGCGCGCGACGACCCAGGATTTCGAGTCGGTCGGCGAGGCGTCGAGCCCGACCGACACCACCAAGAGCGGCGAGTGACCTGAGATGCGGCGCACACGCGCGCGTGGACCGCGCCGGCTCTTCTTCCTGCTCGTGCTGCTGCCGATGCTCTGCGTGTTCCCGTACCTGCGCGCGGTGAACAACCCGAACGAGTTCGTGCGCGTATACACCGCGATCGCGCTCGTCGAGCACCACACGTTCTCGATCGACGAGCCCGTGAAGACCTGGGGCTGGGTGAACGACATGGCGCGCGTCCCCTCGAAGGTGGACGGCCAGCCGCACTACTTCATGGTGAAGGCGCCGGGCGTCGTCTACGCGAGCCTGCCCGGGTACTTCCTCTTCTCGAAGGTCATCGCTCCGCTGACCGGCCATCACTATCCGACCGCCACCTCATCCCAGGAGGAGCGCCTCTGGTGGTTGCGGATGAGCACGTGGTCGCTCCGCATCTTCACGTCGTCGCTCCCGTGCTTCCTGTTCCTCCTGTGGTTCGAGAAGTACCTGCGCGAGTTCACGCCGGACCCGATGATCCGCTTCGCTGCCGTCGCGGCCGCGGGGCTCGGCACGAATTTCCTCGCGTACGTGCTCATGTTTGCGAGCCACTCGCAGTACGCGTCGATCGCGTTCATCGCGTTCGCGACGATCGAGCGGGAGAAACGGCGCTCACGAGGCGACGCGAAGGCGCGACGCTTCTCGCGCGCAGTGCTCGCCGGCTTCTGCACGAGCGCGTGCGTGATGTTCGAGTACCAGTCGCTCTTCCTCGCGGTGATCCTCACGGTGTTCGGCCTGGCGGTGTTCTGGCGCCCGACGCGGCTCCTCGGCTTCGCGGCAGGCGGCCTCTTCAACGTGCCGCTCGTCATGTACTTCCAGTGGCGCGCGTACGGCAATCCCCTCACGCCCGGTCACCAGATGCTCGAGACGCCGTCGTTCGCGGCGGCGCACAACCAGGGGCTGTGGGGCATCGTCTGGCCGAGCTGGGAGCACGTCCAGGCGCTCGCAGTCGACCCGGGATTCGGCTTCTTCGGGACGAGCCCGTTCATGTGGCTCGGGCTGCTCGCGATCCCGCTGATGATCTTCTCGCCGATGGGCGATCCCTCGCATCGGCGCGCCGCGCGCATCGCGACCATCGTGTGGGGGCTCTGCTGCACGGCGCTCTTCTGCGTCAACGCGGGCTTCGTCGAGTGGCGCGGCGGATGGACGGTCGGTCCGCGCTACCTCGTGGCGTGCGCGCCATTCTTCGCGTTTGGTGCGGCGTGCACGATGGAGCGCCTCGCGGGCGCGAACCGCGCACGGCGGGCGGTCGTGCGCGGCGTCGGCGGCGGCCTCGCGCTCGCGAGCGTGCTCACGATCGGAACGGTGGGGCTCGTCTACGACACGCTGCCGGAGAGCACGGCGCGTCCGTTCGCGGAATTTTCGCTTCCGATGATCTGGACGGGGCACGTACCTCATCACGTCGGCGAATGGTTCGGCTGGGACAGCACGACACCGTGGTACCTCGCGTGTGGTGCGATGCTCGCCGCGCCGATGATCGCGGGGCTGTGGCCCTCACGCGAAGAGCGAGGGGCCTACGGGGCGCGCGTGGCCTTCTTCGTGCTCGCGCTCGCGCTCGGTCTCGTGCCGGCGTTCTATCCCGAGCCCGCGGACGCCTCGAAGCTCCTCGTCCTGCATCCGGCGACGCGCGGTCTCGCTTCGATGTGGGAGCCCCCGGGGCGCGACCGCATCACGCTGCTGCGCAACGAGGCGGAGCGCTACGGCGTGCGTCGCCCGTGCATGTGGTACCACCTCGCGGATCTCGACCGCGTGCTCGGCAACGACGCGCAGGCCGCGCGCGACGAGCAGAAGACGGTGGGCACCCCGCGCGAGCGCTGTCCGCGCCGCGTGTTCTAGCTGCTAGCGCTTCGTCGCGATCAACATCTGCTGTGCGCCCAGCATCACTCCGCGGAGGCTCGGCTCGAGCGGGCGCAGGAACGACAGGGCGCGCGGGAAGAACACGATGTACTCGCGCTCGACCTCGTCGAAGCCCGCCTCGAGGAGCAGCTTGCGCGCCTCCCACGGCCACAAGAGGATCGCGTCGTCGTCGAAGGCGCACGCGGCGACCGCGCGACGCGTGACGGGGTTCAGCGGGTTGTGCTCGAACACCACGAGACGCCCGCCGGGACGGAGCAGCGCGCGCACCTGACGGAGGAGGCCGACGCGACCCTGGGGGGCGACGTGGTGGAGCACACCGGACAGCACGGCCGTCGCGAAGTGCTCCTTCGGCAAGGTACTCGCGTCATCGTGGAAGTGCGCGGCGGGGGCGCGGACCTTCGCGACGTCGGTGCTCTTCGTCGACGGGTCGTACGCGTGCACGTCACGGAACCGAGTGACGAAGCGCTCCGTGAGGTTGCCGATCCCGCAGCCGAAGTCGAGGAGGGGAGCCTCGGTGTCGAAGCCCTTCCGCGTGAGGCAGCCCAGCTTGTAGTCGTGAAAATAAGCCGGATCCTCACCGCTCGCCGCGACGCTCGACTTGTGATCCTCTTCGTACGATCCGGCGTACGCATCGAACTCGCCCATGCGCGGCATGCTAGCGGATTATCCCACGCGCTGCCCGTCAGCCGGCTGCGCGCACCGTGCTCACCCCCCGAAGTGTAGCTCGTCGCGGCGCGTCTGGATCGTGTCGGCGAGGCCGCTCTCGAGGTCGAAGCGAGGCGTGAAGCCGATGCTCGCGAGCCGGGTGACATCGGCGCAGACGTGCATCGGATCGTTGGGGCGGTAGGGCATGGCGCCGAAGCGCACGCGATCTTCCGCGTGGCAGAGGCGACCAATCGTCCCGACCAGCTCACGCACGGTGACGGCAACGCCCGAGCCGACATTCACCGCGCCCTCGAGGTTCGAGAGCGCGATCGCCGCGATCGCTGCGCCGACGTCTGCGACGTGGAGAAAATCGCGGATCTGCCCGCCCTCGGTGGTCTCGGCGATGCCACCGCCGAGCAGGCGATCGACGACGTGCGGAACGAGGCGTTCGCGCGGCTCCATCGGCCCGTACTGATAGAAGATGCGACACCAGGCGAAGCCGACCTTCGCGAGCGGCGCATACGCACGGAGGATGTCGTGGAGCGCGAGCTTCGACGCCGCGTAGAGGAAGCGCGGCTTCGTGGGCGCCGCTTCGACGAGGGGAGACCCCAGGCTCGTGTCGTACTCGAAGCACGTCCCGAGCCCGACGATACGCGTGCATTCTGCATGTACAAGGCGCTGCGCGAGGTCGAGGCTGGCGGCGACGTGCGTGAGGTTCTCCGGCGCGTCGAGGTACTTGCCGGGCACGGCGTACCAGGCGCCGTGAACGCAGATCTCGGGCAAGGAGGCGTCGATGACGCGCGCTGTGGCGGCCCGGTCGACGAGGTCGGCTTCGTGGATCGTGAGCTCCTTCTCGATGGCGGCGAGCCGAGGCGCGCGCGACCTGTCGCGAACGACCGCGTGCACCTCGGCGCCGCTCGCGAGCAGCGCTCGGGCGACCTGAGCGCCGATGAAGCCGCCGGCACCGGTCAAAAGGACGCGCATGTCAGTGGTGCTTGACGGCCAAGTCGTAGCCGATGTCGTTCTCGAACGGATCGAGACGGGCGCTGCGCTTCGGATCGTGAGCGTGCGTGCAGCAGTTGGCGACGACGGAGAGCGGATCGACCAGGCCCTTGAAGCCGTTCCAGACGCCGGGCGGCACGATGAGGAGCGAGTAGCTGTCGGGGCCGAGGAACACTTCCATCAGCGAGCCCTTCGACGGCGAGCCCTCGCGGTCGTCGTAAAGCGCGCACTTCACGCGGCCGACCATGCACGCGTAGTTCAAGGACATGTCCTTGTGCTGGTGCCAGCCCTTGACGACGCCCTCGTAGACGGTCGAGAAGTAGATCTCGCCGAAGCTCTGAAAATGCGCGTCCGTCGCGCGAAGCATGTGGAAGATCGTGCCGCGCTCGTCGGGGATGCGGCGGAGCGGCAGGACCTGGACGCCTTCGATCGGACGCTCTCCGCGCACGACGCGCGCACCGTCGGGAAGGGGGCGATGGGGGGCGCCGCTCGGGGCTTCCTTGGGCTCGCTCATGGCCGTTTACGTACCGCCGATCGTTCACCGCCGCGAGCGTGAAATCATGGCTATCGTGGGCTCCGCTATGCCGCTCGTCTCCATCGTCATCCCCGCCTTCAACGAAGCTCCCACGCTTCCGATCTTCTACGAGCACCTGTGCAAGGCGCTGAAGACGCTCGAGCCCCGGGTCGACTTCGAGCTGATGTTCATCAACAACGGGAGCACCGACGGCACGCTCAGTTTCCTCGAGGGCCTTCGCAAGGACGACCCGCGCGTGAAGATCGCCACATTGAGCCGGAACTTCGGCTACCAGGCGGCGATCACGGCGGGCCTGACGCTGTCGACGGGGGATGCCGTCGCGTGCATCGACTCCGACGGCGAGGATCCTCCCTCGGTGCTCGCATCGTTCGTGGAGCGATGGCTCGAGGGCGGCGCGGACGTCGTCTACGGCGTGCGCGGCAAGCGCCCCGAGAGCGCGCTCATGCAGCTTGCGCGCAAGCTGTACTACCGCGGGACGCGCGCCACGGCCGACCACGAGATCGTGCTCGACATGGCGGAGTTCGCGCTCATGGACCGCAAGGTTCGCGACGCCGTCCTGACCACGAACTCGACGTTCCCGTTCGTGCGCGGTCAGGTCGGTTACGTCGGCTTCCGGCGCGTCGGGATCCGCTACGATCGGCACGCGCGGCTCGGTGGAAAGAGCCACTACAACCTGCTGCGCGCCACCCAGTTCGGGCTCGGCGGGATCCTCTCCTCGTCGACGCTGCCGCTGCGCCTTCTCGCGTACGGCGCGGCGCTCCTCGTCCCGCTCTCGGTCATCGCGCTGGGCCTCGCGATCTACGAGACCGCGAGGTCTGCGGGGATCGGCCTCACCGCGTGGACGGGGCTCTTCTTCGTGATCCTCCAGATCTGGCTGGTCTTCGGGGTCGGCGTGCTCGCGATCTACATCGCGCGCATCTACAAGGACCAGGTCGGACTACCGCTCTACGTGATCGACCGCACCCGCTCGTCGCTCGAGGAGACGACGCGCGCCACATAGCGCTCGCTTGGCTAGCTCTTCGCCTTCCACCCGATCGCCGCGAGATTCCCGGCCGGGATCTTCACCGGGATGGTCCCGAGCCGGATTTTCTTCAACGCGCGGACGAACGGGAGCTTCACCGGCATCGGTAGCGGGAACAACTTCGCCCAGTAATGGAGGGGGTACGCGTTGTAGACCGTGTGCAGGTCCACGTTCGCGAAGCCCGAGCGCGTGAGGAGCTGGCGCGCGCTCTCCGGCGAGAAGAGCTGGAGGTGCTCGATGTCGAAGATGGGGCTCTTCATCCCGAGCACCCGCGCCGAGAACGAGCGGCGATCGTGCGCGATCACGAAGAGCGCGCCGCCCGGCTTCAGGAGCCGCTGGGCGGCGCGGCACATCTCCATCGGATCCGTCAGGTGCTCGAGCGTCTGGAAGCACGTGATGAGGCTGAAGCTCGAAGAGGGATAGTCGTCGGGCTTGAAGAGCGTGTGTTTCAGGAGCGGCTTGATCTCCGGAGCTGCGGACTCGATGGGTGCGGTCGACGGCTCGACACCGACGACGTCCGTGAAGCCCGCAAGGAGCAACTCCGCCAGGAACGCGCCGTCGCCCGCGCCGATGTCCAGCGCGCCGCGCGTGTCGGGTAGGCGCTCCTTGATCGCCGGCAGGAACGACCCGTACGTGGCCGCGGCGAGGCGCGCCTCCTCCTGGCTGTCGAACGCGGCGTCATGGTAGGCCTGCGAGAGCTCGTCGGCGCTGGGCACCGGGCTCGCGTAGAGCACGTCGCACGTCGGACACTCGACGAGGCGATAGTGCATGTATTCGGGCACTTTTCGCGACGCGAACGCGAAGGCGTCGAGCTTCGCGAGGTCGAAGTTCGGCTCCGCGAACACGCGGGCTTCGTCCGTGCTCGCGCAGAGCGGACAGGCGCGGGTGACCATCCGCATGGGGGGGGACTTCGACATCGCCACGTCCTCCGAACAGGACACTAACCATCCTGGCACATCTCGACCTGCCTGCAAACGTCCCGGTTGTGCCGCTCGCCACGTCTCGTTCTTCTGCATTTGACTGCAGATTCGGTAAACGTGTGTGCATGACGAAGGCGAGCGCCGGAGAGTCCGCGAAGAGCGGCGCTGCCCCGGCGCGCGGCGAGCAGGGCGGCGCGCATGCCGTCGTGCTCGCGATCTCGGCCGCGGCGTTTGCGTTCCTCTCCCTTCTCTCCGCGTACCTCCCGGAGGGCATCTCCGAGGAGGAGGAGTCACGCATCTTCATCCTCTCGTGCCTCCTCGTGCCGCTCAGCGGCACGGTGTTCGCGTGGGCGGTCGACCGTGTGAAGCGGCGATTCTTTGCGACACATCGGCTCTTCTATCCGTCGTTCGCCTTCACCCACGCGGCCTTCTGGGCGCTGGTGGTGCACCGCCTTCGCGGCGCGCTGCCCTTGGCGCCCCCGAAGGATGCTCATCTTCTCTACAGCCCGCACGTTCACCGGGCGATCGTCGTCTGGCTCGCCGGCAACGTGGTGCTGTTCGCGATCGCGTTCGCGTTGCGCGGTCGACGCCTCGGCGCCTCGGCGCATCCGCTGCTCCTTCGATGGAGCGATCGGATCCTGCCCTTCCTCGTCGTCGCTGCGCTCCTGCCGTTTGCTGGCCTCACGCCGCTGCCCCGCCTGCTCCTGCTCTTGCTCGCGATCGCGGGCCTTGCGAGCTTCGTCCACGTCGAGCTTTCGCGCTTCCCCCGGGAGAGAAGCGCACGCTACGTGCTCGACGTGCTCGTGCTGGTGGGGATCACACTCGTCGTCTTCGATCCCGCGATGGACGCCGACCCCTGGCACTCCAACTTCTATCTCGGTCCCGTCGCGGCGGTGCGCGCCGGGAGATCGATGCTGGTCGACATCAATTGCCAGTACGGAGTCGGTGTCATCTATTTCATCGCGATGGTCATCGACCTCAAGCTCGTTGCAGCCAACGTCGCGGGCTTCGCGTTGCTCATCACCGTCCTCTCGGTCCTCCAGTACGCGGTTCTCTACGCGACGCTCCGGTCCATCACGCGGAGCCTGCCGCTCTCGGCGTTGATCCTGGCGTTGATGATCTTCGTCCCGCGCTTCGTGCAGACCGGCTACCCAGGCGCCTACCCATCGACGGGCCCTCTCCGATTTCTCCACGGCTATCTCCTGCTGGGCTGCTTCGCGCTGCGCGGCCGTCTCCCACGTCATCGCTCGTGGGTCTTCGCGCTGGAGGCCGTCGTCATCGGCACGGCGTCCGTATGGAGCTTCGAGTCGTTCGTCTACGTCTTCGCCGCTTACCTGGCCTCGCTCGCCTACGAAACGGCGCACGTCCGACGCGGTGACATCCTGCGCGAGCTCGAGGAGAGGCTCACCCCGGTGTTCGTCGCGGTGACGCTGTCCCACGCGGCACTGCTCTCCCTGATCCGCATGCGCTCCGGCGAGTGGCCGCACTGGTGGAGGTACTTCGAGTTCGTCCAGCTCTACAGCACGAAGGCGTTCGGTGTTCTTCCGGTGGAGCCGTGGACGCCGTGGCTGCCCATGGCGGGCGTCTACCTCGCGACGGTGATCGTGCTGGCTTATCGGCGCATCACGCTCGGAAAATCCGACCTCAACACCGACTACGCCGTGGTCTTCGCGATGAGCTCGCTCGGCATCGCGCACCTCACTTACTACGTGGGCCGTTCCCATCTGAACAACCTGTTCCATATCGCCGCGCCGTCCCTCTTCGTCGCCGGCTACTGGTTCATCGTCGCGGCACGCAAGACGGAGCACGCCTCCCAGCCCCTCCGCCAGTCGTTCGTCTTTGCCTGTTATGGCGTCGCGACGCTCCTTGCGCTCTCGGCCGTGCCGGACGTGCTCAAGAAGTTCGATCACACACTCGCGGGCTACGTGGCGAGCGACCGCGCGTGGGAGACGCAGACCCCTTCCCCTCTCAGCATCGACGCCGTGCAGCTCATGCGCGCCTACGCTCGCTCCGCACGGCGGGTGGCGTTGTTCTCGACGCCGGAGGTCGAGATCGAGACCTTCCTCCTCTCGAGACGGACGAGCGTCTGGCCCATCTCCAATCCGTTTCAGGACATGCTCCTCGAGTCGGCGAAGGCGCGGCTCGTCGGTGCGCGCAGCGGCCTGCAGGCCGGTGACGTGATCTTCGTCGAGACGGGCACGCGGGCCACCCCTTCGCCCGGCCAGCTACATCTCGGGCCGGGCGTGCACGCCTTGGATCGCGAGCTCTTCGCCGGCGTCGCGAGCAAGTTTGGCTTCGAGATCGTCGAGGCGCGCCCGAGCGGCATGACCGCGGTGCGGCTCACCGCTCGGTGACCTCGCGCGCCGCCGTGGCCGCCGTGGTAGACGGTACCTCGCAGGATGACGACCCCGAACGACGACGAAGGCTTCCGGCCGCTGCCCCACGCGGGGCCGCGCGGCAACGTCGCTCGGCTGCAGTTCGCCGCTCGGCTGATGCTCGACCTCCAGGTCCGGTCCGTCCATCGCGACATGCGTAGGTTTCTTCCTGGCCTCACGGGGAAGGTGCTCGACGTGGGCTGCGGTCAGAGCCCGTACCGCCACCTGCTCGGCGCCGGCGCCGAGTACCTCGGCATGGACTTCGAGGGATCGAGCCACTTCGCGTACGAGCGCGAGAAAGACGTCACGTACTTCGACGGCGTCCACTTCCCGCTGGAGGACGCGTCGGTCGACCACATGATCTGTACCGAGGTGCTCGAGCACTGTCCCGACCCGATGGTGATCGTGCGCGAGATGCATCGGGTGCTCCGGCCCGGCGGCACCGGCGTCGTCACCGTGCCGTGGTCAGCGCGCTACCACTACATCCCGCACGACTACTTCCGCTACACGCCGGCGACGCTCGCGACGCTCTTCAAGGACTTCGCGGGCGCGGTCGTCGAGGCCCGCGGGACGGACGTGGCGTCGATTTCGTCGAAGATCATCGTCCTCGCGTTCCGTCCGCTCCTCGCGGGCAAGCGTGATCCCATCAAGCTCCTCGGCACGGCGCTCCTCACACCGCTCGCGCTCGTCGCCGCAGGCATCGGTCAAGCTGCGCTGGTGCTCGAGCTCGGCTCCACCGACGACCCGCTCGGTTACACCGTCTGGCTCCGCCGATAGGCGTCGATGGTCCGCGTCCGTACGGTGAGTTACGGCGCATGATCCGCGTCGTTTGTGTATGCTGGCGCCCCTGGTCTCAGGCGCCTCGGAGCTCTCTGCATCTCGCATGATCGGCCTCGCAACCCCCACGATCCTCGTAACCGGAGCGTCCGGGTTCGTCGGTGCCTGCCTCTCTCGTCATTTCGCGTCCGGGGGAGCGTCGCGCGTGGTCGCGGTGCACGGGCCCGCACGACCGTCCGGTCATCGCTGGCGTCTCACCGAGGCGCCTCCGGCCAAGCTCGAGAACGTCGAGGTCGATCTCTGTTCTCCTGACGCCGTGCGCGCGCTCGTGCGCGAGGTCCGGCCCTCGGTCGTGATCAACTGCGCCGCGTACGGCGCCTACGCGCACCAGGCCGAGGCGGCGCGTGTCTATCGCGTGAACTTCGACGCCGTGCGGTCCCTGCTCGACGCCGCGAGCGAGCTCGAAGGATTTCGCGCCTTCGTCCAGGCAGGCTCGTCGTCCGAGTACGGGTCGAACTGCTCCGCGCCTCGCGAGGACTCGGCGCCCATGCCGGACAGCGACTACTCCGTGTCGAAGGTCGCGACCACCGCCTACGTGCAGTTCGCCGGCGGCCGAAGGCGCGTGCCTGCGTGGGTGCTGCGTCTCTCCTCGGTCTACGGCCCTTACGAAGATGCCTCTCGCCTCGTGCCTCGCCTCCTCACGCGTGGTCGACAGGGCAGGTTTCCGCAGCTCGTGAATCCGAAGATCTCGCGAGACTTCGTCTTCATCGACGACGTGTGCGCGGCGTTCCAGCGCGTCGTCGACCAGGCGTCGTCGCTCGTGCCGGGAGACGTCTTCAACATCGGTACGGGCGTCTGTACGACGCTCGAGGACATCGTCGGCCGCGTGCGCTCGCTCTACGGAATTGCCGACGAGCCCGTCTGGGGCTCGATGGCGGATCGCAAATGGGATCATCGCGACTGGTACTCGAACCCTGCGAAGGCGAAGACCGTCCTCGGCTGGAGCGCGACGACCTCGCTCGACGCCGGCCTCGCGGTGACGTCGCGGTGGATGAGCGAGCACCCGACGGCGGTGCTCGCTGCCGAGACGAACATGGTCACGGGAGTGAAGTGACGTGACGTTCGCCGACGACCTGCGCCGCGACGCTCTCGCGATCCGGAAGACATTTCTCGGGATGCACTACCGCGCGAAGGCGGGACACATCGGCACGGGGCTGTCGGCGATCGACATCCTTGCCTACTTGCACAAGAGCTGGCTCACGCCGGAGGACGCGTTCATTCTGAGCAAGGGGCACGGAGCGTCCTCGCTGTACGCGACGCTGCACCACTTCGGTGTCCTGTCCGACGAGGTCCTCGAGACCTACTACAAGGATGGAACGCTGCTGCCCGCGCATCCAGCGGCCGGCGCGATCGCCGCGATCCCTGCGGCGACCGGCTCGCTCGGGCACGGGCTCCCGATCGCAGCCGGAATGGCCTACGGACGGAAGTATCTCGACCGCACGCCCTCCGCTTCGGCACCCTCCAGCAGTGTGGCCCGCATCGCCGCGCTCCTTTCGGACGGCGAGTGCAACGAAGGCTCCGTCTGGGAGGCCGCCGCGTTCGCGGCGCATCATCGCCTGTCGAACCTCCTCGTGATCGTCGACGCCAACGGGCTCCAGGGATTCGGCAAGACGACCGACGTCCTCGACATGGAGCCAATGGCGGACAAGTGGAGGTCTTTCGGCTTCGACACGCGCGAGATCAACGGACACGACTTCGACCAGTTGCGTGAGGCCTGTTCGGAGCCTGACGCCACGCGCCCGCGTTGCGTCATCGCCCGCACGGTGAAGGGCAACGGGGTCCGCTTCATGGAGGGCAAGCTCGAGTGGCATTACCTCCCCATGACCGAGGCGCAGTTCGACGAAGCGCTGGCTGGTCTCGAAGGCACGCCGTGAGGATCGAGTTCGTCAAGGCCGTCCACGCCCTGATGGAGAAGGACTCGCAGTCCCTCTTTCTCACCGGCGACCTCGGGTTCAACGCCCTCGAGAAGCTCGCGCAAGCGTTCGGGCCGCGCTTTCTCAACGTCGGCGTCGCCGAGCAGAACATGATGGGCGTCGCCGCCGGCCTCGCCATGACCGGCGCGCGTCCGTGGGCATATTCGATCGCGCCGTTCGCGACGTATCGCTGTCTCGAGCAGATCCGCAACGACATCTGCCTCCACGACCTGCCCGTGCGCGTCGTCGGAAACGGCGGCGGATATACCTACGGCATCATGGGCTCGACGCATCACGCGCTCGAAGACCTCGCCGTGCTCAAGCCGCTCCCCAACATGAGCCTGTTCTTCCCGTGCTCGAACAACCACGTGGCCGCCGCGGTCGCGCGGATGGGCGAGCTGGCGGGCCCCTCCTATCTTCGTCTCGCGATCTCGGGGTTCCAGAGCGATACGGCTCCGCTCTCCGAGAACCCCGTCACGCTCACGCGGCGCTACGGCGTGCGCTCGCGGAAGCAGGCGCGAGGTCTCACCGTCGTCTGCGCCGGTCACGCTGCGCAGATCGCGGTTGCCGCGCTCGTGCTCGATCCCGCGCTCGACGCCGACGTCTTCGGCATCGCCCGCTATCCGTTCGACCTCGCGAGCGATGCCGACGTCATGGGGAGCATCGCCGACACGCGTCGGGTGCTCTTCATCGAAGAACACTACGCGAGCGGCGGCATCGGTGAGTCGCTCGCCGCCGAGGTCGCCGGCAAGGTCGACGCGTTCGTCCGCATGAACGCGGTCTATCGCAAGGACCAGCGCTACGGCAGCGCGGCCTTCCACCTCGGGCAGACCGGGATGACCCCCGCCACGGTGCTCGCCACCGCGCGCGAGATGCTGGCGTGACATGAGCAGCACCCGCAAGGTGTCGGCGATCATCGCTTGCTACAAGGACGCGCAGGCCATTCCCTTCATGGCGAAGCGCCTCATCGCCACGTTCGAGAAGATCGGCTGCGACTACGAGATCATCTTCGTCAACGACGGCAGCCCCGACGACTCGCAGGCGGTGCTCGAGGAGCTCACCAAGACGAGCCCGAAGATCAAGGCGATCACCCACAGCCGGAACTTCGGCTCGCAGGCCGCCTTCACGAGCGGGATGCAGCGCTGCACCGGCGACGGGTGCGTCCTCCTCGACGGCGATCTCCAGGACCCGCCAGAGCTCATCGAGGACTTCTACCGCGTCTGGCTCGAGGGGTTTGAGGTCGTCTACGGCGTCCGCACGAAGCGTGAGATGCCGTTCCTCTGGGAGCTCGCGTACAAGGGCTTCTACCGCCTTTTCCAGCGGATTTCGTACATTCGGGTGCCCGTCGACGCCGGCGACTTTTCGCTCATCGACCGCAAGGTGATCGCCGTGCTCGATCAGCTCCCCGAGCGCGATCGCTTCATGCGCGGGCTCCGTGCCTGGGCGGGTTTCAAGCAGACAGGCGTGCCGTACCTGAGGCCCGAGCGCATGTTCGGCAAGTCGACGAACAACCTGCTGTCGAACTTTCGCTGGGCGAAGAAGGGGATCTTCTCCTTCTCGTACATCCCTCTCGAGTTCATCTCGATGGCGGCGCTCCTCGTCGGTGGCATCGCCGTCATTGCAGCCCTCGTTCAGATCGTCGGACGCATCATGAACCCCAACCTCCCGCAGGGCGTCAGCACGATCATCGTCGTCTGTCTGTTTCTCGGCGCGGTTCAGCTCTTCAGTCTGTCGTTCATCGCGGAGTACCTGGCGAAGATCTTCGAAGAGGTCAAGGGCCGACCGCTCTTCGTCGTGGCGAAGACGCTCAACTTCGACGAGAGCGAGGAGAAGACCAAATGAAGCCGACGCGGACGTTGCTCGTGACTGGAGGCGCGGGATTCATCGGGAGCAGCTTCGTCGAGATGGCTCTCGGTCGCGGGCACCGCGTCGTCGTCCTCGACGCGCTGACCTACGCGGGTCATCGGGAGAGCTTGCCTGCCCACGATGCCTGCAGGTTGGTCGTGGGCAACATCGCCGACGCGCCGCTCGTCGGCGCGTTGCTCCGCGAAGAACGCGTCGACGCCGTGGTGAACTTCGCCGCCGAGTCGCACGTCGACCGGTCCATCGACGCGCCGGGCGACTTCATCGAGACGAACGTCGTCGGCACGTTCAAGATGATCCATGCCTCCCTCGACTACTGGCGCAGCTTACCGCCCGACGAGAGCGGGGCATTCCGCTACCTCCAGGTCTCGACGGACGAGGTCTACGGCGCGCTCGGCGAGACCGGTAAGTTCACCGAGGCAAGCCCCATGACGCCCAACTCCCCTTACGCGGCTTCGAAAGCGGCAGGGGATCACCTGGTGCGGGCGTGGAATCACACCTACGGCCTGCCGACGATCACGACGAATTGCTCCAACAACTACGGGCCTCGGCAGCATCCCGAGAAGCTCATCCCTCATCTCGTCACATGCGCGCTCGCGGGCAAGCCGCTGCCGATCTACGGCAACGGAGGCAACACGCGCGATTGGATCCACGTCGAGGACCACTGTGCCGGCATCTTCCTCGCGCTCGAAGGTGGAAAGCTCGGCGAGACGTACTGCTTCGGTGGCGACGCCGAGCGAAAGAACCTCGACGTCGCGCGGCAGATCTGCGCGATCCTCGACGCGCTTCGTCCTCGTCAGGACGGAGAGAGCTACGCGAAGCAGCTCACGTTCGTCGCCGACCGCCTCGGACACGACTGGCGCTATGCGATCGACGACACCCTCGCGCAGAAGGAGCTCGGCTTCGCGCGGCGGTATCGCTTCGAGGACGGTCTCGAGGCGACGGTGAAGTGGTACCTCGATCATCGGGAGTGGTGTGAGCTCGCGCTCGCGCCGAAGGAGAAGCGATGAAAGCCATTCTACTCGCGGGCGGTAGCGGCACGCGCCTCGCGCCGCTGACGCGTTGTATCAGCAAGCAGCTGCTCCCCGTCTACGACAAGCCGACGATCTACTACCCGCTCGCGACGTTGATGCTCATGGGCGTCCGCGAGATCGCGATCATCAGCACGCCGCGCGATCTGCCGATGATCGAGTCGCTCTTCGGCGACGGGTCCCAGCTCGGCCTCTCGATCACGTAC
>JAYSXP010000324.1:0-1523 GCA_043717125.1 Polyangiaceae bacterium | reverse complement strand
CACCGTACTTCATGATTATTCCGCCTTTTGTAGGATATATGCCTTTAAAGAGAAAGGAGGGGGCAAAAAGTAGGCCTTCTAATTTTCAACTATATGACTTGAGTGAACTACTTTTTTCATTAGCAGCACCGGCAAATGGCTCTGCCGAACTACTTCTTCAGCCACACTTCCTAAAACTAGCTGACCCACTTTACCCCGGCCGTGGGTTGTCATTGCCACCAGTTGGGCCTTTATCTGCCTGGCATACCCAATTATTTTCTCCACTGGTTCACCGTTATACTCAAGAGTAATTCTCGGTTCACCGGTTTGAATTTCTGATACACACTCCACACCCTTTTCTCTTAACCTTGCCTGGATTTCTTTGAAGTATTGGGAGGTCTGGTCATTGAGAATAGCTACTTCTTTTTCCAGGTCGTATTCCGGAAGATAATAAAAGCCACCCACTCCCCCAACTCCGCCATCACCAGCAGGGATCACACTGGAAACTTCTTTAAATAAATGTATTTTGATGCCCAATCCCAGGGCCAGGTCTGCGGCAGCATCCAGGATAGTTTCCGAAACAAGGCTGCTATCCAGGGTTACCAGAATCGGGGCGAGTGTAAAATCAACAGCCTCCTTTTCAGACTGCTCCCGGGCCTGGTCAGTCGTTTCTTCAGGCTTGATTACTATTACCGGCAAGCTGGTATGTTGGATCAGTTTAGTAGCAATACTACCGGTGAGCATAAGAGATAGACCGCTCCGGCCGTGAGTAGTCATTACGACCAGGTCCGCTTGTTCTTCCTTTACAATTGCCGCCAACTCTTTTGGCGACCTACCACAAACTACGCGGGTTTGAATTTGCTCAGCATTCAGGGGAGTTTCAGCTTCAAACCCGACTAGCTTCCCTTTAATCTTTTGAAGGTAATCTTCATCGTCTTGCTCGCCGGAATAGGTGGTAACGGTCTGGTAATAGTCGGTTGAGTAGGCTGGAACCGAACCAGTTCCGGCCAATGCAGGTCTGTCTGGCTGAATATTTCCAGCATGGATATGATTGCCGGCCTCGATTTGAGGAGACTCAGAGAACTCCACTACAAGCGGGCGACCTTCCTGTACCCGCAGTAAAACAAGCGTGGCCTTCAATTGTTTAGTAAGTCTTGTAGCATAAGGTAAAGCTTCTTCAGAAAGGGGTGATCCATCTAGAGGGACGATAATTTTTTTGAACATTATTTTATCCTTTTGAATATTTGAAATGAGTTGTGCCCGGTAACCATTCTTTTAACTACTAAAGAATAGGAGTTAAAAGAAAAGTTATCTCGGCCGGCTAAAGTGGTAACCCAGGTACTACCAAACCTGATAGATAATTGGTCCTTAATTATTATGGTTAGTTAAGTGGGCTAACGCTAACCGCCTCAGCCGTCGAACGGCGCAACCAGTCAGCCAGGGCTTCCCGGCTAATCCGGGTAACTCGGTGGTTGAGGTTGGCAGCTTTAAGCTCTCCACGGTAAACGGCCTGGATCAATATGTCTGGACTTAATAGCAGTAGT
>JAYSXP010000323.1:0-4713 GCA_043717125.1 Polyangiaceae bacterium | reverse complement strand
TGACCGTGTGCTTGCCGAGGTCCATCTGGACGGGCTTGCCGTCGAGGCGCTCCGTCACGGCGGCGCCGTCGACATACACCTTCACGTCGGAGAGGTCCTTGGTGCCGTCCTTGGCCCCGAAGACGACCGTCGGAGCGGTGCCCTCGACCTGAGACAGCCACTCGAGGCAGTCACGCTTGATCGGGGCAGGGCACACGTCGCGAGCGCAGACGATGAGCTGCTCGCGCGCGCGGCGGTACTTGCCCTCGTCGCGGAGCTGCTGCGCCTGGTCGGCCGCGGATGCGCACTGCTCACGGTCGTCGGCGCGGGCGATGCCCTCGCCCGCGAGCGCGGTGGTGCCGGCGGCCATCACGGCCAGCGTCGCGATGCGTGCGAGGGTCCGATGGGCGAAGCTCCGAGCCTCGAGGAAAGTGGCCAGTCTCGCGTGCGTCATTCCGTGAGCCTCCGAGCGAGCGAACCGAGCGAACTGCATGAGGCTACAAGGTTACTAGCCGCCGGCGCGATGAAAACTTACTTGAGACACTCCATCTTGTACTTCTTGCGACCCGTCGCGGGATCGATCGTGAAGGGCGGGTCGCACGCCGGGTTCGCTTTCGGTAGCTTCGCCGTGCCGGGCGGCGGCGGCAGCGGTCGAACGACGGGAGGCGGGGGCTTCGTCGTGGTCGTCTCGACCGACGACGGCGCGGCTGGCGGCCCGTTGAGCTTCCCGAGCGAGCTCGGCGGCTTGACGAGCGTGAACCCACGCACCCCCTCGCGCGCAAGCTCGTTCGCCGCGCCGGTGTGTGTACCGCCAGTGAGCTTCTCCTGGAGCGCGAAGCCGCCGAGCGTCATGCCGGCCATCGCGAGGAGCGCGGCCACCACGAGGAACATGCGCGCGCCGCGCCGGCTCTTCGGCGGCGCGGGCGTCGAGATGGCGGGGCGGGATACGGAGATGCTCGAGACCTGCGAGTGCGGAGGCTCGGCCGGCTGCGGGGCAAGACCGATGCGCGGTGCGCTCGCGTTCACCGAGGCGCTCTCGATCTCCGCAATGCTGCGTGCGCGACGGGCGATCTCGTCGGCGGCGACGGTCTCGACCCACTCTCCGACCTCGTAGGGAGAGGCGAGGCCGATCGTCTGCTCGATGGCGAGTGCCATGTCTCGCGCGGTCGTGAAGCGCTCCGCGGGATCGCGTGCCAGACCGCGCATGACGACGGCGTCCGTCGCGTAGTCGAGCTGCGCGTTGAACATGCTCGGCGGGTCGACCTTGCCCTCAATCGCGCGGACGAGGACGATCGCCTCGGTCTCGCCGTCGAACAGGCGATGCCCGGTGAGCGCTTCCCAGAGCACGACCGAGGCCGCGTAGATGTCCGACTGACGCGAGACGACTCCGCCGCTCAGCTGCTCGGGCGGCATGTACGCGATCTTGCCCTTCACCTGGCCGTCGCGCGTCGTCTGGATGCGGCCCGCGGCCTTGGCGACGCCGAAGTCGAGCACGCGCGTCGTACCGTCCGAACCGACGAGGATGTTCTGAGGGGAGACGTCGCGATGGACGATTCCGAGCTGGCGACCGTGCTCGTCCTTCGTCTGATGTGCGGAGTGCAATCCGTGGAGGACCGACGACATGATCGTCGCGGCGACGCGCGTCGGGATCGGGATCTGCCGCTGCTGGGCCGTCTTCATCAGCTTGGAGAGCGCCTCGCCGGCGACGTACTCCATGACGATGAAGATCTCGCCCTCGGTCGCGACCACGTCGAGCGTCGGCACGACGTTCGGGTGACGGATGCGCCCGCAAAGGCGCGCCTCGTCGAGGAACATCGTCACGAACTCGGGATCCTTCGCGTACTGCGGGTGCAGACGCTTGATCGCGACGGTGCGCGAGAAGCCGACGGGACCGCTCAGCCGTCCGAAATGGACGGTGGCCATCCCGCCTGAGGCGAGCTCTCCATAGAGGACGTAGCGACCCACTGTGCGTGGATGCGCTTGCCCGTCGGATCGCAACATACTTCTGGAAGATTACCGCGATACCGGATGGAACGCGCAAAACTGGCGTGCGTGCGCCGGCCGTTTTGTGAGCGTCGCACGCGCATCGACACCTCGTGGCGGAGCGTGTAGGTCACGCCGCCATGAATGAGCACAGCCGAGAGCCGTTCCTGGTACGGGTCAAGCGCGTGGGCGAGATCCCCGTGCCTTTGCCCCGCTATCAGACGCCCGGCGCGGCGGGGATGGACCTCCACGCGGCGCTCGGCGAGGCCGCGATCCTCGAGCCGCGAGCACGGCTGAAGGTGCCGACGGGGCTCTCCGTCGCCATCCCACATGGCTACGAAGGGCAGGTTCGACCACGCTCCGGGCTCGCCGCCAAGCACGGCGTCACCGTCGTCAACACGCCCGGCACGGTCGACAGCGACTACCGGGGAGAGATCGCCGTGGTGCTCGTCAACCTCGGCACCCAGCCCGTGACGATCGCACCCCTCGACCGGATCGCGCAGATCGTGTTCGCGCGCCACGAGATCGCAAGGCTCGTCGAGGTTTCCGACCTCGACGACACCGATCGGGGAAGCGGCGGCTACGGCTCGACCGGCTGACCTCCCGACGATCCTCTCTCTCTCCTTTTATCCTTCGCCGCGCTTGATCGCGTACCCGCGGATCTTCTTGTGCAAGTTGGTGCGTTCGACGCCGAGAACGACCGCGGTGCGCGAGATGTTCCACCCCGTCAGCTTCAGCGTGTCGACGATGAACTTCCGCTCCTGTTGCTCGCGGAATTCACGCAGGGTCGGATATTGCCCGGGAACCGGGGCCGGACGCGATGCGGCGGCGTCCTCGCGTTCGGCCTCGGCCACGCGTTCGTCCTCGGCTTCCGCCTCCGCGTCGTGGGCTGCCTCGTCGTCGCCGAACGGGCTCTCGTGCGGATCCTCGGGGAGGTCGGCGATGGTCACGCGATCGCCGGAGAGGATCGCCATCCGCTCGACGACGTTCTTCAGCTCGCGGACGTTGCCCGGCCACTTGCGCGTGACGAGCGCAGCGATGACCGCCTCGTCGATGGGCTTCGGCTTCGTGCCGTTCTCCTTCGCGAACTGCTGCATGAACGCAAACGCGAGGACGGGGATGTCCTCGACGCGCTCGCGCAAGCTTGGGCTGCGGAGCGGAAAAACGTTGAGGCGGAAGAAGAGGTCGTCGCGGAACGAGCCGTTCTCGACGGCCTTGCCGAGCTCCTTGTTCGTCGCGGCGAGGACGCGCACGTCGACGTGGATGACGTGCTCGCTGCCGACGCGAGAGATCTCTCCGGACTGCAGCGCGCGGAGCACCTTGGCCTGCGCGACGAGGTCCATGTCTCCGATCTCGTCGAGGAAGAGCGTGCCGCCGTGGGCTTGCTCGAAGAAGCCACGGCGCTTCGTCTGCGCGCCTGTGAACGCGCCTTTTTCGTGCCCGAAAAGCTCGCTCTCGATGAGCTCGCGCGGGATCGCGGCGCAGTTCACCTTCACGAACGCCTCGTCGTTGCGGGGACTGAGGCGGTGAACGGCGCGGGCGATGAGCTCCTTGCCAGTGCCGCTCTCGCCGGTGATGAGGACGCCGGCGCGTGTCGGCGCGACCTTCTCGATGTCGTGGAAGATCTTCCGGACGGGCGCGCTCGTGCCGATCATCTCGTACTTGGCGAGCTGCTCCTTCGAGACCTCGGCGAGCGCACGCTTCGCGAGAGCGGTCTCGAGGACGTTGCGCACGCTGACGAGCACCCGCTCGCGGGCGAGCGGCTTCTCGAAGAAGTCGCTCGCGCCGAGCTTGATCGCGTGGACGGCGTCGTTGACCGTCGCGTGGCCGCTGATCACGATGATCGGCATGTCGCGGGTCGCTTCCTCGCCGCGGATGCGCTCGAGGGCCTCCAGGCCGCTCATCGCGGGGAGCTTCACGTCCAGGATCGCCATGTCGACGGGCGTGTTGGGACTCGCGAGGATCGCGAGAGCGACCTCCGCGGACTCGGCACCGATGACCTTGTAACCCTCTCCCTCGAGGACGAGCTGCAGCGTGCGACGGATGTTCTTCTCGTCGTCGACGACGAGGATCGTCTTCGCGGAGGGGGCTCCGGGGCTTGCTCCCGTGGGGTCAGCGGCGGGCGCGGTCACGGTGCTCATTTCCCGTGCAAGGTACCACGTGGCCGCGCGCAGCCGTCAGAACGACAGCCCGACGAGGACCCGGTGCGTCGAGTATCGCGGGTTGAGGACGTCGAGCGCAAAGCCGTACGACGCCTCGAGGCCACCGAGGTGGAGCACCGCATTGGCGAGAGGCTCGATGCCGCCGCCGCGGATGTCCGAGCTCTTCGCCGACAACGTCGCGATGCACGTTGCCCCCACGCACGCCGCGGGCCCGAGGGTGGCGCCGAGCCGCGTCTCCGTGCCGCGATCGAACGTGCCGAGGATGCCCACGCCGAACGTGAGGTACGTCGGGAACGCATAGGGGAAGAGCAGCACGCGATAGCCGAGGACCAGCTCGCCGAAGATGCGGCGAACGGAGCGATCGACGATGGGCTCGTCGGTCGTCCCCTTGCCCGCGAAGAGGATACCGAGCCGCGTCGTGATCGACACGCGGTCGAACCCGACCAGGCTGCCACCGATGTACGGACCGAAGTACGTCGCCGTGTCGATGTTCCACGCGATGCCGATCGAGCTGTCACGGCCCGTCCACTCGCCGAGGAACTTCCGCGTGCCGATCTGGGCGACGAGATTCGTGAGGTGCACCACCGGC
>JAYSXP010000322.1:0-1531 GCA_043717125.1 Polyangiaceae bacterium | reverse complement strand
GAGTCTGCCATTACTTTGATTACAGATGATCGATTTTATTACCGGGGTCAGGATGCCCTGAAGCTTGCAGTCGAGTGTAGCGTAGAACAGGTTGCCGCCTTGATCTGGACGGGTGATATTACCAGGGACGAAGCTTTATTCCGCACTCTTTCGCGAGAGGGTCGAATTACGCGGTATCAAACGATAAAGTCGCATGTGCAAAAGTTGGGGCTGCTGGAAGCGTTTCAGATCGGTCTTACCCTGGCGGCCCTCGATGATATTGCCGCTTATGATTTAAGGCCGGAGGCGGTTGCGCAAACCGGAGCGCGGGTTTTGCAATTGTTAGCCGATATTATGGCCGATGGCCGCAATAGCCAGAACCAGGGAATAGCCGAAACCGTCCAGCAGGGCTGGGTGCCGCAGGACCCGGCGGCCGTGGAACTAATCAGGTCGGCCCTCATATTGTGTGCCGATCAGGAATTTAACGTTACTACTTTCGCGGCCCGGTGTGTTGCCTCGGCCGGTTCTAGTCCCTATGCCGTGGTAGGAGCCGGGCTAATGGCCTTGCAGGGGGTTAAACATGCCGGACAAATCGAACGGATCGAAGCCTTTTTGCGAGAAACTGCTACCCCTGACAACGTTCGGTCATCACTCACAAGCCTCTTAAAAAGAGGCGAAACCATACCTGGCTTTGGTGAGGTAGTACCGGGTTTAGGTTCTGTTTTCTACCCAACCGGCGATCCACGAGGTAAGCTAATACTTGAACTTACGGCCCAGAACTGCCCGCATTCTCCGGAGGTCGCATTAGCTCAAGAAATCATTCAGGAAACGAAAAACTTGCTTGGTGCCAACCCAACGATTTTCTTTGGCCTGGTTACTCTGGCGCGGGCTTTGAAATTGCCGCCAAATGGAGCCATCGCTCTTTTTGCTTTAGGTCGGACGATTGGCTGGATTGGGCATAGCATTGAACAATACCAATCAAACGATGTGCTTCGCCCACGGGCCTTATATAGCGGTCCTCCAGTCCAAGAACAAAAAAAAATAATTTAGAGTATTGGCAATTATCTGTATTGCATTAAGCCTTTGAAACGGTAAACCGTAAACAAGAGCATTCTTTTCCGGGGTCCACCATAATTTACCTGCCTGGTTTGTTTTGGGGTTACATAATACTATTCGGACAATTTTGGGATCACCCGCAATTTTAGTCACGTTATGGTTAATTCAAATTAGGTGAAACCTTCTGATTGCCTACTAATCTTCAATTTTGAGTGGTAAAAGCGGGGTGGAGATAATAACCCAGTTTTATATTTTCTTATTTTGAGCTCAACTAGATCAATTAGGTTAGTAAAGATAACACAATGTTGTGTCTCGAAATGTCGTACCCCTCGCTTTTGGGGAAAGTCTTATAAAGTTATAACACTTTTATTCTTTAGGAGTAGTAGAATTTTCCTTTTAATCACTGAAAGAAGGAAATATGCATCAACAAGGACAAATTACTACCTTCCAGCAGCGGGTGGAAATTGCAGAACTAGCTGCTGCTGGTCAAACGGAC
>JAYSXP010000321.1:0-4725 GCA_043717125.1 Polyangiaceae bacterium | reverse complement strand
TAAAGGTAACAAACGCCGCAAAATAAAGATCCCCGTAGAAGTCTGGCGAGTGATCGAGGTCTACCTGGCGGCCATTGGGTACCAGCTTAACGCTTTAACCGAACTCGAGTCTCCAAAACCCCTCTTTGTGCGGTTTTGGAAAGGGGACCATCCCCATACCGCAGCTATTAGCGACCAAGGGGTTCAGCGAGTGGTCGAAACAGCCTGTAAGCGCGCGGGGCTTAATCTTAAACTTACTCCCCACGCTCTGCGGGCTACCTTTGTGACGTTAGCGCTGGAAGGGGGGGCCAAGTTGGAACAGGTCCAATATGCCGTTGGTCATGCTGATCCTAGAACCACCGAGCGTTACCAGAAGCGGAAGTTGAACCTCGATAACAATGCGGTGGATTTTGTCCATTTATAACCTATAACCTTTAGGGTATGAACTAGCTTTTTTCTTTGGTTTTGGTCAGGTTTCTATCGGTCCTCTTTGTTGTGTCCTCAATTAAATCTGACTTAAAAGTCGAAGTCGAAGACGAAGGAGGAATTTGTAGCCAGATGCCACTTATTAACCGCACCGCTTATCCCCGCTTTCCGGATACTTTTACTACCAGTGAGCTCACAACCTATTATACACCCACTCAAGATGAGCATTTCCTGGCGTTGAGGACGGTTCGTGGGGATAGTTCCGTCTTAAACTTCCTGGCAATGCTAAAAGTCTTCCAAAGGTTACACTACTTCCCCCATCCGGTAGAAATGCCCTTGCCTATACTCAGCCATATTCACAAATGTCTCAAGCTACCAGGTCTGACGCCTACGGCTTATCCGCGCCGGTCTCTCTATCGCCAGCGCCAGAATATCCTTGATTACCTGGGGGTAGTTTCTTACGGAAAACCGGCCCGGCATAAACTGTTGGAAGGCGTGTTTGAAGCGGTCCGAACCAGAGATGACCCGGCCGATCTGATAAATGTTGGTATTGAAACCCTTCTTCTTGGCGGGTATGAATTGCCTGGCTTCGGACTACTTGAAAAGGTCGTCAAAAAGGTTCGTTACCAGGTTAATTCCGGCTATTTCACCCAGGTTGAGGCTAACATTACCCAGGAGGAAAAGTTAAAGCTGGATCAGCTCCTTGTAGTTGCCAGACCCACTCAGCGCTTCTCGCTTTTCAACCGGCTGAAGGAACCGCCAAAAAGCGCTACCCTGACGCACCTCAAAGATTTGCAAAACCACCTCGATTGGCTGGAAGGACTGGGCCAGGTTGAAAACTGGCTCAAGGAAGTACCCCGGCCCAAGATCGCTACTTTCGCCGCCCAGGCCCGCGCTTTAGACGCTTCGGACTTAAGCGATTACTTGCCCGCCCGTCGCTACACCGGGCTAGCTTGTTTGATCTTCCACTCCCGCCTTTCTACCCGTAATAATCTGGTTGAAATGTTGCTCAAACGCATGGCGACAATGCATTCTAAGGGTAAGGAAGAGTTAGAAGTGCTCCACGACCGGCAGCAGGAGTTAAACGAGAAGTTAGTCGGTACTCTGGCTGAAATTACTGAACTGGCTGGGGCCGGTTCCGCTAAGAATAAGGACAGTGAAGACGATGACGATGACGATGATGATGATGATGGGGATAGTGACGTAGAAGATAGTGATAAAGAGGAGGATTGGGAAGAAGGCTCAGCGTTAGCCGGACAAATTCAAGCCGACAATGGCCTTGAAGGATCTAAAAAAGGAGAGAAAGAGAAAGAGAAGCTAGACCACCAAACCGGAACTGAGGTTACCCAGACCATGTTGGATGCCAAGCTAGGCCAGCAACTTCGGGTAATTTTGGCTGAACGCGGCGGTCCCGCTGCGCTGTGGGAAGCTTGCCAGGCCATTACCGCCTACCAGGGCAATAACTATTTGCCCCTTTTGCCTAAATATTTCAAGAGCCACCGCTCTACCCTCTTCCGGCTGGTTCGCTCGCTCAAAATTCACTCTACTACCCAGAACAAGGCTCTTCAAGAAGCTTTCGAACTCATTTTGGCTAAACAAGCCAGCCGGGCCAAGTGGTTAAGCGATACGTTGGACCTGAACTTTGCCAGCGAGTTATGGCAAAGAACCGTCCGAGTACGCAAGGGTCGCCGACGTAAATACCGGCTTAACCACCGGTTATTAGAAATTTGTGTCTTCAGTTACCTGGCTTTTGAATTGAGAACGGGCGATATGTATGTGGAAGGGACCGAGGATTATGCCGACTACCGCCAACAGCTTCTGAGCTGGGAAGAATGTCAGGGACAAGTCGAAGAATACTGCCGGACGCTAGGCTTACCGGCTAATGCCACAAGTTTTGTGGAGCAGCTAAAAGGCCGATTAGATGAAACGGCTAAAACCGTAAATGACGGCTTCCCTGAAAATGAGGCTGTTTCGATAAATGGAGCCGGGTTGCCGGTGCTTAAAAAGCTCCAACGCAAAGAGATTTCTCCCAGTTACCTGGCCTTGCGTTCGGCCTTGCATCACAAGTTAAATGCCGCTCCTCGCAGCCTCTTGCAGATCCTGGCAAACTGCAATTTCTGGTGCGCGTGGAGCCGCCATTTCGGTCCCTTATCCGGGACGGAAGCCAAATTAGAGCAGGTTAACGAGAAGTATATCCTGAGCGTCTTTGCCTACGCAACCAATCTGGGGCCGGTTCAGACCGCGGCCCACCTCGCTGGAGCAACCAGTGCGCACCAACTTTCTTTTATTAACCGCACTCACATCACTCCCGCTAAACTGGAAGCGGCCAGTACCGAACTGATTAATGCCTACAATCGTTTCAAATTGCCCCAACTTTGGGGCAACCCCAAAATAGCGGCAGCTGATGGAACCAAGATCGAATTACCCGAGGATAGCCTGTTCAGCCAGTACCACTTTCGGTACCGGCACATGGGTGGTATCGCCTACCATCATATTTCGGACATTTACGTGGCTTTGTTCAGTCACTTTATTACTTGCAGTATCTACGAAGCAGTCTACATCATAGATGGTCTATTGAAGAATAAAAGTGAGATACAACCCGATACGTTGGCGGCCGACACGCATGGTCAATCGACAGTGGTGTTTGGATTAAGCCATTTGCTGGGTATCAAGTTGATGCCGCGTATTCGCAACTGGAAGGAGCTGATTTTCTTCCGGCCGGACAAAGCTTCCCGCTACGCTCACCTGGATGGTCTCTTCCGCGAAACAATAGACTGGAAGCTGATAGAAACGCACTGGCAGGATTTGATGCGAGTAATCCTATCCATAAAGGCTGGCAAGATTTTACCCAGCACCCTACTCCGAAAACTGGGTAATTACAGCCACAAGAACAAGTTATACCAGGCCTTTGCGGAATTAGGGCGGGTAATCCGGACCATCTACCTTTTGGAATATATTTCCAGCCTACCTTTTCGCCAGCAGCTAACCGGCAGCACGAACAAAGTTGAAAGGTACCATCAATTTACCGATTGGATCAGCTTTGGTGGGGAAAATCTACTGGTATACGATAGTGAAGAACGGGACAAGCGGCTAAAATATGTAGACCTGCTGGCAAATGCAGTAATGGTGCAAAATGTAGTAGATACCACCCGCTATTTAAAGGAATTGAAGGGGGAAGGATTAGTATTTAGCAAGGAGGATGTGGGCAGTCTCAGCCCATATTTAACGGGCCATCTCAAGCGGTTTGGGGAATACGTATTGGACCTGGACAACCAACCCGATCCCTTATCTGAAGAAAGTTGGGAGCTGCCAATTTAGTGCTGAGAGGGGTATGTTAAGTTCAAGAATTATAGATGTTCAGGTTTGCTTTTGGAGTCTTTCAGTATTTTCAAGCTCAAAATTCATCTGGTTTTTCCAGTTTCATTTCTGAACATCTATAGGATATTAACGTCTGTAAACAAATATGGCCCAAATTGAGCGTATCCTGTTCATGGGCCTAGTGATTGATCCGACCCTGCTATATGGCACCTACCTGGGCGGCACTAATTACGATGAGGGTGATGGTATAGCCGTAGACAGTAGCGGCAACGCCTATATTACCGGTATAACTTCTTCGACCAATTTTCCGGCTACCTCCGGCGCTCTCAAAACCGCTTCCGGCGGCGGCAACGATGCCTTCGTGACCAAGCTAAACCCGGCAGGTACGGCCCTGGTTTACTCGACCTACCTGGGCGGTATTGGCGCTGACAGCGGTCATAGTTTAGCGGTAGATAGTAGCGGCAACGCCTACATTACCGGCTATACTCTTTCCAATAATTTCCCCACTACGGCCGGGGCCTTAAAAACGACCGCTGGCGGTAATGGCGATGCTTTTGTGACCAAGCTAAACCCAACCGGAACGGGCCTGGTTTACTCAACCTACCTGGGTGGTAACGATAATGACTATGGTAGGGGTATTACGGTGGACAGCACCGGTAATGCCTACGTTACCGGTGACACCAATTCTAATTTTCCCACTACGGCCGGGGCCTTCCAAACAACGCCCGGTGGTAATGGCGATGCCTTTGTCAGCAAATTAAATCCAGGTGGTACAGCCCTGATTTACTCGACTTACCTTGGCGGGGGGGATTTTGAGGACGGGAATGGTATTGCTATTAACAGCAGCGGTAACGCTTTCATAATAGGTACAACCGCCTCCACTAATTTTCAGACCACCGCCGGTTCATTAACAACTACTTTTGTTGGCATCAGTGATGCCTTCGTGACCAAGTTAAATCCAACTGGTACGGCCCTGGTCTACTCGACCTACCTGGGCGGCAC
>JAYSXP010000033.1:0-7262 GCA_043717125.1 Polyangiaceae bacterium | reverse complement strand
GTCTTGCCGCGCATGAGGGCCTCGGTCTGCGCAAAGTAGTTCGCGAGGAGGATCTCGTGGTGGTTGCCGAGCGGGTTGTGCGTCTCGACGGGCGCGAGGAAATCGCACGGGACCAGGCGAGTGCCCTGGTGGATCAGCTGGTAGAAGGCGTGCTGTCCGTTCGTCCCCGGCTCTCCCCAGATGACCGGGCCTGTCGAGTAGTCGGTGATGGCCTGGCCGGCGCGGTCGACACGCTTGCCGTTCGACTCCATGTCGCCCTGCTGGAAGTACGCGGCGAAGCGGTGCAGATACTGGTCGTAGGGGAGGATCGCGTGCGTCTCGGCGCCGTGGAAGTTCATGTACCAGACGCCGAGCATCGCGAGGATGACCGGCAGGTTCTTCTCGAGGGGCGCCGAGCGGAAGTGCTCGTCCATCTCGTGGCCGCCGGCGAGTAGCGCTTCGAAGTTGTCCATGCCGATGACGCACGCGATCGAAAGACCGATGGCGCTCCAGAGCGAGTAGCGCCCGCCGACCCAGTCCCAGAAGCCGAACATGTTTGCGGTGTCGATGCCGAACGCCGAGACCTCCTTCGCGTTCGTCGAGAGCGCGACGAAGTGCTTGGCGACGGCGCTCTGGTCGAAGCCGGGCTTCGAGAGCAGCCACGTGCGCGCGCTCTTCGCGTTCGTGAGCGTCTCCTGCGTCGTGAACGTCTTCGAGGCGACGATGAAGAGCGTGCGCTCCGGATCGAGGTGCTTCACCGTCTCCGCGATGTGCGTGCCGTCGACGTTCGATACGAAATGGGCGTCGAGCCCGTCCTTCCAGTACGGGCGAAGAGCCTCCGTCGCCATGACCGGTCCGAGGTCCGAGCCGCCGATGCCGATGTTCACGATGTCCGTGATCGTCTTGCCGGTGTGACCCTTCCAGTCGCCGGACCGGACCTTGTCCGTGAACACGCGCATCTTCGCGAGGACGGCGTTCACCTCGGGCATCACATCGTTGCCGTCGACCACGATCGGCCTGTTCGAGCGGTTGCGGAGCGCGACGTGGAGGACCGCGCGGCCCTCGGTGCCGTTGATCTTCTCGCCGGCGAACATGCGGTCGCGCCAGCTCTCGATGTCGGCCTGCTTCGCGAGGGCGACGAGGAGCTTCAGCGTCTCCTCCGTGGTCCGGTGCTTCGAGTAGTCGACGAAGACACCGCACGCCTCGAGGGACATCGTGGCGAACCGCTGCGTGTCCTTCGCGAAGAGCTCGCGCATGGTCGTCTTCGCGATTTCGTCCTTGTGCTTCGAGAGGGCAACCCAGGCAGGCGACGACGTCAGGTTCGACATGGCGCCGAGGATAATCCGAGGAGTGAGCCGCGTGCTAGGCTCCTCGGAGCTGCGATGCATGAGCCCGAGCTCGCTGTCCGCTGCCGCGATCTCGTGAAGCGGTACGCCGACGTGACCGCCGTGGACGGGCTTGACCTCGAGGTCCGGCGGGGGGAGTGCTTCGGGCTCCTCGGTCCGAATGGGGCCGGCAAGACCACTACCGTCGAGATCCTCGAGGGGCTGCTCGAGCCGACGTCGGGCGAGGTCGAGATCCTCGGACGCCGATGGAAGACCGACGAAGGGTGGCTACGCCAGCAGCTGGGAGTCTCGCTGCAGGAGACATTTCTCCCCGAACGGCTCACCGTCCGCGAGATCCTCGCGCTTTTCCGGTCGCTCTTCGAGCGAGGACGCGACGTGGACTCCGCGATCGACCTCGTCGCGCTCCGCGAGAAAGAGCACGCCCGCTATGCCACGCTCTCCGGCGGCCAAAGGCAACGGCTTGCGGTCGCCTGCGCACTCGTCGGACAGCCGAAGCTCCTCTTTCTCGACGAGCCCACGACCGGCCTCGATCCGCAGTCGCGTCGAATGCTTTGGGACGTCGTCCTCGCGTTCAAGAAGCGAGGCGGCAGCGTCGTGCTCACCACGCACTACATGGATGAGGCCGAGCGCCTCTGCGATCGTGTCGGCGTCGTCGACCACGGCAAGATGATCGCGCTCGGGACGCCGAAGGAGCTCATCGACTCGCTCGGCGGCAGCCAGATCGTCGAGATCACGCTCGGGACGGACGCCGAGGAGGTCCTCGCGGCGCTCGCGGTGACGCTCCGGTCGGCGCCCGGCGTGCAAGCTGCGCGCGCGCAGGTCGGTCGCGTCGTGCTCACGGTGACGGAGCTGCATGTCGCGCTGCCGGCCGTCCTCGGGGAGCTCCGTACGCGCGGCCACGATCTCACGAACCTATCGACGCGTCACGCGACGCTCGAGGACGTGTTCGTCACCCTCACCGGGAGGGCGCTCCGTGAGTGAGACGCGCACCACGCGGCTGAGCGCCATCCGGCAGATGGCGCTCATGCGACTCCGCCTCTTCTATCGCGAGCCAGGCGCGATGTTCTGGACGTTCGGCTTTCCGCTCGTGCTCTCGTTCGTGCTCGGGATCGCGTTCCGGAGTCGCGGACCGGAGCCCGTAGTCGTCGCCGTCGAGGCGCCGGCGGACGTTCCGCTCGCGCGCGCCGAGCGCGCTCACGAGATCCTCTCGGCCGGCAGGGACGTCGTCGCGAAGCGCATGTCGCCGCCGGATGCGGAGACCGCGCTGCGGACGGGCCGCGTGAGCCTCGTGGTGGTGCCGACAGCAGGCGGCTACGCCTATCGGTTCGACCCCACACGGCCCGATAGTCGACTCGCACGTGCCGTGACCGACGACCTCCTGCAACGCGCCGACGGGAGGACGGACGCGTTCCCGCCCGAGGCGCGGACGGTGACCGCCCGCGGGGCCCGCTACATCGATTTCCTCGTCCCAGGCCTGATCGGCTTCGGTCTCATGTCGACGGGACTCTGGGGCATCGGGTTCTCCCTCGCTGAGATGCGAACCAAAAAGCTCCTGAAGAGGCTGATGGCGACGCCGATGCGCCGGACCGACTTCTTGTTTTCGTTTCTCGTCGTGCGCGCGGTTCTTCTCCTCACGGAGCTCCCTCCGCTGCTCCTCTTCGCGCACTTCGTGTTCGATGTGCACGTCGTGGGCTCGCTCGTGTCCCTCGTCCTCATCGCGCTCCTTGGGGGCCTCACGTTTGCCGTGATGGGGCTTCTGCTCGCGTCGCGCGCGGAGAACCCGCAGGTCGTGAGCGGGCTCATCAACGTGGCTTCGTTTCCGATGTACCTCTGCTCGGGCGTCTTCTTTTCGTCGTCGAAGTTCCCCGACGTCATGCAGCCCTTCATCAAGGCGCTGCCTTTGACGGCGCTGAACGATGCGCTCCGCGCCGTGATGATCGAGGGCGCGTCGCTCAGGTCCGTCGGGACTCAGCTTGCGATCTGCGCGGCGTGGGGCCTCGGGTGCTTCGCGCTCGCGCTACGCCTCTTCAAGTGGCGCTGACGGGTTCAGAAGCCTCCGTTGTCGCCGCCGAGCGGCGAAGCGGTGGCGGGCTTCGGATCGGGCTCCTTCGGGGCGGGAGCCTCCTTGGGTGCGGCCGGCTCCGCGGTTGCGGCGGGTTCGCTCGTCGGCGCGGCCGTCGCCTCGGCGGCGGGCTCGACCGGCGGCTTCACGACGGGCTTTCTTTTCTTCGGCTTCGGCTTCTTCGGTGGATCGGTCGTAGGAGCCGCGGACGCTACGACGACGCTCGATGCAGCCGGAGGTGCGGCGGTCGGTTTGGAGTCCGGTAGGGCGGCGACGGCGAAGGCTGGGGGGGCCGACGGGTCGTGCGCGGTCGCCGAGGCAGCTGTCTGCGCGGGCGCTCTCGAGGGCTTCGTGGTGGCAACCCGTGCGGCCGCGGCACCGCGAGCGCTCGCGGCACGCGCGCGTATGGCGAGCACGCCGGCGCCGACTGCGAGGAGAGCGAGCATGAGGGGAACGACGGTCCGTGCCAGCCAGTTCCGCGGCTTCACGATTTGCGAGAGCATCGGGCCCGGGGTCTCGGGGAAGTCCTGGGGCAAGGAGCCGGACGACGCCCCCCCGGGCCCACCCGGCGGCGCGAGCGAGTTGTAGCCGTAGGGAGGAGGTCCTGCGGGCGCAGAGGCCTGTGGCGGTGCCGAGCCGTAGACGTCAGCGACGTGTGCGTGCGGTGGTGCCGAGCCGAAGGGCGCCGGTGACCGATGGGCGGGGATGGCGTCGGGGGGGGTGAACGCTGGCGGCGGCGCGCCCGCGGCAGGGCGCAGCGCCTCGAACTCGGCGCCCATCACCATCGCCGCCATCGGACGCGTGAAGCTCATGTTCACGTCGACCGACTTCGCCACTTGCGTCGGCGCGCTCGCGGGCATGTCGTCGCTCATCGCGTCCGCGGGGTCGTAGGCCGGCATCGCCCTGGCGTGCGCGATGTCGGCAGCGTCCATGCGGTCGCTCGAGGGCGCGCGCAGCGCCTCGGCGTTCGGGAGTCGCTCGGTCGACGGAGACTTTTCCTTCACGCGCCTGAGTGAGAAGACCGGCTCGTTGCTCGGCACGGTAGGGCCGGCAAGGCCGCCGATGTCGGTCGTTCGCAAGCCCGGAATATCGCGAAGGGTGATCGGCGGCGCGCTGGTCAGGAAATCATTCGACTGCGGCGGTACCTCGTCCGGTCGCGCGATGCGCGTCACGGTGGGCTCGTCGTCCATCGCGCGGCGCGTTGGCACCGGCGGCGGGATCGGCTCGACAGCCGTCTCGCTCGTCGCTGCCAGGGCCTGGCTCGGGCGCTCCTCGAGCGACATTCGCGCCCAGCGCAGCGCCTCGCGCATCGCCATCGCGTCGGGCCAGCGCTCTTGCTTGTGGAACGCGAGCGCGCGGTCGACCACCATCGCGAGGGAGCGCGGCATCTCGGGCGCGGCCTCGCGGAGCGGCCTCGCCGCCGTGCGTGCGGTCGCGATGAGCTTGGCCTTCGCGTCGCCGCCCGCGTGAACCGACTGACCGGAGAGGACGACGAAGAGCGTTGCGCCGACCGCCCACAGGTCGCTCTGCGCGTCGACTTCCTCGCGGCGCCCGAGGGCTTGCTCGGGCGGCATGTACGCGGGCGTCCCGAGCACCATACCCACACCGGTCATGTCGCTCGAGCTCTTGCCGTCGTTCCAGCGAGCGACGCCGAAGTCGAGGACCTTCACTTCACCGGTCTTCGTGAGAAAGACGTTGTCCGGCTTCAGGTCGCGGTGCACGACCTCGCGTGCGTGCGCGGCGGCGAGGATCTCGAGGAGCGACTCGGCGACCGGCAGCACCCACGAGGCCGGGAGCTTGCCGCCCTTTCGCCGCCGGCGCTCCTCGAGCGTCTCGCCCTCGAGCAGCTCCATCACGAGGAAGGGGCAGCCGTCCTCGGTGAGGTCGTCGTCGATCGCGCGAACGATGCCCGGATGGCCGATCGAGTTCGCGAAGTAGCCCTCACGCCTGAACCGCTCGCAGAGCGACGGATCCTCGGCGAGCTGGCCGTGGAGAATCTTCAACGCCACGCGCGAGCCGTTGCGATGGGTCGCCGCGTACACGTTTCCCATCGTTCCGGTCGCGAGGAACGCGTCGACGCGGTACTTCCCGCGAACCACCGAACCTACGCGCTTGTGCGAGGCGCCCTTCTTGGGATGCGACGCGTCCGCCAACCCGAGCCCTCCTTTGGCTTGGAAAGCGTACCATGCGTGGCTCGCATGCGCGTGCACCTCGTCGACGGAACCTACGAGCTCTTCCGGGCCCATTTTTCCCACCGCCCGCCGAAGACGGTGAGCCTTTCCGGTCGGCCTACCGACGTGAAGGCGACGACCGGCCTCGTCGCGGCGATGTTGTCGCTCCTCCACGATCCGGACGAGGCGGTCACGCATCTCGCCATCGCGTTCGACAACCCGATCGTCTCGTTCCGCAACCAGCTGTTCGAGGGCTACAAGACGGACGAAGGCGTGCCTTCCGCGATCCTTGCGCAGTTCGACCTCGCCGAGGTCGCGATGCGTGCCCTCGGCATCGTCGTCTGGTCGATGGACCGGTGGGAAGCCGACGACGCCCTCGCCACCGCGGCGACCCGCTTCGCCCCGGAGGTCGAGCAGGTGCGGATCCTCACCCCGGACAAGGATCTCGGCCAGTGCGTGCAGGGCACGCGGGTCGTCCAGGTCGACCGGATGCGCAGGAAAGTCATCGACGAGGCGACCGTGCGCGCCGTCCGTGGCGTCCCGCCGACGAGCATCCCCGACCTGCTCGGACTCGTCGGCGATACCGCAGACGGGATCCCGGGCCTCGCGGGCTTCGGTGCAAAATCCGCGGCTGCCGTGCTCGCGCGATGGGGGACGATCGAGCGCATTCCGGATGACGCGACGGCGTGGGACGTGAAGGTCACAGGCGCTCCGCGCCTCGCGGCCACGCTCGCCGCCGAACGCCAGGACGCCCTCCTCTACAAGAAGCTCGCGACGCTCGTGACGGACGTTCCGCTGCGCGAATCGCTCCAAGACCTCGAATTTCGCGGCGTGCCGCGCGCGTTGTTCGACACCCTTTGCACGCAGCTCGACGCGCGCGACTTGCGCGCGCGGCCGATCCGCTTTGCGCCTCAACCCGCGACGAGCTGACGCGGTAAAAAAAGGCGAGGCTAAAGCGCGACGCCGAAGACGTCGCGGAACTTGAGCGTCGGCTCGCGATTCGGGTCGACGTCGGCGAGACCGACGCGGAGTGAGACCGTCTCGGCATCGCCCCAGGGCCACCAGAGGCCGTAGATGAGCAGGCCGTTGAGGGGGCCGTTCGAGAGCACGACCTGGCCCGCGCGAACACCGCCGGCGCGCTCGACGACGTCGCGGAGCTGCTGCGGCGCGCGCACGATCGTCGCGGTGGTCCACTCGTTCGGTAGCGCAATGGCGACGGAAGTGCGGGCGGCGGGCTCCTGCTCCGTCGTGAACGACGATGTGCAGCAGTTGAGGCGAGGGTCCCAGCTCCAGCCGCGGGTCGGCCACGACGCCTTCATGCGTCCGAGGCTTTCGAACATCGCCTGCCAGGAATCGTTCCACCCGCGAGTCGTCATGGGAAGGCAGTCTAGACCACAGAGTGCCCCGCGCGAAGCACTCCTCGCGCCGCGTCCGGGCGATCTCTCGTCAATATGGCGTGACCGGGCCTCGCACGAGCTCCCCGCCCGGCACCCTCACGTAGATTCGGACGAAGCTCCCCGGCTGGAGTGTGGCCGTGTTGGGGACGTAGAGCGTGACGGTGTGGAGGCCCGGGCCCCCGTGTACCGACCCGCTCTCGCCGTTGATGAACTTGCCACCCTCGACGACGCCGATCCCGACGGTCATCTTCCCGGTGTCGATGACGCCGCCGAGCTCGGTCGGGATCTCCTCCTTGCCCGTCAGCGT
>JAYSXP010000320.1:0-13591 GCA_043717125.1 Polyangiaceae bacterium | reverse complement strand
CGGGACATGGGATGTCTGGATCGCCTTCGGTCACGTGTCGGGCAAGAAGGGGCGCTCGAGCGTGACGTCGCCCGGCGAGGCGACGGTGAGTGACCATCGCGTGAGAGTAGGCACGTTCGTCGTCCGGTAGGATGATCGAATGCGTGCACCCTCGCTCTTCTTCGCGGCCCTGTCGCTCGCCGGGTGCGCGAGCGGGACGACACCGCAACCGCACGCGGTGCTCGCGAGCGACGTCACC
The DNA here is from genome assembly GCA_043717125.1 of Polyangiaceae bacterium. GTDB lineage: Bacteria > Myxococcota_A > Polyangia > Polyangiales > Polyangiaceae > Labilithrix. The sequence continues at coordinate 13,353 of JAYSXP010000320.1, read as the reverse complement.
GTCGGGTCGGTGCCTCCTCCCGCAGTGCAAGCGGTGACCACCCCGCCGCCGCCGAAGCCCCGCGTCTCGCCCGTGACGGTGCTCTATCGCGGGAAGATCGCCGACGACTTCGGCGCGCAGGCATTCATGGTGACCACGACGGTGTTCGGCGTCGAGGCCTCGAAGAAGCCGCGCTACCTCTCGCGCGGCGGGCAGTCCGCATACGTTCGTCAGCATCACCCCGCACTGGGACGGCGACCGCCTCTACGCTCTCCGCACGAGCGATCCGCGCATCGAGGAGCTCCTCCGCATCGACGCGCGCGCCGTCATGCCGGTCGCTGCGCCGTGCGTCGGACTACTTCCGCCATACCGTGGCGAGCCACGGTTGCTCTTCGCGCGGCTTTCCGGTGGGGCGGTAGTAGTGGTCGATCTCCGTGAAGCCCGCCGCACTCACGTACCGTCGCCACGTCTCCAGCGTGTGATACGCGCCGTAGCGGCTGCCCTTGTAGCCTTCGGAGTCGCGCTCGAAGCCTCGCGGATTCGAGGTGAAGAGAACGCCGCGCGGACGCAGTGCCGCGTGAAGCGTGGCGAGCACCCTCGGCAGCTCCTGCGTCGGCACGTGGAAGAGGGACGCATTGGCGAACACGCCGTCGAAGCGCAAGCTCTCGAGCGAGAGCTCGAGGAAGCTCTGGTGAAGGACCTCGCAGCCCGTCGCCGCGCGCGCCATCTCGACGAAGCGGAGAGACCCTTCGACGCCTACCGCGATGTGCCCTTGCGAAGTGAACCACGCGAGGTCGCGCCCCGGCCCGCAGCCGACGTCGAGGATCGTGAACGGCGGAGTGCCCTCGATCGCGCCGAGCAGCGCGGCGTAGTTCTGCGAGACGTCGTGATCGCGCGTGGCCGCGGCGAACGACTCGGCGGAGGCGTCGTAATGGGCGATCGTCGCGGACGACAGCGCGGCGAGCTCCTCGGCAGTGAGCGCGGGGGATGTCATGAGCCACGTAGGCGTCGCGCGATGCTCAGTGGATGAACGGGCAAGACGCCGGGCTGATCAGGCTGCCCGTCGACTGGGCGCACGCGCAGTTGGCGACGCGGCAGAAGAACGAATCCGCGGGTGTCGCCGGATCCTTCGTCGCCGGCGCGCAGAGGTCGCCGTCGTTCTTGAGGTACACGAAAGCGCGCTTCCACGGCGCGCCGGCGTCTGGACCGAGCGGGGTGATGGTGGTGAGGAGCGTGAGCTCGGAAGCCGTTGCGGAGAATGCATAGATGCGGGTCTGGTTCGCGGGCGAGCCCTGCGCACCGAAGGAGTTGCAGTTCGTGAGCCCCTTCAAGAGGAGGGTCGGTCCGTCGGCGCCCGTCCCGGTCGAATACGTGCCGACCGCACCGAAGCCGGTGTCCCCCGGTGCCTCGAAGCGGCCGTTCGAGAAGTAGAGGAGCGCGGCGGTGTCGGTAAAGTAGCCGTTGTCGACGCCCGTGGGCTCGATCGTGTAGGCGAGGCGGTACGTGCCTTCGACGATCGTGCCGCCTTGCGCGGTAGGCGGCGTGGCGCGAAATGCCTTCACGGAGTAGTCGGTACACCACGTGCGTGCCTTACAGGTCAGCGCCGGCACCGTTGCGTCCGCCGCGTCCGCGGTAGCGTCGTCGCTGACCGAGCTATCCACCTGGGCGACCACACCCGAGTCCGTGTCCGAGGCGTCGGGGGTCGTGGGCCCGGGTGCGTCCGTCGACGAGGATGAGCACGCGGCGAAGAGCGCCATCACGGTGACCGATCCAAAGAATGCGATTCGCATGGGTGTGACAGTACCGGGTTGCGCGATCTCGTCGTCCATCGAATTTCGGGACGGAAGGAACTTTCCGTCGCCGGCGAAGTACTTGTCCGGGGTCGAGCGCGATCCCGGCGTAAACGCGATGCTCGGCGACACACGCGACGAGCTCCTGACGATGTCCATCTCCGACGTGCTCGACGCCGAGGCGCTCGCCGCGCGGCCGATCGGTCTCGAGCTTGCCGCGCCCGAGGTGAGCTTCTTCAGCGAGCGGCGGTTGCGTCGGAAGGAGGGGCCGGGCGACGTCCGGTTCGAGCTCGAGGCGGTCGACGGCGAGACCGTTGTCTGGGTGTCACTTCCTCGCGTACTTCACTGTTCGCCGCGTTGGGTCTGATCTGAACGTGCCGCGTTCGCACCTCAGCGTTGCTCCCCCATCACGAACCGCGAGCGGAGCTCCTCTGGCGCGTGCGCGGCGAGCCTGGTGGTCCGTCCGAGCTGCGCGCCGCGCGCACCACCGAGCTGGAAGCGCGGCACGTGATCCGCAGCGAGGACCAGCTCGATCTCCGCCTCCAGCACGCCGCCCGAGGCTTGATTGACGATCTCCTCGAGGGCACCGAACATCGCCCCGCCCGGCGCAAGCGCATCGGCCTGCTCGCGGCTCAGCGGCCCAAGCGTGACGCGGAATCGACCGCTCCGATCGGCGACGCTCCGCCCGACGGCCATGTCGACGCCGAGCGAGCAGTTGCGCACACCGAGCGTGGCGCGCTGCTGTTCGCTGAGGTCGGTCCGTCGCAGGACGAACGACTCGAGCTCGAACGGGATCCCGGGCAAGAGCCGCTCGGCGAGGAACTGGATCGCCGCGACCCCGCGCGCGCGCCGCGCGAGGATCGGCGCGAGGCCGAGGCGCGCTCGCGGCGAGAGCGCACCGCCACCGGCGCCCTCGCGCGGAGGCGCGCCCGCGTCGACGCCGACGAACGCGAGGACGCGAGAGGTGAAAGCGTCGCTCAGATCGGCGCGATGACCGGTCGGAAGGCGGTGTCGCTGCCACGCGCGAAAGAAGAGCCCGAGCACGCGATGATGGAAGATGTCATAGAACTCGCGGAGCCCGGGGTTGTCGCTCTGCTCCGACTGGAGGACGTCCTCGGTCATGCCCGTGGGCAGGGGAGAGACCACGCCGAAGAGGCCGAGGAAGGTCGTTCGGATCGTCGTGAACGGCGGGTCCTGCGTCGGGAAGGGCGGCTTCACCCACTTCACGTCGCTCGTGTGGAAGACGAGCTCGGGGTCGTGCTCGAAGCGGATCGCCTCGCGGTTCGCCGGGCCGGCGTGGCCGACCGGCACCGCGTCGGGGCGCATGCGCTCGACGAGGTCCACCAGCTGGAAGAACTCGAAGCGCTTGCCGTCGCGCTCGAGCAGTCTCCTCAGATGAGCGTCGATGATCCGTTTCGTGCCGGCCATGTGAATCGCTGCCGTGAAGGCGAGCCCTCGAGCGTGACACGAGAGAACGAGTTGATCGATACGTAGGAAGCGAAGAATCTCTCGAGAATGGCGCCGAAGAGGAACATGTCCCCCGGGCCGACGAAGCCGCTGTCGGAGACGCCGATGTCGATGGCGACGCCGCGGATTGGCGCGCCGCGGTAGAGCTGCTCGGCAGGCGAGAGGCGCACGCTCTGGAGAGCGGCGAGGCGCAGCTCGTTTTCGCGGGCGGCTTGCGCGTCGATGCGCGCCTGGAAGTTGTAGACGTCGAGCGCGGCCCGCAGCACCTGCACGTCGGCAATCGAAGTGAGATTCATCGCAGCGTGAGCGACGACGCGCCATTGCTGGTCACGCCCGAACGGCGGAGGCACGTAGAGCGTGGGCGGCGCGAGGTTCTTGAAGGTGGCGATCGCGGGCGACGATGCGGTAGGTACGCAGATCTCGCCGGCCCGCAGGCCGCGCGTGAGCGCGCGGTTCGTCGCGAGCATCTCGATCGAGATCGCGTCGGCGTCGGGCAGCACACCGGAGTCGCGCGCGGCGCCGAACGTGACCACGGTATCGGCGCCGTCACCGGTCACGCTGGGCCGAACATGCGCTGCGTAGAATGGACGCTGCGCTTTGCTACCGAGATAGCCGAAATCGTAAAACGACGAGATCTCGCTCCGTTCGCCCTCGTCGCCCAGCCCCTCGACCCGCGTGATCGCAAAGACCTCGCCGTGGTTCGGGGAGAGGCCCGCGGGCCGAACGACGTACTCGTGCTTCATCGGGCTGAGCGCGAAGGGCTCGGCGCTCGTGGCGAACACGTTGACCACCGGCACGCAGTGGAGCTTCAGCGAGTCGCGCTCGATGCGCAGGTCCGCCGGGGGAGCGGCGTCGAAGCGGATCGCGATCGTGAAGCGGGTTGCCGTGAGCGAGACCTCGCCGATTCGCCCGAGACCGACGATGTCGACAAACGCGAACTTCGCCGGGAGCGCGTAGTATTCCTCGACCAGCCGTGGCCCGGCGAGTGCGGTGCTCGGCGCGGGCAGGAGCGCCTCGTCGTCCGCGAAGCCGACGCTCTGGATCGCCTTCTTTCCCAGTACGATCTCGCGCTGGTCTCCGCCCCCCGCTACCGGTACTACGAGCGACACCGACTCCGCGCTGTGATGCATCCACATGAGGGTGCCGAGGCTCGTGCGCGATTCGCCCGCGAAGTGGATGCGCATCCGATCGGCGCCGAGCGGGGCGATCGGCATCGCGATCGGCATCTTGATCTCGATGCGCAGCTCGTACTTACCGCCAGGGAGCGGAGCGACGCGCGCGCCGTCGATCACCCACGGCATCAGCTCGCAAGGCGCGGACGAGCGGAAGATGCACGGCGTGCCGTCGACCTTCACGCTGGCGAACTCGGTGCCCGCGGGGACGATGAGACGCTCGCGAAGGACCGTCGGCAGCGGCGTCAGCTCGAGGATCGCAGTGGAAGGCATCGGGCGAACGATGTCGGGGAAGAGCAACTGGGCGATCCCCTGGATCGCCTGGGGTAGCTCGTCGTCGAGCTTCTGGCGCACGCGCCCGGTGAGGAAGGCGACGCCCTCGAGCAAGCGCTCGACATCGGGATCGCCGCTCCGCTCGGCGAGCATCGGCGCGAGCGCAGGGTGGGCCAGCGCGAACTCGCGACCGAGCTCGCGAAGGTAGGCGAGCTCGTCCTCGTAGTAGCCTGCGAAGTCGCTCATCGCGCCCGAACGATCACGTGACGCTCACCGTGCGTGCGGCGTCGATCATCGTCTGGAATTTCACGGGAGCGCGGCGTCCTCCGTTGAGGATGTCTCCGGAGATCTCGAACCGGATGTTGACGTCCCGCCCATCCGCGCCGCCAACGTGCTTCACGCTCACGTTGACGAGGCGGGGCTCGTACGTCTTGATCGAGTGGCGGATGCTCTTGAGGACGTCCTCGATCGCGCCGGGACACGAGTGAACGATGTCCGTGACGCTCACGATGCCGTAGTCGGGGGCGGTCAGCGCAGTCCCGACGCGCGTGAGAAACATCTCACGCAGGTGATCGAGGATCGCCTCGCGAATTTCCTCGTCCGCAACCATGCGGCGCGGCGCCGCGAGCCCAGGCTCGCGAATGCGACGGAGAAGAGAGTGACCTGCCACGACGGCTCGTTATTCCTCGGCACGCCCTGGGCGCGTCAGGACTTCTCGCTGCGGTTGTAGTGGGCGACCTTGTCTTTCCAGCTGAACGTCACGTCGCGGTACTGGAGAGCCATCGAGACGTTGGTGTAGATGCCCGACCACGAGTGGTTGAGGGTCTCGACCCAGCCGTCGAGCAGCTTGAACTTGCGGACCTCGACCCACGCCTTCTTGTTCGACTTGTCGACCTTCTGCTCGAGCTCGACGAGCTCGACCTCGCCGAGCGAGGTGCCGTGGTAGAGGCGCTGCTGGAGCTCCGCGATCCACGGGCCGAACGGGATGCTGATGTTGATCGGCGACTGGTGCACCGAGCCGGTGCCGCTGTCGTGCTGGACGCTTGCGACCGCAGAGAACTCGAGCGAGTCGAGCTTGAGCCACTTCGTGTAGCCCTCCGCCTCGCAGTCACCTTCGATCTGCGTCTCCGAGTTCTTCATGAGAATGAGCCTGCCAGCCATGATGTTCCTCTATCCTTTTCGAGTTTGGTGGGGCGTGCGCGTGTGTCGCCTCGACACGACGTGCACGGTTCGCGCCTTGGCGCGGTGATCCGAGAGAGTCAGGCCTTCGTGACGTTGCGCAGCGTGAAGTCCGCGTGCTTCTTGTCGACGTCGAGGAGGACCTTCTCGAACTCGAACGTGATGCTCACCGTGCGCGGACCGTCGGTGGCGGTCCAGCCCTGGCTGACGCTCGTGAGGACGGCCTTCGAGAGCGTGAGCTTCTCGATGACGGTCGGTGCGCCCTTCGCGTCCTTGTCGACCGCCTGCGCGAGCTGCGTGACGGTCACGTCGCCGACAGTCGCGACCGAGTAGAGCGCCTGGAGCAGCTCCGCAGTCCATTTGCCGGCGAGGCACTCGATCGAGACGGCCCCCTGCTCGACCGACGTACGCTCCCCCTTCGCTCCACCGCCGACGCTCGTGCGCTGCGCGGCCGAACCGAAGCTGGCGCTCATCGCCAGCAGCTGTCCTTCGTAGCCGGGCACCTCGCTGTTGCCCTTGATGTCCTTGATACCGACCATGATCCCATATTCAGCCATGTGTACCGCTCTCCTTTGCGCTCTCTGCGTTCGGGTCGAAGTGGAGCATTCTTCATGCCCACCTTCGAACGGTCAACGGAGAACGGTCCGCGTCACCCACTCGGGCGACCTGCGCGACAGGCTTTGGTGAATCGCTCGCGATTCGCAGGTGATTCGCGGCTTCGACCGGGCCTGGTATCACCGCTGTATGTGGATCGGGTGGCTCGGCCTGAAGCACTGCATTCGCCGAGAACTGGAAGCATGCTCCACAGCTCCGTAAGATCTCGGGTCGTGCGTGGGCCCTCGCGATTGCTCCAGCTCGTTCCGATCGTGCTCGTGAGCGCGTGTGCGACGCTCGAAGAGCGGCCCCGGACCGAAGATGACGCACGGCAGCTCGCGCCGCTTCCGGCCTGCCTCGTCCAGCTGCGCTCCGGAAAGCCCGCGGGAGGCGGCGAGCACGCCGCGCGGTCGCTCCGCGAAGAGCAGATCTGGCCCCTCGTGTACCCGTCCTTCGACGCGAAGCGCGGCACGCTCGGCGAGGATGCGCGCACGTGTACTGGGCGGGTTCCGATGCGCGAAAAGGGGCTCTCCGGCGGCGCGCCCGCGAAGCTCGAAGAAGGTGCCATCGCGCTGAGCGGCGGAAGCGACCGCCTCAAGGTCGCATGGCTTCGTTCCGAGACGTACCCCGACGGGACGACGGGCGGAGCGCTCGCGCTCCTGCGCACGGTCGACGGGACCGCGGAGGTGTACGCGGTCGGCGGCTATCGTGGGCGCGCGAAGACCTCGTTCACGACCGAACGGATCGGTCCCGAGGTCGTCGTCGTCGCGCAGGACGACGGGTGCACCGCGCGCAAGCCTACGCAGGGCTGCGAGACGATCACCAGCGTCTTCCGTCCCCGTTTCGGGGTCCTCGAGCGGGCGGCGGCGATCGCGCAGGAGCGTGTCTCCTACGCGTCGGATTCGGAGCCTGGCGTGCGTGGTCGCGTCGAGTATCGCCTCTCCAGCTCGATCCAGTACGTGGACGGAGGCATCCGGGTGCTCGAGCAGGTGACGGTGCGAGACGACCTCGCGCGCGAGGTGAGGAAAGCGGAGCTCGAGCGCCTGTACACGTTCGCGCCCGACGGCTCGATGGTCGTCGACGAGGATTCGCTTTGGTCGCGCGTGGTCGTCGCCGCCGCTTCGAAGTGAAAAGAGCGAGCCCGCAGCTGCGAGCTCGCTCCCCTCGAGCGATCGCCGATCGGCCTGAAATCAGCTCTTGTCGAGCTTGCCGACGAGGCTGAGCGTGAAGCTCGCTCCCATGTACTTGAAGTGCGGACGCACCTTCATGTCGACCTTGTAGAAGCCCGCGTTGCCGGGGACCTCGCTGACCGTGATCTGCGCCTGGCGCAGCGGGCGAACGCCGCGCAGGTACGACGAGACGCCCTCCTGATCGACGACGTACTGGCCGATCCAGGTGTTCAGCTCGCTCTCGAGCTCCGCGGCTTCCTTGTTCGTTCCGATCTGCTCGCGCTGGATCACCTTGAGGTAGTGCGCGATGCGGCACGCCACGAAGATGTACGGGAGCTGTGTGCCGAGGCGGTAGTTGAGCTCCGCGGCCTTGCCCTCCGCGGACTGCCCGAACGTCTTCGGGCGCTGCGCGCTGTTGGCCGAGAAGAACGCGGCGTTGTCCGAGTCCTTGCGGAACGTGAGGGCGATGAAGCCCTGCTCCGAGAGCTCGAACTCGCGGCGCTCCGACAGCATGACCTCGGTGGGCGTCTTCGTCTGCGTCTCGCCCATCGCCTGGTACTGGTGAAGCGGCAGGTTCTCGACCGTGCCGCCCGCCTGCGGGCCGATGATGTTCGGGCACCAGCGGTACTTGGCGAAGCTGTCCGCGAGGCGCGTGGCCATCGCGTACGAGGCGTTACCCCAGAGGTACTCGTCGTGCTTGTCGACGCAGTCCTCGGAGTAGTTGAAACGCTTCACCGGCACGGTGCTCTCGCCGTACGGGAGGCGGAGCAGGAAGCGCGGCATGAGGAGGCCGACATAGCGGGCGTCCTCGGTGTCGCGGAAGCTGTTCCACTTCGTGTACTGCGGGCCCTCGAAGAGGGAGCCGAGGTCCTTCAGGTTCGGAAGGTTCATCATGTCCTTCTGACCGAAGAACTGCGCGCCCGCCGCCGCGAAGAACGGCGCGTGGGACATCGCCGCGACCGCCGCACAGTTGCGGAGGAGCTCCATGTCCTGCGCGCCGGGGCCGAACTCGTAGTTCGAGAACATCGCGCCGTACGGCTTGCCGCCGAACGTTCCGTACTCGGCCGTGTAGGCGGTCTTGTACAGGCCGCTCTTCGTGACCTCGGGAGCGTCCTCGAAGTCGGCGATGAGATCGTCCTTCGAGACGTTGAGGAGGTCGACCTTGATGTTTTCGCGAAAATCCGTGCGATCGACGACGAACTTGAGGCCGCGCCAGGCCGACTCGAGCTTCTGGTACGCCGGCTGATGGAGGATCGCGTCGAGCTGCTTCGAGAGCTTCTTGTCGATCTCGACGATCATCGCGTCGACGATCGCCTTGTCGATCTTCGCGCCCTTGTTCGTCGGCGCGAGGAGCTCCGCGACGAACGCATGAACGCCCTTGCGCGCGATGTCGTAGCCGTCGTCGCTCGGCTTCATTTGCGTCGCGCCGAGGATCTCCTCGAGGAGACCGCCCTCGGTGGTCGTCGTGCCCGCTTCAGCGGTTGCTGCCTGATTCTCTTGTTCCGCCATTGTCAGCCTCCCGCCTTGTCATGCGATTCGTCACCGAGGCCGAGCTCTTTCATGAGCTGCTCGCGCTTGGAGTTGTCCGCCAGGAGCTCCTGGATCTTCTTCCGGAACGCCGGCGTGTTGCCGAGCGGCCCCTTGAGCGCGGTGAGCGTCTCGCGGAGCTCGATCATCTTGCGCAGCTCGGGCACCTGCATCGCGACGGCCTCGGGACCGAAATCGCTCAGCTTCTTGAACTTCAGCGCCACGTTGAGCGACGCGCCTTCCGTGCCCGACATCACCTCGGGGACGGCCATGTTCACTTCGAGGTTCTGCTCGGCGAGCACCTGATCGAAGTTGTCCTTGTCGACGCTGATCGGCTTGCGCTCCTCGAGGGGACGCGGGTCCGGGCGGCCGGTGTAATCGCCGAGGAAGAGCATCTTGAGCGGGAGCTCGACCTCCTCTTTCGCATCGCCGGTCGACGGCTTGTACTTGATGTTGATGCGTTCCGGCGGGGCGACGGATCCTTCGTTGGCCATGGCTAGCTACTACCCTTCTTACGTTTCATCGTTCGCGAAAAAGACACGGGAGTGTCCGCTCTCTCGGCCCGGCAATCAAGCCTAGTCGTCGTCCGCCCACTCGGAGGCGCCTTCGTCTTGCTCCGCTTGCTCCGCTTGCTCCGCTTGCTCCGCCGCTCCGTAGGAGCTTCCGTTCTGCGGAGCCTGATAAGCGGTAGGGACAGGCGCTTGGTAGGGGACAGGGGCCGGGCTCGTCATGCCCGAGGCGGTCATGTTGCTCGTGCTGCTCATGCTGCTCATGCGGGGCCGCGTGGTCATACCGCCACCGCCGCCGTCGCGCGCGCGGAGCGCTGCGCCCGGGTCGAGTCGACAGAGGACCTCGAAGACGGTCGCGCGCGCGGGCGCATCGGCGGGCATGCACTGATAGAGCCCTGCGTACAGGCGCGCACAGAGCGCAGGATCCCAGGTCTCCAGCGAGTGCGCATTGGCGGTCCCCACGAGCCCGTCGAGGATCGGCCGCGCGACCTCGTAGGCGCCCGCGTTGATGGCGAGCCGGGCGACGTTCACGCTCGAGCGAAAGCGCTCGCGTGTGTCGGAGCCGCGCCGCGCGAGCTGCATGGCAACGGCCAATCCCTCGGCATGACGGCCTGCTGCAACGAGGTTCTTGGCGTCGGCGAAGCGCCGCGCCACGTCGCGATCCTCGTCGCGACCGATGTCGTGGGCCTGCGAGCCGATCTGCCAGCGTTTGGCCTCGATCTCGAGCCAGTCCGCGGTCTCCGGGCTCGCCGCGGGGGCGCCGCCGGAGAGCCGGGCCTCGAGCAGAAAGGGGTGCCTGCGCACGTAGTCGGTCGTCTCGCGTCCGACGGCCTCGCGCGCCTCGTTGAAGGCGGAGCCCATGCGCTCGAGCGCGAGGGCGACGAAGCGGTGGGGATCGAGCCAGAGCGGGAAGCGAGCCGACGCCTCCTCGCCTGCGAAGGCCAGCTCCTGCCAGCGCGCGGCGCCGAGCAGCGCGCGGAGCGATTCGGCGACAGCCGGGTCGACCGCGGGCGCAGCGAGCAGGCCGCTGTGAACCCACACGCGCTCGAACGGCAGCCAGATCCCCTTGCGGTGCAGGCGATACGCCCACGCGCGTGTCGGATCGACGGAGGCCATCGATCGCGCGAGCGCGACCATCGCGTCCGCGCAGGTACGCGTCGTCGCATCCGCATCCTGGGCGTGCGTCGAGAGCGCGGCCTGCGGGGAAGGCGCCGGCGGTACGGACGAAGGCGGTGAGTCGCCCGTGTCGTCGTCGTCGTCGTCCGTGTTGTCGCCGGTGTCGTCGTCGTCGTCGTCATCGGACGCCACGGACGGCGGGGGAGGCGGAGGGGTGGGCGGCGGCGGCTCCGGGATGTCGCGCACACGCGCCTTCGTGGCGGACACGAGCCCGCGAAGGCTCGAGAAGTCGTCGCCGAGCTTCTCGACCATGAAGCGGTCGATCTCCGCGGCGAGCTCCGCGGCGAGCCGGACGTCGTCTTCATCGGACCGCGCGACGTCGAGGGCCTGGATGGCCGGCGTCGCGCGCTCCGCGAGCCAGCCCATGATGTTGGCGCGTGCCTTGTCGCGTTTCGGGAGCACCGCGTCCCACATGTCGACGACGAGCGCTCGACACACGACGAGCCCGCGCGCGAAGCCGCTCCACTGCGAACGATGGACCGCGCCGACGGTGCTCCACACCGCGAGCCTCAGATCCTTCGTCTTGTTCGCGAGCAGCTCCTCGCCCTCCTGGACGACGCGCGACCAGTCGGGCTCGCCACCCTCGATGCTGGTCAGCTTCTCGATTTCCGCCTTGATTCGCTCGAACTCCGGCTCGAGCGACACGTCGAGTCCGCTGGCGGAATCGCCGGGGATCGCGGCGCGAAGCGCGGCCGTTTGTTCGAGGAGCCTCTCGAGATGCTCACTCATCGGTTCGCGGACGCTACACGCCTTCTTTGGGCCGCGCCAGAGCGCGCGCCCAGTGCCGCGTGAGTCGAGAGAAGTCGGCCATGCCGAGGCCGCGCTCTGCGAGCACGCGCGTCGGGCCGTCCGGGGCCTCGTCGATGGCCAGGACGAGCGCGTCCCACGCCTCGGGCGACAGGACGACCAGGGGCTTCCACGCATCTTGCGCCTTGGCGAAGGCGTCGGAGAACGCGAGAGCGACCCGCGGCTCCGCGTTCCGCGCGTCCTCCCCCATGCGATGCGCCCAGAACAGTGTCACCTCGGTCCACCGTGCCTCGGTGAGCGACTCCTCCGCGAGGATCTCCGCGAGCGGACGATCCCCCTCCGCGGCGGTCGCGGAGATCCGCGCGAACGTGAAGAGATCAACCCCGCTCGGCGGTCCCTCGTGAGAAAGAAGACCCGGACGCGGACCTGCGGCGGACGGCCCGTTCAGCACGATTGGATTCTACCACGTCGACCGCACGTGCACTCGCCCTCGAACGTCGGTTACGTTGCTTGGATCATGAGCGACGCCGCCGGCGAATGGATGCTGATCTCCCTGGACGCAAAGCTCGCCCGACGCCAGGGTGTGCCCGAGCGCGTGCCGGTACCGCGCGCCGAGCTCGAGACGCTCGCAGGCAAGGGCCTCGGCATCGAGCCGATGCGCGCCTGGGCAGGGCAGTTCATCTCGTCGGCCCCGAGGGACGGCGCATGGCGACTCGAGAACGCGACGCTGATGACGAGCCTCGAGGCCTTCATCGGCAAGTCCGAGCTCTGGGCCAAGGCGCAGGCCGCCTTCGCGGCGAACGACTTCAAGAAGGCGATCTCGACCCTTCGCATGATCGCGTCGGTCGATCCGAACGACCACGCCGCGCGCATGAACCTCGGCAACGCTCTCGCGAACACGGGCGATCAGGCGGGTGCTCTCAAGCACTTCGAGGCGGTGCGCGAGACGTTCTCGGGCGACGCCGACTTCCACCTCGCCCTCGGCCAGCTGTACGTCGCGCTCGGTGATCTGCAGAAGAGCGCCGACGAGATGTCCCTCGCGCTCGAGGCCAAACCGGACTGCAAGCCGGCGATGGATGCGCTCGTGAAGCTCGGCGTCCTCGTGGCGATCTACGAGGATCCGCGCGACGCCGGCTCGCTCGCGTACGTGCGGAGCGATCGCGTCGTCGAGTCGCTCGCCGACGAGTGGAACAAGGACGGGAGGAGCGCCGCGTACTTCCTCGAGCAGCTCGCCTACCACGAGGCCGAGAGCCGCTCCGACGTGGCGCTCGCCGCGGCCGACCGGGCGATCGCGCTCGGCGGGAGCGAGAACGAGCTCGAGCGCGCGCGCATGGGCCGCGTCGCGGCGCTTCGCGCGACCGGCAAGCGCGACGAGGCTCGCGCGGAGGCCACGAAGGAGCTCGCGCGCACGCCCGCGCCGGCGTGGGCGCATGTCGAGCTCGCCTCGTGCCTGTTCGAGGACGGCAAGGCGGACGAGGGACGCGCCGAGCTCGATCGGGCGCTGGCCGCGGACCCGAACGACCAGACGGCGCTCCTCCTGCGCTTCTGGCCCCGCGAGATGAAGGACATCGCGCAGGTCCAGGCGTGCATTCCCGCGCTCGCCGCGTTCGCCTCGTCGCATGCGTCGGCTCCCGGCCCGCTGCGCTCCCTTGCACGTGCCAAGGCGGCGGTGGGCGCGGATGACGAGGCGTGCGCGATCTTCGCGAAGGCGGTCGCACTCGCTCCTACCGACGACGAGCTACGCGCCGAGTGCTGGGCACAGCTCTCGCAC
>JAYSXP010000319.1:0-4728 GCA_043717125.1 Polyangiaceae bacterium | reverse complement strand
AAGCTGGAAGTTATCAGGTCATTGGTACAGTTGCTACACCAATTAACCAGAGCGGTTTTATTTCAAATAATATTGATTTGACCAACCTGGCGGAAAATACGGTCGCTAACAGCGAAATACTCTTTACAAGTCAGGGCGTAACCAGCCAGCCAGTTGATCTGCCCTTCGGGAGTTTTAACCTGCACCTGGAAGACCGGTTCCAGAACCCGATTAACAATTATCCAGTAACTTTCTCGATACCGGTATCCATTACTGGCGTAGCCACTGGTATAATTAATGGCTCCTCAAACCAGGCCACAGCCGTAACTAACTCTAATGGTGATGCGGTTCTTCCTGATGGAGCGCTCCACGCCGGAATTAAATCAGGAAGCTATCCAATCACTGCCACTGTTAGGGCCAGTCTAACCGACTCGAATATATTTTCTAGAACGATCACCCTTACCAATCTGGCTGGTGCGCCGGATGGACCGCATATAACACCAGTGCTACCTACGAATGTAAGTATGCCCTTTACCGTTACCGTAGGGACTACCTACAGTACTCCGATTACTATCCGGGTAGCTGACAAATACGATAATGTCGTTCCAGGAGCAACTGTTACTTACACCATTGGCTCATCGGCTGGTTCTACGGCTACGGCGATAGATCCGGTTGCCGGGGACACTACTAATAGTAATGGCCTAACAACTATCAATTCGGTTACGGCCAATACCAAAGCAGGAGGACCGTATAATATAACGGTACGGGCCAATGGTGTGACTTCCACCAGTCCGGTAAAATTTACAAATAAGGCGGACTATGCCAGTAAAATTACTATTGTAAGTGGCGATAACCAGACCCCGGATGTGGGAGCAAACTTCGGTGCTGCCTTGTTCGTGCTTGTGGTTGACCAGTATAATAACCCGGTAGAGCAATTTGATCCAGCCGGTAATCGGACCCAGGTACTCTTTACCGCCCCATCTACGGGAGCCAGCGCAATCTTTACCGATACCAATTCTAGCCCTGCTGTCACGGGTCCGACTATTCTCGCCAGCACTAATAATGGCGAGGCAACCGTTAATAAGGATATTATCAGGGCCAATAACCAGCTTGGAGCTTATAGCCTTACCACAACCGTGCCTGGTGCAACCCTTTCCCAAAATGCGACTTTCAACATAACCAACCTGGCTAATCTAGAACCTGTGGTTGCAACCAGTGGTCAAATTAAGCAGGCTGGCGGTGAGAAATTTGGGCCGTTACAGGTGAAGGTAGTGGGGGCCGCTAACACAGGAGTGCCGAACCAGCCAGTCACTTTTAGCGTAGCTGGTCCAGAAATGGGCGTATTTTCCAGCGGCGGCACCTGTAGCGGCTCGGCTACCTCAATAACAGTTAATACTGATAGTAACGGTATCGCTACTATCAACGACTCGGCTAATGTTTCCAGCTTCTGCGCCGGAACTTCTCTGGGCAGTTACAGCATAACCGCTACAACAACGGTAGTTGGTGTTTCCCGGTCGGTTGCGCTTACCGCATTTAACTCAGCAACCCTTTCCTATGAAGATGGCAGCAGTCAGACCAAACTCGTCGGAGGCGAAACCTTCCAAAGTGCCTTGAAAGCGAAGGTTACCGGTTATCTGTCCAACCCTATACCCAATGCCCTGGTAACCTACAATGTAGCCGCCAACCGGGCCACTTTCCTCAATCCTTCTGATGGTCTCGCTTATACCGATGGGTTTGGGATAGCGCAAGTTACCCTGAAAACTGGCTCGTTATTTGGTAGTTACAACGTGACCGCCACTCTAGGGAGTCCGCTCAATGGTGGCAACACTGTAAGCCAATCCTTTGCCCTAACAAACACGGTCAACATAAGTTCAGTTTCCGCCCCTAGCTTGTTGGCTGGTAGTAGCAGTCCGGTGATAGCTGGAGAATCTGGAACCATCAGCGCAACTGTCACTGGCTTTGGCGGAGTCGGAGTGGGCGGAGTAAACGTAGTATTTGCTTCAACCGATACAACCAGGGGTGATATTACTACCGCTAATTCCACCAGCGCCAGTAACGGTCTTGTTACCACTACCTTAACCGCCAATACCGTAATCGGAAATTACACCGTAACCGCGCAGGCCAAACTTAGTCCTACTGTAGTCGCAAATACTGCCACTATACCGGCGATTACAAGGGCTACCCTCACGACCGTCTCGGCAGCTTCTCCGTTGGCCGGTAATCCATCTGTCCCAGTTTCCATAACGGTTACGGGCAATAGCGGGGCTAAAGTTTCAGGTGTAAACATCCAGTTCACTTCCAACGATACTACCCTGGGGACTTTAAGCGGCACTAATCCGGTCGCTACCGATGCAAACGGGGTGGCTACAATAAATGTTGTCACTGGTAATAAAGCCGGGCCTTATACCATCGGGGCCGCTTTCGTCGGTGGGCAGGTGAATCCTTCACCGGCAGCGGTAAGCATCCCGATTACTAATATGGTGACTATCGCCTCGATTTCCGCTCCATCCCTGCTGGCCGGTAGCGCCAGTCCAGCCGTAACCGGGGAAAGCCGGGCTATAAGCGCCACCGTTACCGGTTTTAACAATACACCTATCAACACCGGTGTAACAGTGGACTTCACCTCGAACAACACCAACCGGGGTACGGTTAGCCCGGCTACTGCCACCCCTACTGGCGGAGTTGCCAGTACCACTTTGACAGCCGGTAACGTAATTGGCACATACACCATCACTGCCCAGGCCAAAGCAGGTACAATCGTAATAGCTACCACTAATGCCACTATTAACGCCGCAACTACGGCTACCCTCTCTACCATTTCAGCCCCGACAATGCTGGTTAATGGAGAAAGTACCCCTATTTCGGTCACAGTCACCGGTAATGCCGGGGCTAAAGTTTCTGGGGCGCAAATCCAGTTTACTTCCAGCGACCTTACCGCAGGAAGTATCGCCAGCGGTAACCCGGCCACTTCGGGCGCTGACGGGGTGGCTACCGTGAACCTGATAAGTGGCGGTAAGATTGGTTCATATAGCGTAAGCGCGGGTTTTGCCAGCGGTCAGGTTACAACCCCACCCACGCCGGTCACAATCCCGGTTACTAATAAGGTCATCATCAATTCGACTTCCACGCCCAGCCTTCTGGCCGCCAGCACCAGTTCATCAAACGACGGTCAAACCACCACAATAACTGCCAGAGTTAGCGGTTATAGCGATTCACCGGTCGGTGGTGTAACCGTGATATTTACTTCAAACGATGCCTCCAAAGGTAATATCAGTGGATCGAACAGCGCTACTACCGCCTCTAATAATGGTCAGGCCAGTATCACTTTGAAAGCCGGAAACTCAATCGGCACTTACACAATAACCGCTCAGGCCCAATATAACTCAGTGGTGGTAGCTGCGACGGATGCTACCATAAATGCGGTTACTACCGCTACCCTGGCGGTAGTTTCCGGGGCTACCCCGTTAGCGGGTGGAGAAAGCAAACCGGTTACGGTCACAGTCACCGGCAATAATGGGGGTGTTCTGGGAGCGCAAATCCAGTTTACTTCCAACGATACTACCCTCGGAACTTTAAGCGGCACTAATCCGGCCCCGACCAATAGCAGCGGTGTGGCTACTGTTAATGTCGTCAGCACAAATACGACCGGTGTATATACCGTTAGCGCGGCTTTTGTTAGCGGCCAGCCGATGACAGTAAGTATCCCGATTACCAACATAGTTTCCCTGGTTTCAAGTTCTACCCCTACTCCACTGGTCGGAACTACGGCAGCAGGTTTGGACAGTGTGCCGGTGGTCGTAACGGCCCAGGGGTATCTTAATACTCCAATAAGTGGAGTTTCTGTTAGCCTGACACCGGTAGTTAGTAGCGGCGCTAACGGCACCGCTACCTCTCCCACTGGCACAACAAACGGTGCTGGACAGGCCACCGGCAGCATAACCGCTAATGGTACTTATGGTCTCTGGACCCTCAAAGCCCAGACTACTATTGGAACACAAGTAATATCTCTTAATATATCGGTAGTTAACACCGTGCAGATTGCCTCTATCTCCAAGCCGCACCCTGCAGTCAATGGAGGCACCGATACAATAACCGCTACTGTCACCGGAATGAGTGGTTATAATCCCGGTGCGGGAGTGCCGGTGAAATTTAACGTTACCGGTTCAAGTGGTTGTTCGGGTAACTGCGGGACTGTTCCTACTACTTCCTTCCTGACCGACGTAAATGGGGTAGTTACGGCGACAATCACCAGCAAGACCGGTACAACCTTTACCTCGGCCAGTGCGGCTCAAACTTATAGTGTGGACGCGGCGGTTCAGGTAGCCACGGGAGTAACACCAAACCTGGCAAGCCCGGTCACTGTTGTAAATACGTTGGTACTTAAAAGTGATAATTCTACGGCCAATCCTATAACAACTACCGGCTACCTGGTTGTCGCCGTAAGTGACGGTAATGCCGGCAAGTTGAATGGGTTTACCGTCCAATTCACTATTATGAATAGTTCGGGAACTGCTCTTGGCAGTACCACTGCTGACGGCTATATGTGTATCAAAACTTGCCCGACACCGATTACGTCCGCTGACGAGTACCTGGGAATGGAAATGACAACGGCCGGGAGCGGCAGCAAAGCCGGGCTGGCCGGGGTGAACATTAGCCAGGATATTAGCCAGGTTTCTCTTGACGGTAATACCTATACAACGGCGACCGGTACAACCGGGGTAAGTCTGAAGGCTACCGGCCTGGCGGGAC